>JBKHAH010000008.1:0-57927 GCA_046542995.1 Bacteroidales bacterium
TTATTTAATGTTAAAATGATTTAAAAGAATACTGAAGTGATAAATAAATTGCTGAGCCAGTGTTATAGAAAATAATTCCCTCGAAGCCCATAAAAAATTGACCTACTACCTCCATGTCAAAATTTTGTATTACTGAGTATATTGCGGTGGGCGAGATAAAGAATGCTTCAATGTCGAGAAGTGTCATTACTGCAAGTCCCCCGTTCCAGATGCTAAAGTTACCCCTATACTCTCTTTTGAGTTTTCTACAGGTTTTTAAGAAAATTGTATTCTGGATATGTTGCCATAATTAATCCTAAATCCAAATGGTAGATAATGCTCTTTTGATACCCAGTAGAATACTTTTTCGTAAACAATGGGGGCAACAGGATTGGGAGTAATCTCAAATACGAAGCATTCGTGCCCATTCCATTCTTTCTGAGGGAAATGTTTATGCATGTTATCATCAGTTGTTCAGCTGCTTTGTGCCAGGTAATTATTGGCGAAGTTGATGCCCATCTACCATTGCAACATCCTTGAGAATAGCATCTTTACGGTTAGGTTGATGTTTGGAACATAATTCCACCTCTCGTTGCCCCTCTTGAGGTGGCAGTACCCTTGTAGCAGGCAGGAGCGGTGATGAAGATAAGCGAGCAGTCAGCGCCCAACGACTATGCTTTATGTGTAATTTCTCCTGTGTATTATGGGTGGCAGACCACTTGGCTATAGATTAAATTGAGAGTCATGATATTCATTGTTAGCAAGTAATTTAAGTGCTGTATCGATTCTCAGCTGCATTTCCTCTCCTTATCTTATCAAGTTGCTCTGGGCTTTAGGGGGATGCTTTGTGAATACTTTACGATACTAGAATGTTATGTTTAAAACTTTGCAAAATCATGAAGTATAGAGGCCTTTATCTTTATAAATATCCCATTTGTTTGCTTACAATGATTTTAAGAAAAGGAGGGGCACAGGCTTGGGATTACTTGATTTAATTAGCTATAAATCTTTTACCAGAACATTCTCAGAGTGTTCATATATGCTATCAATAAATTTTTTGTGAATTTTGTTAATTTTTTCAAGTTTAGGATTATCTAGAGTAATATTAGCCCCATCAGTATCAAGCTTATTTAAAACAAAGGCTACGGTAAATGTATCAATATATTGAGCAGGCAGAAATGCAGGGGTCTTGGGTTGTGATGTGTAACTTTTAGCAAGTATATTACAGTTTACTAAAGTATTTAGCAGGCTACTTACTAAGCGTATAGGGAGCTTAAGTTCACCTGATATTTGTTGTGTGGTGTATGCTGGCTCACCTTTTGTAAAGCGCGAGAATATGCGGTTAAGTATTAGGAGGGATAGCGCTTGTTGCGCCCTATGGCTTATATCCTCGGTTTCTCTCTCAAATTCATATAGATTTTGATTCTGATGAGAGAACGAAATCTCTGCTCCAAACAGCACAATAAGCCAGCTAATGCGTACCCAAGCCAAGAATAACGGGAGGGCAGCAAAGCTACCATAAATTGCATTGAATTTTGATACGCCCACCTGAAGATCAATGTAAACCCATTGGGTAACGCTGAATGCCGATCCTGCAATAACACCTGCAATTAAACCCGAGAGAACATTCACCTTGGTGTTGGGCATTACTACGTACATTAGCGTGAAGACTATCCAAACTATTACATACGGAGTAAGTTTTAGCAAGAACATTATTAGAGGAGCAACGTAGCTTATCAGTTCAATTCTTGCAGACAAATCGGATACTTGAGTTGCAATAAATACATTAAGTCCGCTTGATGCAATGATAAGTACTGGGGCAATTATCATCATTGAAAGGTAGTCGGCAAACTTTCGGTTAAATGGGCGTGCTGAGCTAATTTGCCAAATGTCGTTAAAGGAATGCTCAATATGCCCAAAAACCTTTAGAACCGACCAGAAGAGAACCATTACACCAATCCCGGCAATAAGCCCCCCACCAGTATTCTCAAGAAGTGAGTTTGAAAACCCAATAAGCTGATTCATGATATCTTCCTGCCCCTGAAAGTTCTCAATGAGCTGCTTTTCTAAGTACTTGTCCATGCCAAAACCCTTGGCAATTCCAAACCCCATTGCCAGAACCGGAACAATTGACATGAGCGTGTAAAATGTAAGTGCTGATGCACGGAGCAGCACCCTATCTTCAACAAAGCCTCTGTAGGCTAATATTATAATCCGTAGCGATTTAAACAATAACCTGCGAGGCAATGGGTACTCGCTTAGCTGAATGCTCCAAATATCTTTTGATAAGAATTGCTGAAGTTTGGAGAGGTTTAGGTAAGATTTAAAATCGACCTTATTGGATTTATTCATGGTTCTTTAGGTTTTTAATTTGGTGATTTCGGTAAAAAAGGAGAGTAATTGATACCATCGGGCTGTTTACCAGTAGGGAAGTGTCTGGTAATCTCCATTTTATCCAAACAGATTTCACTTATTAGGTCTGCATTTGTGTTGGCTACATAAGCTGTTTTATTATGAGGTATAACAAGACCTATAGGTATTGAGCTGTCTTTGAACTCATCTGCAAAGAAGCGCTCTTCTTCAGTTTCTTCTGGAAGCGGAACGGTTTGCTGTATTTTTGTAATAAGTTTTTTTTCTTTCGTGTTAAAAATTGCAACATCTGCCGATTGAGCGTTGCTTACGAGCAGCTTGCTGCCATTTGGTGTAAACTTAATGCGGATAGGGAAATCTCCACATTCTAGCGTATGAGTTTTCTCTAAGGTTTTTGTGTTAAAAACGCTCAACGTGTTGTCGGCTCGATTTGTCACCCAGAGTTCTTCCCCACAAGGAGAAACGGCAACTCCCTCGGCACCTTCGCCTGAATATACCTGGTCAATAATTGAGTTGGTTTGTAGATCTATAACCGTAACGTTTCCTGTACTAATGCTGGGAACAAAGGCTCTGGTATAATTAGGTGTGGCTGCAACCATGTGCGAAACGGGCTGTTCTGTTCCAATGGCTTTTATTATTTTTGCTTTTTCAATATCTACAATTAATAGGCTGTTGGTGCTTTCAGCAGTTACCAGCATACGTTTTGTTCCATCAATCCATTGCATTCCATGTGGGCGCTCATGTTCTCCCAAATCAATAGTATTAATAAGCGTAGCATGCTCTAGGTTGTAAACAGAAAGGGTATTGCCAGCTATTTTCCTGTCTCCATAGTTGCAAACTACCGCCAGTTTACCATCGTCGGACACAGCTACTTCATGAGGCTCAATACCTGTTTTAAGAATGTTGAGGGTTTCTCCTGTTTCACGCTCAATGATGTGTATTGTGTTATCGGTTTTATGTGATACAATAATAACGCCTTCAAAAGTATCGGTGGATCTGTTGTTTTTATTTGTATCGGTACATGATAAAAGGATGATGGTTATAAAAATCAATAATAGTTGAAGAGTTCTCATGGCTCTTAATTTATTGGATTTAACTAAGTAAAAGTAATAAAAAACTCTGATGGCTCTTTGGTAAATAATAGAGATTGTTTTAAAATATTTAATTTTGCTAAAAATACTACTTTGATTAAGTTTTCTGGAAATACATTGCGGCTCTTCAAAATCTTTGTGGTTGTTGCTGCTTACGGGTTTGTTTTTTTTAAACTTTATGGGCAGATTAACGAGGGAGTACTTTCTCAATTTAGTAAGTCTGAAGGAAATAACAATTGGTGTTATTTAGTAATTATTGTTTTGTTGATGCCCATTGCATGGGGTTTTGAGGCCATTAAATGGCAGCTATCTTTTAATAAAAAAGAGCGACCCCATTTTATTTATGCCCTTAAAACAATTTGGTATGGTGTTGGTGTTGGTCTGTTTACACCAAATAGAACAGGCGAACCCATAGGTAGAATGGCAATGGTTCCTCACGATATAAGGGGCAAAGCTGCTGTTTTATCAATTTTGTGTGGGATGACTCAGCAGCTGGCAACGCTATTGTTTGGTTTTGTAGGATTGGCTTTTTTGGTCAGTAGTTTTAAATTTAAGTTGTCTTCTACTATTTATAATCCATGGGTTATAAGTTTTTTAGCTATTGCAACCATTGCTGTATTGTTTTTGGTTTTTAAATTTAGAGTTGTTTTAAAGTTCCTCACCAGAATAGAGTTTATTAAAAGAATTTTACATGGTGAGTCAATCGTTTTTTACATTTCTTCCACACGGGTTTTAGCCCTTCTTTCGCTGAGTTTTATTCGTTATGCCGTATTTACTACTCAGTTTGTAATTTTGCTGTATTATTTTGGTTTTAATGGCAATATTCTTTCTGTTTATGCGGCTGTTTTTGCTACGTATCTGTTTGCAAGCGTAATTCCGTCTTTAGCAATAGGAGAGGCCGGGGTAAGGGCGGGTTTTGCAATTCTATTTATTGGAGCAATATGGAATAGCCCCATGGGAATAGCAGCAGCAACTTTATTAATATGGATTTTAAATGTTGCTTTACCCGGTTTGGTCGCAGTATGGTTTCCATTAGTTAATGGTAAGCGAGATTTAGAAAGAGGCTAGGAAGGCTTTTCTAGCTATTTAGTTCTTTCCAAAGAATATCTTTTAGATTGGAGATACCCTGTCCCGATACCGATGAGATAAATACTGTTTCAACCTTTGGCAACTCCTTTCTAACCTCTTCAATAATTTCGTCATCAGCCATGTCGCTTTTAGTAATGGCCAGTAGTCTCTTTTTATCAAGGAGTTCGGGGTTGAAAAGGGCCAGCTCATTTAGAAGCGTATCGTATTCTTCTTTTATGTTTGGGCTGTCAATGGGTATCATGAAAAGCAGCATGGCGTTACGCTCAATATGCCTTAAAAAGCGAATTCCCAGACCTTTGCCCTCATGGGCACCCTCTATAATTCCCGGGATATCAGCAATAACAAATGAACGGTTATTTCGGTAAGGTACAATACCAATGTTTGGGACAAGGGTTGTGAATGGGTAGTCTGCAATTTTGGGCTTTGCTGCGGTAATGGTTGATAGCAGGGTAGATTTACCTGCATTTGGAAACCCAACCAATCCTACATCGGCCAGTATTTTTAGTTCAAGCACTATGGCGCTTTCAATGCCATCCTCTCCTGGCTGAGCAAATCTGGGGGTTTGCATTGTGGCTGATTTGAAGTGCCAGTTTCCTAAGCCGCCTCTTCCTCCTTTGAGGAGTACCTCAACCTGATCGTGGTCTGTAATCTCACAAAGTTTTTCGCCTGTTTCGGGATCATGTGCAATGGTGCCAATTGGAACCTCTAGCACAATATCTTTACCATCGGCACCTGAACTGCGGCTTCGTCCTCCGGGCTCACCATTCCCGGCGAAAATATGACGCTGGTATTTAAGGTGAATCAGGGTCCAAAGCTGATTGTTCCCTTTTAAATAGATGTGCCCACCTCTACCACCGTCACCACCATCGGGGCCGCCTTTGGGCACAAACTTCTCCCTTCGGAGATGTGCGCTGCCCTGTCCTCCCTTGCCGGAGCGGCAAAATAGTTTTACGTAATCAACAAAATTTGATGATGCCATGTTTCCTAAATGTATATTCTATATCTAGTAAGGATAGAGGTGGTGAATAATAATATGTAAGTTGTGATTGTGTTCTAAACTTTATTCTCAATACACTTGTTAACGGTACTGCATATTCTTTGAAAAATTTCATCAATTGTGCCCATACCATTTATACCGTAAAACTTTTGCTGCGCTTTATAGTAATCCATTACATTACGGGTAGTCTCGTTATATATGCTTATCCTGTTTTTTATGATTTCAATATTCTGATCATCTGGGCGTCCACTGAATTTTCCTCTGTTTAGAAGCCTGCTTACAAGCTCTTCATGATCCACCTCTAGTGCAATCATTAGGGATATGGATGTGCCCTTTTCCGATAGCATATCGTCAAGTTCCCGGGCCTGAACGGTTGTTCTTGGAAAACCATCGAAAACAAATCCGTTGGTTTTATCCCTAAACTCATCTAAGCACCTGCCAATTATGCCAATAACTACCTCGTCAGGAACGAGCTCACCCCCATCCATATATTTTTTTGCTTCAAGTCCTAATGGGGTTTTCTTGTTGATGGCAGTTCGAAGAATTTCGCCCGTTGAAAGATGCTTTAGGTTAAACTTCTTAATCAGGTTTTCCGATTGAGTGCCTTTACCTGCCCCGGGAGGGCCAAATAGTACAATATTAAGCATGGCTATTTAGGGTTATGTAAATATCCAGTTTGTTGGTTTAAATTAGTGTGTAAATATCGGCTAAATTTCTACCCAAGCCATCATAATCAAGACCATAACCCACAATAAAATCGTTGGGGATTTTTCTCCCAACATAGTCAATGTTTACCTTCCCTTTGTACGACTCAGGCTTGTAAAGTAGCGTTGCTATTTTTATGCTTTTAGGATTCTTCTTTTTTAAGGTGTCAATTAGTTTCCCGAGGGTAATACCTGTATCAACAATATCTTCGAGTATAACTATTGTTCTGCCTTCAATGTTTTCTGTCAGGCCAATTAGCTCACTAACTGCTCCTGTTGATTCAGTTCCTTCGTAGGATGCTAACTTGATGAACGATACTTCGCAAGGAAATTCTATGAGCCTTATAATATCGGCTGTAAATATAAACGAACCGTTAAGGACGCTGATAAAAAGGGGGCGGGTTTCGCTTTTTAGATCATTATTAATATCTTTTGCTAACCTTTCAATATCAGCTTTAATTTCACTTGCAGGGTAGCTAACTCTAAAATACTTGTCCCAAAGTTTAACGGTTTCCATTAATTTATATCCTTGTTTTTGTGCTACTTAAATTGGCTGCTGTATAACTCAGTTGGCAAAAGTACTAAATTATAGTTAATAGGCATGGGAACAATCTCCTAATTAAATAAAAATATGAAATTATGTGTTTTTATTAATAATTACTAATGTCTTATCGCAGATGTTTCGTGATTATAGAATTAAAAATATTAATTCCATGCTCTATAGCTTCATCAGGAAAATCGAAATTAGGGCTGTGTAAATCCTGCATATCTTCTCCAGTGCCCAAACCAAAAAGGATTGATGGTCCTTTTATTGCGAAGTGAGAGAAGTCTTCGGACCACCTATTGGGTTCCTCTAGATAAATGACTTCCCTTTTTTGCTTGCTTGAAATGGAGTTAACCTCTTCAGTTAGTTTTGGGTCGCAGGTTACAGCCGGAAAATCATCTGTTATTAAAGTTTCAATGTTAAGTTCGTGCTTTATGGCTAACGACTGAACCAGCAATGTGGCTCTTTCTGAGAGCAACTTCATGTCGCTATCTTCATGCGAGCGAAGGGTAATCATAATCTCTCCATACCCTGGTGATGTGCCAAAAGCCACTTCGCCAACTTTAATGTGAATAATGGTGAGCATTACAAAATTCAAGAAATCTTTTGATTCGGTGATCTTATGAAAACCTTGTATGATTTCAGAAATGGCCAGTGATGGGTTTTTCCCTTTTTCAGGGTAGGCAGCATGAGAATCTGAGCCAATGAGTTTAAACACAAGCCCCTTTGATGCCGAGGCAAAGGTGTGTTTAGCTAAAATAACGCTACCAAGAGGATATTTTGGCATGTTATGAATGGCATAGGAAAAATCTGGATGGATTTTATGTTTTACCAGCTCTTTGATGCATTGATATGCTCCCTGACCATTTTCAGCTTCTGGTTGGTAAAACAGGATAACCCTGCCTCTGTCTATCTGGTTCTTTGTAAGCTCCTCAGCAAGTCCAGACACCATCGCTATGTGGCCATCGTGACCACATGCATGAGAAACGCCAGGCCTGTTTGATGCATATGGTTTGTTGATGCTTTCGTGAATAGGCAGCGCATCGAGTTCGCAACGGAAAAGCAATGTTGGCCCGGGTTTGCCGCTGCTGTAAATGGCAGCCATGCCTTCCCCTGCAATACCTGTAATAAGTTGTGTAGGTGGATAATGGTTGAGAAAGAATCTTATTCGCTTGCCTGTTCCGCGTTCGGAACCAGAAAGTTCAGGGTTTCTGTGCAATTCTTGCCTAAGCCTAATAAGATTATTCATGCATGAGTGAATTTACTGAGTGTAAAATTAATAAAAGATACGCTTACTTAATGCAACGCAATCGTTTTTTATTTAATCTTACGCCTAATATTTTTTCTTTGTTCTTAAAATTTAATTTTTTGATAGCTTTGCCAAACCTTTTCAAAGGAATGAGTCTAACAGTTCGTGAAAAATAAAAATCTGCCTAAATGTTAAACCATTATATTTGAATTTGGTTAACGCATTTTTAATTAGCTTGATTTAGCGAACGATTCAATTTTTTTGTCTTTAAAATCTATTCTCATGAGTAAAAAAATGGTCGGAGTTTACCTTAGTGCACTTTTTGCTATGGTTTTTTGGTCGTTATCCTTCATTTGGTATAAAGAGGTTTTTGTTCTGTACAAGCCTGTTTCCTTGGTGTTGCTTCGGCTTATTATTTCAAGCATTTTGCTTTTTGTTGTGGTTGCTTCAATAGGGAAATTAAACAGGATTCGAAAGAAGGACATAAAGACATTTATCTTTTTAAGCTTCCTGTCGCCATTTCTTTACTTTTTTGGCGAGAGTAGTGGCGTTAACTTAACTCCATCAACCCTTGCGGCAGTTATTATTGCAACCATCCCGCTCTTTAGCCCTATAGGAGCTTACTTTTACCTAAAGGAGAAAATTACCTTAATGAATTTTTTGGGGATAGTGATTTCAGTTGTCGGTGTAGGGTTTGTGATATTTCATAGGGGAATTAATTTTACTGATGTGAATCTACTGGGAGTTGCGTTTCTGTTTTTGGCAGTTGTTTCAGGGCTGGGCTATTCCATCGTGGTTAAAAAGTTAACCGATAAGTATAACGTTTATTCAATTGTTGCTTACCAGAATTTTATTGGAATCTTCTTTTTTCTGCCCCTGTTTTTTTGGCTCGATTTTAAACAGTTTGTTCAGGTTGTGCCTACGTGGGATGTTATCATCCCTCTTCTAAACCTTGGGGTGTTTGCGTCAACATTTGCCTTTATCTTTTTTACCTATGCCATAAAAAATCTGGGAATATCCAAAGCCAATATTTTTACAAATGCTATTCCCGTCCTAACAGCTGTTTTTGCATACTTTATGCTTGGCGAGGAGATTACCCCAACGAAAATCCTGGGAATCTTGATTGTTGTTTTTGGACTTTTCATGTCGCAAATCCGCAGGGGAACGTTTGCCTATTTAACCAGTGGGTTTAATTCCAGGAAGGTTGCCTAATGGAGAGGTCGGTAGATAGGGTTAAGGAGTTAGCCAATTCAAAGGCAAAGGAGAACAAGAAGTTTTTTTCAAAGCTGAAAAGATTATCGTCCAGCAGGGTCGATGAGTTGTTTCACTCGGCACATAATGATGTTTTCCAAGAATTCAATTGTTTAGATTGCGCAAATTGTTGTAAAAGTATCAGCCCAATAGTTCTTAATCGTGATGTTGATAGAATTGCCAGGGCTTTGGGATTGAAACCAGTTGAAGTGTTAAGTAAGTATCTTTTTGAGGATGAAGATGGAAGCTACGCTTTTAGGGAAACTCCATGCCCTTTTCTTGATGATGAGAACTTATGCTTAATATACCCAAGTCGTCCCAAAGCCTGCAGGGAGTATCCTCATACCAACAGGAAAAGGATGCAACAGATTTTTAACATCACATTAAAAAACATTGCCATTTGCCCAATTGTTTTTGAGGTGGTTGATCGCATAAAGTGGAGCGTGAAATAAATTTATGGGAGAGAGTAGCTATGGCACATAAACCTTTAACCCTAAATGCTGTATGCTAAAATCAAGCGTGTCACCCATAATCTTTGGCTCACCATCAAAGTGTACGTATCCTTCTTCATAACGCTTAATAGTTAGGTTTTTAGTCCTAAATATCTCAACATACCGGCTTTTCCCCAGTTTTTTATTAAAAAGTTTAATGCCAATTGATGGAGAAAGGTACTTTGGGAATGGAGATATTATGGTAACATCAAGAAGCCCATCAGTTACGTCAGCATCAGGTGCTATGTATGCATTGTTACCAAATTGTGATGCGTTGGCTACGGTTATAACAAAAGCCTCTTTGTCCATAATATGCTCATTACCAATAAGCGTGTAAAGTTGCGGTTTGTATCTGAAGTATTCCCTTGCGCTAGTTTTGAAGTAGTTATAAAAACCTCTTCCTTTCGTTTGGTCAAACTTATAGCCAACAAGAGCATCAAATCCTGTTCCTGCTGTGCAAAAAAATGGTGTACTGTTTATAATGCCATAATCTATCATGGCAATTTTTTCGCGGTTAATAAGGCTTATTGCTTTTTGCGAGTTTATGGGGATTTTTAAATGCCTTGCAAATCCATTTCCAGAACCCATAGGGATAATCCCTAAAATGCAATTGGTGTTAATTAATGCGCTGGCAACTTCGTTCACAGTTCCATCGCCCCCCGCAGCAAATATTTTTTTTATTCCATTTTGCATGGCGTTCCTAGCAATTTCCTGTGAGGTTTGCGGCCCCTTACTATATACAATCTCTGGGATGTATTTGCTTGAATCTAAGCCCTGGTTAATGTAGTTGGGTAGCTTATTTGCTTTTCCAGTTCCTGATGCAGGATTGATTATGAACAAAACGTGCTCTCTCTCTCTTACCACAATTTCAACTTTTTTATTGCTTTGTTTTTAGTAGTGCAAAATTAGACTAAATTTTTAAGGCACTAAATTTTTATGAATAATAATATGCTGGGAATAAGCAATATTTTTAACATTTGTTAGTTTTGTAGATATAAATTTTCTCAGTAATTGCAAAAAGGCATGAATAGGCGCACCTTCATTCTTCTATTATTTTTCCCTATCTTGCTCCAAAACTTACAGGCTCAGGTTGGCGGAGGGGGTGCTTATAGTTTTCTTAACCTGGCAATTACTCCCAGAAATGCAGCACTTGGAGGAAAAGTAGTTACATTAGATGAGTCAGACCTTGGGATAGTACTAAACAATCCTGCCCATTTAAACCAGGGCCTTAGCAATAATTTATCTTTAACTTACGTGTCTTATTTTGCCGATATTAAATATGGTTTTGTAACCTATGCAAAGCATATTGAAGGCGTTGGTACATTTGGTGTCGGAATGCAGCACGTTGACTATGGCGATTTTATTAAGGCCGACGAAGTTGGTCAAGTAACAGGCTCTTTCACAGGTTACGATATGGCTATTAACTTGCTATATTCTTATAGCATAGATAGTGTATTCACCTTTGGCATTAACCTTAAACCAGTATATTCACATCTTGAACAATATACCTCTTTTGGTATTTGTACAGATGTTGGTGCTACATATCACCATCCAAACAGGCTACTTACCGCAGGCTTAGTGGCAAGAAACATAGGAACTATGATAAAGCCATACACTTCCGATACATGGGAGGATATGCCGTTTGAGCTTGTAGCAGGAGTTAGCCAAAAGTTGCAGCATGCCCCTTTCAGGTTTGCAATAACCTTTCAGCAAATTAATACTGGCAGTCTCTATTATAAGCGTGAAACCCAAGCCATCTCCTTTTTTGATGAACCTGAAGAATACGAGGCTAGTTTCTTTGAACGAGCAGGAAACGAGTTGATTAGCCACCTGGTGCTTGGTGTAGAGTTTATTCCTGTAAAGAATTTTTATGTGCGCGGTGGTTATAATTTTCAACGCAGAAACGAGTTGAAAGTCCCTGAAGTTGCTTCGGCTGCAGGTTTTAGCTGGGGAATAGGGGTGAAAATTAAAAAGTTCCATATTAATTATAGCCGTGCTACTTATCATCTTGCTGGTGCCTCAAACCACTTTTCGGTTAGCACAAATCTTGAGGAGTTTCTTACAAGCAACAACCTGTAAAACGTCGTCTTTTTTGGTTAACTTTGCCCCATTAATCAGAAGTTTCCTCTAGCAAATTTGCTGTATTCGGGAACCTTCCGATAACATTCAAAAAAATCTGGAGTGATAAGTAAAAAGATAACAATAGCCGTTGACGGGTACTCTTCCTGTGGCAAGAGCACTTTTGCTAAGGCGATTGCAAAAAAGGTAAACTACCTTTACATTGATAGCGGAGCAATGTATAGAGCAGTAACTCTAGCCTGTATCCGGAATGGTATTGCTGACAATAGCGGTGTGAATGAGCAGCTACTGCCTCAGTTGCTTAATGATATTACAGTAGGGTTTACTCCCGATAAAAATGCTGAAGGTTGGCTTACCACACTTAATGGTGAGGTGGTTGAAGGTGATATTCGTTCGCTTAAAGTTTCTAATCTGGTAAGCCCCATTTCGGCTTTACCTATTGTTCGTCAGAAGATGACACAGCAGCAGCAGAAAATGGGCGAGCGGAAGGGGATTGTTATGGATGGTCGTGATATTGGCACCGTTGTTTTTCCAAATGCTGAGCTGAAGATTTTTATGACTGCTGACCCCAAGATACGTGCTCAACGTAGGTTAAATGAATTAAGACAGAAGGGGCAAGATGTAGATTTTGAGACTATCTTGAAAAATATTGAGGAGCGCGACCATATTGACAGGAACCGTACTGTAGCCCCTCTTAAGCAAGCCAAAGATGCCATAGTGCTAGATAACTCAAATATGACAGTTGAACAACAAATGGTTTGGTTTGATGATGTTTTTTCAAAAATAATCAACAGCTAAACTAAAAGCAAGGTTAAGATGTTTCCTCTATAAATTGATTCAGCAAATGTCTAAAAGCAGTAAATATAAAGTAGAAATTGACGATAAATCAGGATTCTGTTTTGGCGTGGTTAATGCAATAACTCAAGCTGAGAAAGAGCTGTCTAAAGGTGAACCTTTATACTGCTTAGGACAAATTGTACATAATAGCGAGGAGGTAAATAGGTTAAAGTCAAAGGGATTAATTACTGTTTCCAAAGATAACTTAAGCGAACTGAAAGGGAAAAAGTTGATGCTTAGGGCTCATGGCGAGCCACCTGAAACCTATAAAAAGGTAATGGACAATGGAATCGAATTAATTGATGCTTCTTGCCCAGTGGTTCTTAAACTTCAGATTCGAGTAAGGGAAGGTTGGGAAAAGATGGAGCCACAAGGAGGGCAAGTTGTAATATTCGGAAAGAGGGGCCATGCTGAGGTGGTAGGTTTACTAGGTCAAACCAATAATCAGGCTATAGTTATTGAGGGTGTTGATGAGGTTGACAGGTTGGACTTTACAAAACCTATCGAACTTTTTGCCCAAACCACTAAGAATGCCGATGAATATAAGCGTATTGCAAAAGTTATTCAGAAAAATATTGAAGTAAGTAGCAAGGGAGGTGAACCAGCATATTTCAAAGTACATAATTCAATTTGCGGGCAGGTTGCCAACAGGAAGGCTGAACTCTCAAAATTTGCTTCAAAGCACGATGTGGTGCTGTTTGTTAGTGGTAAGAATAGTTCAAATGGAAAGGTGCTGTTTGATGTTTGTAAATCAATAAACCCCCAAAGCTACTTTATTAGTTCAGTTAGCGAAATAAATAGCAGTTGGTTTAATAATGCCAAATCAGTTGGCATATGCGGAGCCACATCAACACCTCGATGGTTAATGGATGAGGTGGCAGATGCAATATCTGCTTAGGTATAAATTTTACAGGCTACTCTTGCGTTATGTCAAATCTTAATGCATTAAAATAAAGTAAGATATAGCGCACTCAAGATTAAAGTGATATACTAATACTATTTACCAATTCATTTTGTTATTTTTGTAAATTATATTTAATTCAAATGAGTTTTAAGGAAGGGAAACATACGGAGCGCAAACCTTCGTGGTTAAAAATAAAATTGCCAAGCGGCGAGGGGTATGCAAACGTTAATAGGATGGTTAAGAAGCATGGGCTTCACACCATTTGCTCTAGCGGAATGTGCCCAAATATTGCTGAATGCTGGGGCAACGGAACAGCTACTTTTATGATTTTGGGCGAAGTTTGCACCCGAGCATGCCGTTTTTGCGCTACAACAACAGGCGCCCCAACCGAAATTAATCCCAATGAGCCAAATAGAATAGCTGAGTCAGTTAAGATAATGGGATTAAACCATTGCGTAATTACTTCCGTAACACGCGATGACCTTCCCGATGGCGGAGCGCAGCACTGGCACGATACCATTAAGGAGGTTAAAAAGCAGAATCCAAGAACGAAGGTTGAGGTGTTAATTCCTGATTTTAAAGGTAATACACAACAGATCGATACTGTCCTTAAATCAAATCCTGACATTGTTGCTCATAATCTTGAAACCGTTAGGCGGCTTACGCCTAGTGTGCGCTCGCGAGCAACCTATGAAAATAGCCTCAAAGTAATTGGCTATGTGGCAAAAAATGGTTACCTTTCTAAATCAGGCATCATGGTTGGTTTAGGGGAGAGTTTTCAAGAAGTGGTGCAGGTTATGGACGATTTGATTGAAGTTGGCTGCAAGGCAATAACAATTGGTCAGTATCTACAACCACGTGGCGAGAATGTTCCAGTATCTGAATACGTTACACCCGAGGTGTTTGAAAAGTACAAGGCTTTAGCTAAGCAGAAGGGATTTAAATTTGTAGAGAGCGGACCGCTGGTTAGATCATCATACCATGCCGAGGAATCGTTTAAAAACGATGCTCCTAATCTAAAGTTACCAAATCAATAAAATGAAAAAACAACAACTACATATAAATGCAACCCATAAATTTCCAAAACCTTGGCTTAGTTGACTATAAAAAGGCATGGGATTATCAGGAGAACCTTTTCGATAAAGTGCTTACTGCAAGAAACGAAAAGGAAAGGAGCCATGCTGGCTTCCTGCTCTTTTGTGAGCATCCACACGTTTATACAATAGGTAAAAGCGGAAAGGATAACAACCTGCTTATTAGCGACCAGATGCTAAAGCAGATTGAAGCAACATACTACCATATTAACCGTGGTGGCGACATTACTTATCATGGTCCTGGGCAAGTGGTTGCATATCCAATTTTCGATTTAGAAATCCTTAAAATTAATCTGAAGGAATATATTAGCAAGCTTGAGGAGGTTGTTATAAGAACCCTTAAGCATTTTGATATAGTGGCAAACAGATTGCCAGGCGCAACTGGGGTATGGCTTGATGTGGGCGTGCCTGGCAAGGAAAGAAAAATTTGTGCCATTGGTGTGCGTGCAAGCAGGTTCGTGACCATGCATGGGTTGGCTTTTAATGTTAATACCAACCTGAACTATTTTAGCTATATAAACCCTTGTGGGTTTGTTGATAAGGGCGTAACATCTATGGAGAAGGAGCTGGGAGAGAAGGTGGATTTTGAAGCGGTACAGAAACTCATGAACGACGAGTTTGCCAAGGTGTTTGACATTTCTTTTGTATAGCCCTTAGTTTATAGCCACTCTGGTGGCTACATTGTTTTGATGAAAAAGCGATGGAACTATAAAGAAGCTGGCAACCCCAGCACAATAGAAGGTTTAATGAATTCTTTGGGTCTCGACAGGGTGCTTGCTACCCTGTTGGTTCAAAGAGGAATTGAAACCTACGAGGAGGCCAAAAAGTTTTTTAGGCCCAGGCTCGAAGATCTCTACGATCCCTTTCTCATGAAGGACATGGGCAAGGCGGTAGCACGAATTGACAAAGCAATAGCATCAGGAGAGAAAATACTTGTTTACGGCGATTATGATGTTGACGGAACAACGGCTGTAGCGTTGGTTTATTCTTTTCTTCAAAAGCGGCACTCCAATATTGGGAACTATATTCCCGACAGGTATTCTGAAGGGTATGGAATCTCTTATACGGGTATCGATTATGCCGCAGAAAATGGCTATACCCTTATCATTGCGCTTGATTGCGGAATAAAAGCTGTTGATAAGATTGAGTACGCCAAGGGCAAAGGGATTGATTTTATCATTTGCGATCATCACTTACCTGCTGAAAAAATCCCCGATGCTATTGCTGCCCTCGATCCAAAACGGCTCGATTGTGAATACCCCTTCAAGGAGCTATCAGGATGCGGAGTGGGCTTCAAACTGCTACAGGGCTACTGCCAGTATAAAAACATCTCTCTTGATGAGCTTTACCCCTATCTCGATTTGGTTGCTGTGAGCATTGCCTCCGATATTGTCCCAGTTATTGATGAGAATAGAATCCTGACTTTTTTCGGACTTAAGCAGCTTAATGAGTCACCCAGAAAGGGGCTAAAAGCAATTATAAAGCTTGCAGGCATTGAGAGCCATGTAATTGCCATTGACGATATAGTTTTTAGGATCGGCCCACGTATAAACGCTGCAGGTCGAATGGAGTCGGGCAAGTCTGCCGTTGATTTGCTCTGTGCTAAGAACGACTCAATAGCCTATGAGATGGGCTCCGTGGTTAACTCTTGTAACAACGATAGGAAGCATATTGATAGAAGCATTACCCATGAGGCGTTGCGAATGATTGCATCTGATTCTGCTTTGCAAAATAAAAGAACCACGGTGCTATTTAACCCTCAATGGCATAAGGGGGTGGTAGGTATCGTTGCATCAAGGTTAATTGAAACGTACTTTAGGCCAACCGTTATTCTTACTGAATCCAATGGATTCGCTACGGGTTCGGCCCGTTCTGTACCTGGGTTCGATCTTTATCAGGCGGTTGAATCTTGCGCCGATCTTCTGGAGAATTTTGGAGGGCATATGTATGCTGCCGGTCTAACCATGAAGGTTGAGAATGTGCCTGTTTTTATTGAAAGATTTGAAAATTACGTAAATGAGCACATTAAACCTGAACTGCTTATCCCTCAGATCGATATCGATGCTAGGCTTAATTTCAGCGATATCACTGATAAGTTTTTCAGAATATTAAAGCAGTTTCAGCCTTTTGGACCAGGTAATATGTCGCCCATATTTGTAACCGAAAATGTTTATGATACTGGCAATAGCCGTTTGGTTGGTGTTGAGAAGGAGCATCTTAAGTTGGCGCTTATTCAGGAGGATAACCCAAAAGTTTTTCAGGGGATCGCTTTTCAGATGGCAGAGTATTACAAGGGGATTCAGAAAGGAACATCGTTTGGTGTATGCTATAGTATTACAGAGAATAATTTTAGGGGCGTTAAATCCCTTCAGCTTCGCGTGAAGGATATTCAGTACCTCGATGAGTTTTTGGACGATGTTGAGGATAGGTTCGGCGAAGCCGAGGTAAGTAATATATAGGTAATTGAGATATTAAAATTAATGCTATATTTTAGTTTTTTTATGCATGAAACAATTATTAAGTTAGACACCCAACTTTTCCTGTTTCTAAATGGGTTGAATGCGCCTTTTTTTGACCCCATCATGGTTTTCTTTTCCGGAAAACTCACCTGGCTGCCTTTATACTTATTGCTTATATTCTATATGTATAAAAGGTTTGGTTGGCGTTTTTTTTGGCCTCTTTTAGGTGCTGGGTTGGTAGTTTTCTTAGCAGATCAAACCTCTGTGCATCTTTTTAAGAATATTTTTGAGCGCCTCCGTCCGTGTCATAACCCTGAGATTAGTGAGTTGATTCATTTGGCATCGGGTAGGTGTGGAGGTAAGTATGGTTTTGTATCATCCCATGCAGCGAATACATTTGGAGTTGCGGTTTTCCTTCTGCTCATTTTCAAACGGCAGTGGTTCTCAGTTTCCATTCTAATTTGGGCCTTCCTTGTATCCTATAGCAGAATTTATCTGGGGGTTCACTATCCTGCTGACATTATTGCAGGTGGCGCTTTGGGTGTAGCATGTGGATATGCAGTATGGAATTTACTAGCAGGTTTCAATAGGTCTTACGGGGTACTGAAGAAAAAGTAGCGCGTCTTTAAAGTTTATCTAAATTACAAAACTTAGTACGAGAAGGTCCCTGCTTCGCTCTTGATAATTAGTTTATTCCCTTTGTCGCGCCTGTGGCACGATCCAATGATTTGAGCATCAACGCCAAATTCTTTGGCAATGGCCAGAATATCTTCAGCATACTCGGGGAAAACGTAAATTTCGTACCTATGCCCCATGTTAAATACTTTGTACATCTCTTCCCATGGGGTATTGGATTGGGCCTGTATTATCCTGAATAGGGGTGGGATTTCAAAAAGGTTATCTTTTACAACCATAAGATTATCAACAAAGTTCATTACCTTGGTTTGGGCGCCGCCAGAGCAGTGAACCATACCATGAATAACTGGTCTGTAATGTTTTAGTACCTCTTGAATAATGGGAGCGTAGGTGCGTGTTGGGCTAAGCACCATTTTGCCTGCAGTTATTCCCAGCTCGTCAACGGTATCGGTAAGATTGAACTTGCCAGAGTAAACCAGCCCTTTATCTATTGAAGGGTCGTAACTTTCAGGGTACTTCTCAGCCAGTGATTTATTGAAAACGTCGTGACGGGCAGAGGTGAGCCCATTACTACCCATGCCAGAGTTATACTCATTCTCATAGTTAGCCTTTCCATACGAACATAGGCCAACAATTACGTCGCCATCGCGAATGTTTGAGTTATCAATCACATCGGATCTTCGCATGCGAGTTGTTACGGTTGAGTCAACAATGGCGGTTCTAACCAGATCGCCTACATCGGCCGTTTCACCTCCGGTAAGAACAAGGTTTACGCCAAGTTCCCGCATCTGCTGGCAGAATTCTTCGGTTCCGGCAATTATCTCACCAATCACCTCGCCTGGTATCAGGTTCTTGTTGCGCCCAATGGTTGACGAGAGTAAAATCTGGTCTGTTGCGCCAACGCAAAGGAGGTCATCAATGTTCATGACAATGGCATCCTGAGCAATTCCACGCCAAACGGAAAGGTCTCCGGTTTCTTTCCAGTACATGTATGCAAGCGATGATTTTGTGCCTGCTCCATCGGCATGCATTACAACGCAATGCTCATCGCTACCTGTAAGTATATCAGGCACAACCTTGCAGAAAGAATTTGCAAAAAGCCCCTTGTCCAAATTTTTTATTGCTGCATGTACATCCTCTTTTGATGCGGAAACCCCGCGCTGGGAATAACGTTTGTCTGACATGGTGAGAGTAAAGGCGTTTTATGTTTAATCTTTATTTACTTCAAGTAGCTTCTTTTTTTCCGGATTTAACCATTTCGACTCCTGTTGGGTGTCAACCAACCAGATTTTCAGGTCGGCCTCCTCCTCATCATCAACAAAGAAGATTATAACCTCTGCTTCGTGATCAAACCGCATGTCCATCCAAAGTCCGGTGCGTGTTAGTTCGCTTTCGTCCCAAACAAAGCATACCCAAAGATCTGCATCGTTGGGCACATCGGCAGGATAAACCATCACCTGAGCCTCTTCAGCAGAATCGGCCTGGTAAATTTTTTGCCCAAAGCAATACGATATTGCTAAGGTGAAAACAGAAAGGAGTAGAATTCTTTTCATCGTTGACGCTTATCTAATCGGCTTCATAGTCGGTACTAAGCACCTTGAATTCTGTTCTACGATTTATTTGATGAACGGTTTCTTTTTGCTCCTCCGAATCTAAAGAATCAATGAAAGTTCTGTCGAGTTTTGCACCCATAGGAAGGAATGGGTACTGTTGAACCAGCGCCTCGTCAACAACCTTTGGTTGCGACTGGGCATAACCCTTCGCTTTTAACCGTTCAGTTGGAATGCCCCTCTCAATAAGATAGTTTACAACTGATTGAGCACGTTTCTGCGACAGCTCGTAGTTGTAATCGAGGCTACCTCTGCTATCGGTATGCGCGCCCAGCTCAATAACAATTGTTGGGTTCTCGTTTAATATCTCAACAAGCCTGTCAAGCGCTGCCATTGACTCTGGCCTTAGCTCCCAGCTGTCGTAATCGTAAAAAATATTGGGTATCTCAATGGGCTTATCCGTTGATGTAAGGGTAATTTCCACCTCAAACTCTTTGCTTTCAGTTAACCCACGGGTTGATTCCCTTTCTCTGCCATTTAGATAGCCCTCTCGTGAAGCAACCAATACATAATCGTTATTAGGGTTAAGCATGAAGCGGAAGTTTCCATCCTTATCAGTTTTTTCGTTTGCAATTAGCCCGTCGCTTCCTACCAGCTGAACATTAGCGTTGGCAAGCGGATCGGCAGTCTTGTCATCTCTTACTTTTCCTGATATGTTAAAGTTGATTTCAGGTAGATAGAAAAGAAAGATGTTATCGGTACCACGAGCACCAATATCTCTTCTTCGAGATGAGAAATAGCCAGCCTCACGTTCGCTTTCGAAGATTATACCAAAATCATCGGCAGGGGAATTAATTGGGTAGCGCATATTCTCAACCTCCCAACTGTTGTCGTTTTCGTTTGGTGTTGCTTTAAAAATATCAAGCCCCCCCATGCCAGGATGCCCATCGGACGAGAAGTATAGGGTTCCATCCTGATGGATATACGGGAACATCTCGTTGCCAGGGGTGTTTATACTTGAGCCAAGATTAACGGGCTCGCCCCAGTTATCGGTTGGTGATGTTCTTGTAAGTCGCCAAATATCGTTACCGCCAAACCCTCCAGATATGTTGCTCACGAAATAGAGGGTTAACCCATCTTCAGATATTGAGGGGTGGGCAACAACCATACTGTCTTCCGATATAGCGATTGGTTCTGGTGCTAACCAGCCCTGTTCCCTCTTTTCGCTAACCAGTATTTCGCAGCCAAGAGCATCTCGTTTGCTTGCCCGGCATCGGGTGAAATACAGCTGGTTGAAGTCTGACGACAAGGAGGGGGCTCCTTCGTCGTAGGGAGTGTTAATGGTTTCGTCGAGGGGTCGAGGTTCGCTCCAGTTGCCCCTGCGGTCGCGTTGTGAAATGAAAATATCGGTAAATTTTTCGCCAGTTCCAGCGTGGGAGTTACGACCTGTGGCTTCATCGCGTGAGCTGGTGAAGAGAAGTATGGAGTTATCCTCCGATGCGAAAGCGGGGCTGTAATCGCTCTGCCTGCTGTTAATGGCTCTCATGTTTACTATCTCGTAACCTGCTGGATTCTCCTTCCATTTTTTTGCTAGTTCGCATGATTCTAGTCCTACATCGGCCATGGGATCGTTGGGTACAAGCTCCTTGTACTTCTCATACTGCTCAATGGCTTCATCATACTTCTCGCCCATTTTAAGCATTTCGGCATAGAAGTAAAAAACCTTTGGGTCGGGAGCTTCGCGCATAATTGCCTTAGAGTACCAGATTTCGGCCTGTCTGGAATCTCCAATCATCCTGAAGCAGTTGCCGATTCTCTGAAGGTAGAGCCCCATGTCCTCACGTGGTACTTTATCAAGGTGTTCTCTATATAACTCTACCGCTTCAAAATAACCGCCGGCCTGGTAATACTCATCGGCTCTCTCGATATGTCGGGACTGTGATATCCCCTCAAGGCTAATGCCTGTAAATATTAGTATAAGAAGAATTCTGGCTGTAAATCTCATTGTGAAAGCAATTTTCAATTCCTACCTATTTAATGAACTGATACGAATAAAGCTCATAATTTATTGCGAATATATACAACTATATTATGGCTAAACCTTGTAAAAGTAAACAATATTTCTAAATTTATATAATTCAGTTATGAAAATGATAGGAATATAAGAGAAATCTATTCATAATGAGATAATTAATTACTCCGTTATCTAACAAATAGTAACTCTCTGTATTTTGGTAAAGGCCACATCTGGTTATCAACAATAAGTTCGAGCTTATCAATGTGATATCGAATTTTCTCCAGATATGGTTTGATGTTGTTTGAGTAAACTTCTGCCCTTCGGGGGATTTCTGGAATTTGGTTAGCAGCTTTACGTTTATCTACCATCTCTTTAACCATCTCCCGGGTATGCCTTAGATGCTCAGATATCTTCTTGATGGTTTGTAGCTGTGGAGCAGCAAGGGTCTTTCCCTCATTTTTTTCAGGGAATAGTTCTGATATACCTTTAACATTTTGTATAAGAATGTTTTGGTATGCAAGGGCAGTTGGGATAATGTGATTTATTGCCAAATCGGCAAGCACCCTGGCTTCTATCTGCACCTTTTTTATAAATATCTCGTTTCTAATCTCGTAACGAGCCTGAAGTTCGCGTTCCGATAGCACGTTATTATTCATTAGAAGTTCAAGCGACGATGGGAGTAAGAACGTTTTATATGCCGATGGTGCGTCGGGAATATTTGGTAAGCCACGCTTGGCAGCTTCTTTTATCCATTCTTCGCTGTAACCGTTGCCCTCAAATCTAATTGGCTTTGATGAAATTATTACCTTTCGGATGCTTTGGAATATGGCCTCGTCTTTCTTTAAGCCAGTTTCAATTAGTTTGTCAACATTTTTTTTGAAAACATTCAGTTGCTCCGCAACAGCGGTGTTGAGCACTATCATTGGCGAGGCGCAGCTTGCTGATGAGCCAACGGCCCTAAATTCAAACCTATTGCCGGTAAAGGCGAATGGAGAAGTGCGGTTCCTGTCAGTGTTATCAAGAAGAATTTCAGGTATCTTCCCAATTATGTCAAGCTTTAGCTCGGTCTTCTCGTCGGGGGTCATCTTTTTTTCAGGGACCTTGTCTTCCAACTCGTCAAGAACCCTGCTAAGCGTTTTGCCAATAAAAACTGACATTATGGCTGGTGGTGCCTCATTGGCTCCCAGCCTGTGCGTGTTACCCTCACTTGCTATACTTCCTAAAAGTAAAGCGGAGTAGTCGTGAACAGCCTTAAGCGTATTTACCAAAAAAGTTAAGAATTGCAGGTTGTTTTTTGGCGTTTTACCGGGCGAGAGAAGATTTACGCCAGTGTTGGTAAGTAACGACCAGTTGCAATGCTTCCCTGAACCATTAATTCCTCTAAAAGGTTTTTCGTGAAAGAGGACTTTGAACTTATGTTTGCGGGCAATCTTTTCCATAAGCGACATAAGCAGCTGGTTATGATCAACCGCCAGGTTAGCCTCTTCAAAAATTGGCGCGCATTCAAACTGGTTTGGAGCCACCTCGTTATGGCGGGTTTTAACAGGAATACCTAGTTTGTAACACTCAAACTCAAGTTGGCGCATGAACTGCCCCACTCGCTCGGGAATTGAGCCGAAGTAATGGTCGTCAAGCTGCTGATCCTTTGCAGCGGCATGCCCCATTAATGTTCTGCCAGTAAGCGAAAGATCAGGGCGCGTATTGTATAGAGCCTCATCAACAAGAAAGTACTCCTGCTCCCAGCCAAGTGTAGATTGCACCTTCTTCACCTCTTTGTCAAAGTATGTACATACTGATGTTGCCGCTTTATCCAGTGCAGCTAGTGACTTTAAATGTGGCGTTTTAAAATCGAGCGCCTCCCCGGTGTATGATACAAAAATGGTTGGGATGCAGAGCGTATTGTCCAGAATAAATGCAGGAGATGAAGGATCCCAGGCGCTGTAACCTCTTGCCTCAAACGTGTTGCGAATTCCTCCACTTGGAAAACTGGATGCATCCGGTTCTTGCTGTACCAGCAAATCACCGCTAAATGATTCTAATGCCATATTGTTTTTACCGAATGTAAAAAAGGCGTCATGCTTTTCGGCTGTGGCTCCATTTAGCGGATGAAACCAGTGGGTATAGTGCGTTGCCCCGCGTTCCATTGCCCATGCTTTCATCCCTGAGGCAACCTGTGCTGCAATTTTACGATCAATTCTTCTGCCCTCATCAATAGCTTCAATAACGCTTTGGTATCCTTCTGCCGAAAGATAGCGTTGCATCTTATCGGTGTCAAAAACGTTAATTCCAAATAGTTCTGAAATTTTTTGTTTTGGAAAATCAAAAACAGGTGATGTTCTTGATAGAGCTTCTTCAACAGCTTTAAATCGTAAATGAGGCATTATTTTATTTTTTAGTTAAACATCTTGCAAATGTATGATAATATTTTTATAGAATAAAAAATAAGGGGGGGGCAGCAATCATAAAAAAGCAAAATAAATATATCACCCCATTCAAAACAAGGGGCAGAAGTAAAAAAAACAAATATTAATGTGTTTTCAATTTGCTGTTATTAATTGACGATTAAAGTGATTAAATTTGTCGGTAGAGAATATTTGAATATCATTGTTATATAAATAAAAATTGTTGTGTATGGTAAAAGATGATGATAGCCCCATTGTAGATTTTAATGAGAAAATGGTTGAACAATTCATTGAATCGATACGTCCACCTAAGGAGCTAAGAGATAAGATTGATATAAGCTACTCTTATTCTAACAATATCCTTGAAATATTTGAAGTTCATCCGCAGTGGGATGATACTTCTAAAATGAGACAGCATCCAAGGGCGAGAGCAAAGTTTATTAAATCGCATGGAGTTTGGAGAATATACTGGATGAGAGCGAGCGGAAAGTGGGAGCAGTATAAACCAGAGCCAGAAGTAGTAGGGTTGTCGGATTTTTTTAAAATCATCCAAGAGGACACCTACTCATGCTTTTGGGGTTAGTAGAGCTTTTCCTAAAAAGTATGCTGAACATTAGGTTGTAATTTTTATTTGATGAATTAAAAACCTGTACTTTTGTATCCTAAATTTTAATTGGAACAAAAGAATGGAAATTACTGTTTAATAGGTTCAGATAAACTAAATATTTATGAAAGACACGAACAAAGTTTTACTTATGATCCTTGATGGTTGGGGAATAGGGAAAGGTGATAGCACGGATGTGATAGCCAATACAAAACCACAAAACATGAACGATTTAACCCAAAAGTATCCTAATGCACAACTGCGTACCAGTGGTGAGGATGTTGGGTTGCCTGAAGGTCAGATGGGGAATTCTGAGGTGGGCCACTTAAATATTGGTGCGGGCAGAGTGGTGTATCAGGATTTAGTGAAAATCAACAAGGAGATAAAGGATGGCGATATTGATAAAAATCCCGTGCTAACAGAGGCGTTTGAGTATGCAAAGAAGAATAATGTATCCGTTCATTTCCTTGGGCTGGTATCGGATGGCGGTGTGCACTCAATGGATTCCCATCTTTACAAACTATGCGATATGACCAAGGATCGTGGTTTAAATAAGGTCTTTATTCATGCTCTAACCGATGGTCGCGATACCGACCCGCAAAGCGGACTAGGTTACGTTAAAAACCTTGAGAATCATTTGAAAAAAAGCAACGGCGTTGTTGCATCGCTGGTTGGTCGTTACTATACCATGGACAGGGATAAGCGCTGGGAGCGTATTAAGGTTGGATACGACCTTATGGTAAAAGGCGAAGGCGAGAAGGTAACCAGTATTACTAACGCTATGCAGGAGTCATACGCCAATGGCGTAACCGACGAGTTTATAAAACCTATAGTTAGGGTTGATGAGAACGGGAACCCTGTGGGTACAATAAATGAGGGTGATGTGGTTATCTGCTTTAACTTCCGTACCGATCGTTTAAGGGAAATAACAATAGCATTAACCCAAAAGGATATGCCGGAGCATGGTATGAAAACCATGCCGCTTCACTATGTTACACTTACTCGTTACGACGATACATTTAAAAATGTGAGGGTTGCATATGAAAAGGAGAATCTTGTAAATACCCTAGGTGAGGTTGTATCATCGGCAGGGCTAAAGCAACTGCGTATTGCTGAAACTGAAAAGTATGCCCATGTAACATTCTTTTTCTCAGGAGGACGTGAGGAGGAGTTTCCTGGCGAGAGCCGCATCCTTATCCAGTCCCCCAAAGTGGCCACTTACGATTTGAAACCCGAAATGAGTGCCTATGAGGTGAAGGATGAGGTTGTTAATGACATAAACGGTAAGAAGAATGATTTTATATGCCTTAACTTCGCTAACGGCGATATGGTTGGCCATACCGGGGTTTACTCTGCAATAGAAACTGCAATTAAAGCGGTTGATAAGTGTGTAGGGGAGGTTGTTGATGCAGCAAAAGCAAATGGATATACCGTGATGATAATTGCCGACCATGGCAATGCAGATAACGCTGTAAATAAGGACGGTTCACCAAACACGGCACACTCATTAAACCCCGTGCCAATTATTCTGGTTACCGATAAGTATAAGAAGGTTGAAAACGGTATTCTGGCCGATGTGGCACCCACTATCCTGAACATCATGGGGATATCCATTCCTGATGAGATGACCGGTAAAGTTTTGTGTTCATAGTTTGATGTGCGGTAATTAATAATTAGGATTAATTTATTTGAGTAGTATTTAATGATTCAGATTGACAATAAGATATTAAGCTTCGATATTTTTGAGAAGCACTTCTGTTGCGATTTACCAGAGTGTCTTGGAGCCTGCTGCGTTCATGGCCAGTCCGGTGCACCATTAGAACCGGCAGAAATAGAATTGCTTAAGCAAGAGATTCCGCATATTAAACCATATTTAAAACCCTCTGGAAAAAAGGCAATAAAAGAGCAAGGTGTTGCCCTTATGGATTTTGAGGGCGATATGGTTACCCCTTTAATAGACGGAGAGGAATGTGCGTACTCCATTGAAGAAGATGGTATTACGTTTTGTGCCATTGAAAAAGCCTTTTTTGATGGCAAGGTGAAGTTCCGCAAGCCCATATCTTGCCATCTTTACCCCATTAGAGCAAAAAAATATAAAGATTTTACCGCGTTGAATTACGATAAGTGGAGCATCTGCGAACCCGCCCGTGAACTGGGGGAGAAAGAAGGAGTACCAGTATTTAGGTTTTTAAAGGATGCTATTATTCGTGCTTATGGCGAGAAGTTTTATAACGAGATGGAGGAGGCTTTTGAACTTTTAAACGAGAAACCTAAGCATGTGGATTAGCAAAGGAATGTCTTAAAATATATAGATGTTTTTAGTATGTAAAGCACAGTAGATGTGAGGTGTAACCTGTTCAAAGAGATACTGTAGGTTAGGTATATTCAATAAATTTTCCTATTATTACGGCACAAAATGAAATTTTAGTCATAAATAATAAAATCAAAACTATGGACTACATTAAGAAGTATGTTGAAGAGAACAAGGATAGGTTTCTGGATGAACTGTTTGGTTTGCTTCGCATTCCATCTATCAGCTCAATTGCCGACCATAAGCCTGATATGCAAAAATGTGCCGAGCATTGGAGAGACCTTATCCTAAAAGCAGGTGCCGACAAAGCCCAGGTAATGCCTACCGATGGGCACCCTGTTGTATATGCCGAAAAAATTATCGATCCTTCGGCTCCAACCGTTCTGGTTTACGCTCACTACGATGTTATGCCCGTTGACCCAATTGAACTTTGGAATACCAAACCTTTCGAGCCAGTTATTAAGGATGGAAAGATATGGGGACGTGGCTCCGACGATGATAAGGGGCAAGGTTTTATGCACACCAAAGCTTTTGAGCTTATGCTTAAAACCGAAACGCTCCCCTGTAACGTAAAGTTTATGATTGAAGGTGAGGAGGAGGTTGGATCGCCAAACCTTGGTAAATGGCTTGCGCAGAATAAAGAGATGCTAAAAGCCGATGCAATTCTTGTTTCCGACACCTCTCTTCTCGGTAAGGATGACCCATCAATAACAACTGGCCTACGCGGATTGGCCTACGTTGAGGTTGAGGTTACAGGTCCTAACAAGGATCTTCACTCAGGTCTGTTTGGTGGTGCCGTGGCAAACCCAATTAATATTCTTAGCGACATGATTGCTTCGCTTATGGACAAGAACAACCATATTACTATCCCCGGATTTTACGATGATGTAATGGAGGTTGATCCAGCGGAAAGAGCAGAGATGGCTAAGGCTCCATTTAGCGAGGAGGAGTACAAAAAGTCTCTCGGACTAAAAGAGGTTTGGGGCGAGAAGGGCTTTACTACCCTTGAGCGCGTTGGAATTAGGCCAACCCTTGATGTCAACGGAATTTGGGGCGGATACATTGGCGAGGGAGCCAAAACGGTTCTTCCATCCAAAGCGCAAGCAAAAATATCCATGAGGCTTGTGCCACATCAAGATCATAACAAGATTGCTGAGCTGTTCATCAAGCATTTCGAATCAATTGCACCACCTTACGTTACTGTAAATGCAAAAGTGCTACATGGCGGACAAGGATATGTTTCCCCAACCGATAATCCTGCTTACAAAGCAGCAAGCAGAGCAATGGAAGATACATTCGGCAAAAAGCCAATACCTTACCGTAGCGGAGGAAGCATACCAATTATCAGTACGTTTGAGGAGATACTAGGAATTAAATCAATCCTTATTGGATTTGGACTTGAGGCAGATGCCATTCACTCACCAAACGAGAACTACCCACTGGAGCAGTTCTTCAAAGGGATAGAGACCATACCCCTGTTCTATAAGTATTTTGTAGAAGAGATGAAGAAGTAGCCTATAACTATATAGAAACATTGCCCCGATTATTTTTAATAGTAATCGGGGCTTTTTTTTGGCTGCTGATTATAATTATTAGTGCGGTTTTGTTAACTTGCAGTTTTAAATAGTACGCACATGAGAGCAAATGTAAGTTTTATAGGGCTGACGTTTTTGATAGTTGCTATATTTATAGCTGGTTGCAAAAGTCAAAAGTCCGATAAGGACCAAACCTTAACAAAGCAGCATAAGGCTGAGGATGCTATAAAGGAATGGATGCTAAAAAGCAATGAGTTCCCTCATTACAAACCCATAGTTTTTGGAGATTTAACTCCAAGATATGAGCGTTCGAGTCGTACACTGCAGCTATCTACTCAGATTAGTGAGGAAGAGGCAAGAAGCAAGGAAACAGGTGATACGGAAGAGCTGGACAGCCTTCGGGCAATAATGGAGAGAAGCAAGGGCAATCTTTTGGGCTATATCTTACCGCATAAGTTTCAGGAAACCAATTTAGCAGGTGAAACCTTGAATCAGGAGTTGCTATTCTTCCTTGATACCTCATTAAGGGTTGCCTCCGTTATGGAGCCAGAGTCCTTTGACCATATACTTGACGAGAACGTTTTCTTTGAGCTTGACCCGGGTGCAGATACAACCAGAAACGAAGACTAGAGCAAATTTTCAATAACAATATTCTTGTCTGTACTGCTTAAAGTAGTTTCTTCAACTATTCGTTTTATAGTTAAGGGATTGTGAGTTTTTCCTGACAGAACATCCGAAACCTGATTTTTTTCCTCTTGCGTAAGTCCATCCCCCTGAATAGTCAGGTTCACCATTACTCCTTTCTCTACATGTGCCGTAATTTGTATTTTCCCTTTTGAATTTTTTGTCTCTCTTTTAAAAGAGTAGCTTGGTGAGTAGCCAAAGTTCCACTCCCAGGTTGCGTACTTTTCGTTAACAAGTTGTTTTATTGTAGTAACATCTTCAGTAGAAAATAGGTGGTTTGTACCATTAAACTCCCTGAGTATAAATTTATGCACAAATGCTTTAAATGCATCAATGGGCATTTCTTTTGCTAAATGCTCGCTGATGTTTGTAACTGTTGCCCTAACCGATTGTATCCCTTTGTGAGAGTATCTGTTTTTGTTAACGTATAACACTTGCGCTAGGGTTTTTAGGTTAGTGGAGAATAGCATTGTGCCATGGTGCATTACCCTGTTTTTAAAAACATGCTCGGCATTTCCCGAGAACTTTTTGCCATTAATTGTAAGGCTGTTATAACCTTCAAATTTTGCCTCTATACCAAGTTCATGGAGCAACCCAATGACAGGTTTGGTAAAACCCCTGAAGTCAACCAGTTTGCCTTCCTTGCCGTTCCGTATAAATGTGAAGTTTACATTTCCCAAATCGTGAAAAACTGCCCCGCCACCAGATAATCGTCGGATAACTTTAATGTCGTTTTTCTTTGTGTATTGGTAATCAACCTCAGCGAGCGTATTCTGGTGCTTTCCAACAATTACTGATGGTTCATTAGAGTACAGAAAAAATACATCATCATTAAAATTCTTTAGCAAGTGCTCCTCCGTAGCAATGTTAAAGTATGGGTTGGTGCTATTTGAAAAAATGCAAAGCATTCTGTAATATTTAAGTAGATACTATCTAAATATGCTATACTACAATTTGAGCTACCGTTTTGTTTCAGCAATTCTAATTTTGTTGATAGTTCTGTGCAAAAACCAGAATGCTAATACCCCAACAACCACGTTTGCGGTAAAACCAGCCCAAAATACGCCTCTAATGCCAATTAACTTTGCTCCAATCCATGCTAAAGGCACATACAGTACCAGCATTCTTACAGCAGAGAATATTGCTGATGGGAATGGTTTGTTAGCCCCGTTAAAACTAGCAGTACTTAGCATTACCAAGCCTTGAAAACCATAGCTGGCCCCAACTATGTAAAAGTACTTTTTCGTTATTTCAATCACTTCAATATTGTCAGTAAAAACGGAGGCAATGTTTGAGGCAAACAGAAGAAGCACAATAAAAACTATGACACCCCATGTTATTGAGAATTTTAAGGCGTAATCAAGCGATTTGAAAATTCTTTGAAAATGTTTTTTACTAATATTTTGCCCAATAAATATAATTAGAACTGAACCTAACGAAGCTATAACCATTAATACAAACATTTCAACCCTTGATGCAACACCAAAAGCAGCTACCGCTTCTTCTCCGAACAGAGCAACTATTTTTGTAACAAAACCTAAAGAAATGGGTGTAATTAGCATGCTCAGAGCGGCAGGTCCTGCAATGTAAATTACCCTACTCCAGGTTTTCAGAATAATTCTTATTTCTCCAATCTTCACGGTAAGTAGTTTCTCCCTTTTAATAAGCACAATCAGTATAAACACAAGGCTGCTGCTTCTGGCAATAACTGTAGCTAATGCTGCACCCTTTATTCCCATTTCAGGAAATGGGCCATATCCAAAAATCAAAAGGGGGTCAAGTATTATGTTGATTACGGCTGAAGTAACCATGAGCATTCCAGGAAGAAAGGTGTCGCCTGTGGCTCTAACTATGTTGTTGCCGATCATAGGAATAACAACAAAAGCAACGCCGTAATACCAGATGCTCATATAATTGTTAATATGGGTAAGTACATCGGGTTTGGCTCCTAATGAGACAAATAAAGGACGAATAGTAAGCAGCCCGACAACAACAAATACAAAAACAACTATTAGCCCTAAAAGAATTGCACTACTGGCCATCATGCTAACCTCTTTTCGGCTTTTGGTTATAATATTCCTTGATATTAATGAGCTGGTTCCAATGCCAATACCCTGCGAAAGGCTATTTATAAACATGATAACAGGGAAGCAGAAACCAATTGCTGCCAGTTGCTGTACACCTAATTTGCCAATAAAGTACGTGTCAACTAGGTTGAAAATAACCATGCCAATCATACCGAAAAGCATAGGCCAAACCAGTGAGAATAGCTGGTTCTTTATGTTTCCCTCGGTTAAATTCCTGTTGATTTTTGGCATGGATTAAAAATTGACACCTCCCTTATTTTTTAGTAATAAAAAAAAGATTGATGTTTTAAAAAGCTGCCCTAAAAGTATTAAAACTTCCATTACCAAAGTGTATTATAATAAAAAAGCCACCCCAAATTTGAGGTGGCTTTTAAAAGCATTAGCTTAATTATTTAAGATTGTGTTTTTTAACAAAATCTTCAAGTACGCCCTTAAGATCTGGTTTTCCAATTTCTGCCAAATCGTAGTAAACGCGTGTTGTAGGCTTCTTAATATTAATAATACGCGATAGGTCAATTGGAGTACCAATGATTACTGTATCGCAATCGGTATTGTTAATGGTTGCTTCAAGGTCTTTAAGCTGCTGCTCTCCGTATCCCATGGCTGGAAGAATTGCACCAATCTCTGGGTAAATCTCATAGGTCTCTTTTAGTTTACCTACTAGGTATGGACGTGCATCAACTTCCTCGCTACAACCAAACTTCCTTGCTGCAACGGTACCAGCACCAATCTTCATGTTACCATGGGTTAGGGTTGGTCCATCCTCAACAATTAAGCAGCGCTTACCTTTGATAAGTTCTGGCTTATCAACAGAAATTGGAGAGGCGCCATCAACAACAATTGCGTTGGGGTTACGGCTTGCTATGCTTTCGCGAACAGTTTGTATTCCTTCAGGAGCAGCAGAGTCCATCTTGTTAATAACAACAACATCGGCTAAGCGAAGGTTAACCTCACCTGGGTAGTAGTTAATTTCATTACCCGGACGATGTGGGTCCGCTACAGTAATAGTTAGGTCAGGTTTGTAGAAAGAGAAGTCGTTGTTTCCACCGTCCCAAAGAATAACATCACATCCGCTAGGATCCTTCTCTGCTTCACGAAGAATTGCTTCGTAATCAACGCCTGCATAAATTACATTACCGCGAACCACGTGTGGCTCGTATTCTTCCATCTCTTCAATGGTACATTTGTGCTTCTTAAGGTCTTCAACCTCTGCATAGCGCTGTACTCTTTGTGCTACTAAATCGCCATAAGGCATTGGGTGGCGAACGGCAACCACTTTAAGCCCTTTTTCCATTAGGTGCTCAATAACCTTACGCGAGGTTTGTGATTTACCACAACCTGTACGGGTAGCCACAACAGAAATAACCGGCTTCGTGCTCTTAACCATTGTTTCATTTGGTCCAATTAGCATGAAGTTTGCACCTGCTGCGTTTACTATTGAGCTAATTCTCATTACGTGCTGGTAATCTACATCGCTGTATGAGAATACGCATTCGTGTACATCCTTCTCCTTAATTAGCTTTGTTAGCTCCTCTTCTGCTACAATAGGGATGCCTGCTGGGTAAAGTTTGCCCGCTAGTTCTGCAGGGTATTTACGTCCATCAATGTCGGGAATTTGTGCAGCGGTGAATGCTACCACATTGTACTGTTCGTTGTCACGGAAGAAAGTGTTAAAATTGTGGAAGTCTCTTCCGGCTGCGCCAATAATTATTACATTTCTTTTGCTCATAAAAGTTAATGTTATTTTTGTTATTAAATCAAGAAATCATCAATATGAATAGATGTTCCATAGTAAAAATATTAGCAAAAATAAAAGAATATGTTTGAGAATATTCTTTATGCTGTAAAAAATAAAACGGCATTTTTCATTATCGTGGCCCGATGCATAGGTAACAGTCTATGAATCTGTTAATACAAGCAAGACATGTTAAAAAACATTTAAGCGTTCTAAAGATGTGCTGCAGAGCAATGTTGCAAAATACATGCTAAATAGTTAATTGTATTGAATAGCATTCGGCCTGAGGTTTTCATAGAATCAGTGTATTATAAATAAGGGATAGCCTGCGAAGGAACATTGAAATGCTTAAAAGATACCATAGACTAACTGATTAATCCTTATTTTTTTACTTTTGTAACAAATATACTGATATGGATAGGATGAGGCTTCATACCAAAAAGTTGGTAAAAAAATATGGAAACAGGGTTGTTGTAAAGGGTGCTTCCGTTGAGGTTAGCCAGGGAGAGATTGTTGGTTTGTTGGGACCTAACGGAGCGGGTAAAACAACTACTTTCTACATGATTGTTGGGCTGGTAACTCCAAACAATGGGAAAATATTTTTAAACGATCTGGAGATAACCAAGGAGCCTGTTTATAAAAGAGCGCAGCGTGGCATTGGCTACCTGGCACAGGAAGCATCTGTTTTCCGAAGTCTTAGCGTGGAGGATAACCTGAAGGCTGTGCTCGAAATGACCTCCTTTAGCAAGGAGTATCAAAAGGAGAAGGTTGAGAGCCTTATTGATGAGTTTGGTTTGCATAAAATTAGAAAGAGTCAAGGGAATCAGCTTAGTGGTGGCGAACGCCGTCGCACAGAGATAGCCAGAGCCTTAGCCTTGGAGCCTAAGTTTATTCTGCTTGATGAACCGTTTGCAGGGGTTGACCCTATTGCTGTTGAGGATATTCAAACAATTGTAGCAAAACTGAAGGATAAGAATATAGGGATTCTTATTACCGATCATAATGTGCACGAGACACTCTCTATTACCGACAGAGCGTACCTCCTTTTTGAGGGCGATATACTTAAAGCTGGAACTGCTGATGAGCTGGCCGACGATCCAGAAGTCCGCAAGGTTTACCTAGGTCAGAATTTTGAACTTAGGCGCTAGCTGTTTTCCTGCTCTTCTTCTAACTTCATCTTTTTCCTGTATAGCCTTGCCGAAAGGCTTATGCTCAATTCAAAAAGTAGCCATAAAGGAAGGGTTACAAGTAGCAGGCTTAAAATATCGGGAGGTGTAATAATGGCTGCCACGCACATTATTACAATGAAGGTATGCTTCCTGTATTTCTTCAGGAATCTTGGCGTTACAATGCCTGCCTTTGTTAAAAAGATGATAAGTACGGGTAGTTCAAACAGAAGTCCCGCTGCTAGCGTTACTGACGCAACCGACCCGATATACGAGGTAAGGTTTATTTGGTTAGCAATCTCATCAGATACGCTATACCCACCAAGAAAATGAATGGTTAGGGGTGATATTATAAAATAGCCAAACAGAACCCCAATTATAAAAAGCAGCGAGATATAAAATACAGCACCCCGGGTTTTCTTTCTTTCAGTATCGTATAGCGCAGGCCTAATAAAACTCCAGAATTGATAAACGATAATTGGGAACGCTACAACAATGCCCACATACACCGAAACCATAATGTGGGTGTTAAACTGCCCCGCCATGTTTATATTGATAATATTTAACGGTTCAGCATTTATACAAAGATTTGGTGAGTTTAGTTTCTGAGCTAAATCGCAAAGCAGATTATTTGTAAAAAATTCTGGGGTTTTAGGTGCGAGCAGGAGCCTATCGAATATTATGTTGGAGAATAAAAAAGCGACAACTGCACATGCTAAAATAGCAATTACCGATCTAACCAGTACCCATCGTAACTCCTCAAGGTGATCAAGAAACCCCATCTCATCACGTTCGCTCATGCCTTAATCTTTTTCATTATTAAATAATCCCTTCGCGGAGAATATCGTGAAGGTGAATCATGCCAATATATTTCTTGTTAAAAGTGACTAGCAGCTGCGTAATCTTTTTTTCCTCCATTAGCTGAAAGGCATTTACAGCCAGTTTGTCACTATTAATTGTTTTAGGATTTGGTGTCATGATATTGCCGGCCACTAGCTTGTCAATCTGTTTGTTCTGTTGGAGCATTCTACGCAAATCACCATCAGTAATAACCCCAACAATATCCCCTTCATCATCAACCACTGCTGTTGCTCCTAATCTTTTCGAGGAGATTTCAAGTATAACTGTTTGAATTGTGTCGTTTAGGTGAACTGACGGTTTTAGCCCGTCCTCAATAATATCTGCAACTCGCATGTATAACTTTTTACCAAGGGCCCCGCCAGGATGGAACCTGGCAAAATCATCGGGTGTAAACCCTTTTAGTTTTAACAAGCAAACAGCCAAAGCATCGCCCATAACCATTTGCGCTGTGGTGCTCGATGTTGGGGCCAGGTTGTTTGGGCAAGCTTCACTATCAACGGTGGCCTTAAGGGTAAAGTCTGCCTTTTGGGCAAGATAGCTACTGGTGTTAGAAACAATTCCAACAAGCTTATTTCCCATATTTTTAATTAAGGGAACTAATACTTTTATTTCGGGTGTATTGCCACTTTTCGAAAGGCAAAGAATGATATCGTCGGTCTGAATAATGCCCAAATCCCCATGAATGGCATCGGCAGCATGCATAAAAATGGCGGGTGTGCCTGTTGAGTTTAATGTGGCAACAATCTTCTCAGCAATAATAGCACTTTTACCAATTCCGGTAATTACTACACGTCCTTTAATGTTATATAGCAGTTCAACGGTTTTTCTAAAGTCGTCATCAATGAAGCTGGCCATTTTCTCAATAGCCATAGCCTCAGTTTTAATGGTTTCAATTGCAAGATGATTTATATCAATTTGTGTGTTTCCCATCGTATTTATTTATATTTTTATACCCAATTAGTAAAAAAGATAATAAAAGCGTAAAAAAAGCCGTATCTTTAAGAGTACAAAAGTAGTTTTTTTTTATTTGAGTGGAAAAAAGACGAGATGCGTTGTATAACTTTTAACTATCAATGCAAAAAGTGAAGACAGAATCAGAAATATCATTAACGGAGAACCTGAAGAAGTATTTTGGCTTCGGGAGTTTCAAGGGGAATCAGGAGGTAATTATCCGAAGTGTGATGGCAGGGAACGACACTTTTGTTCTCATGCCAACAGGAGGAGGTAAGTCGCTTTGCTATCAGTTACCAGCACTAATAAGCGAAGGAACAGCTATCATTATATCGCCATTAATTGCCCTTATGAAGAATCAGGTGGACGCCATGCGAGGTTTTAGCCTCGATGATGGAATTGCCCACTTTCTTAACTCATCTCTAAATAAAACACAAATACAAAGGGTAAGGGAGGATATGCTTAGCGGAAAAACCAAGATGCTATACGTTGCTCCCGAGTCGCTTACAAAAGAGGAAAATATTCAGTTCCTTAAGCAGGTAAAAATTTCGTTTTACGCAATTGATGAGGCGCATTGTATATCGGAATGGGGCCACGATTTTAGGCCCGAGTACCGAAGGATAAGACCAATAATTAATGAGATAGGAACAGCTCCAATTATTGCCCTTACCGCTACAGCAACACCAAAGGTTCAGCACGATATACAGAAGAACCTTAGCATGCTCGATGCCAATGTTTTTAAATCATCCTTTAATCGCCCAAATCTTTACTATGAGGTTAGGCCAAAGGTGAATACAAGTCGTGAAATTATTAAGTTCATTCGGAATAACCCTGGTAAATCGGGCATTATTTACTGCTTGAGCCGTAAAAAGGTTGAGGAGATTGCCGAAACGCTTAAGGTAAATGGCATTAAGGTGCTCCCTTACCATGCCGGCATGGATTCAGCCACACGAAGCGGTAATCAGGATAAATTCCTGATGGAGGAGGTTGACGTTATTGTGGCAACAATAGCCTTTGGTATGGGTATTGATAAGCCCGATGTGAGGTTTGTAATACATTACGATATTCCCAAGAGCCTTGAGGGCTACTATCAGGAGACTGGCCGTGCAGGCCGTGATGGTGGTGAGGGCAAATGTATTACCTTTTACAGCTACAAGGATATTCAGAAGCTCGAGAAGTTTATGCAGGGTAAACCCGTTGCAGAGCAGGAGATAGGTAAGCAGCTGTTGCTCGAAACGGTTTCCTATGCCGAGTCATCGGTTTGCCGTAGAAAGATGCTGCTGCATTACTTTGGGGAGGAGTACCACGAGGAGAATTGCGAAACCTGTGATAACTGTGTTCACCCTAAAAAGCAATTCGAGGGGAAAGAGTACTTACAGCTGTTAATTGAGACCATACTGGCAGTTAAGGAGAAGTTTAAGGCAGATCATGTAGCAAATATCCTCTGCGGAAATATTACCACGTCAATAAAATCATATAAACACAATAAACTTGAGGTTTTTGGAGAGGGCTCCGAGAAGGATGTGAAATTCTGGAATGCCATTATTAGGCAGGCCCTGGTAGCCAAGTTCCTTGAAAAGGATATTGAGAATTACGGTTTGCTTATGGTTACAAAAAAAGGTAAAGATTTTCTGAATGAACCGCATGATATCATGTTTACTCAGGATCACGAGTATGAAGCCGCCGATGATGATGACATGAATATTTCCCAGTCTGGGAAAGGAGGATCATGCGACGAGGAGCTCTTTGCAATGCTCAAGGATCTTAGGAAAAAAATTGCCAAGAAGAAGGACCTTCCGCCGTTCGTAGTCTTTCAGGACCCCTCGCTAGAGGATATGGCCATACAATATCCTGTTACTATTGATGAGTTGCAGAATATTACAGGTGTTGGCGCAGGCAAGGCGAAACGATACGGAAAAGATTTTATTGAGCTCATTAATGCTTACGTAGAGGACAAAGAGATCATTCGTCCGCAGGATATGGTTGTTAAATCCGTTGCCAATAAATCCTTGCTTAAGGTATTTATTATTCAAAGTATCGACAGAAAAATGGATTTGGAGGATGTGGCCGATGCGAAAAATCTGGAGATGCAAGAGCTTATTGGAGAAATTGAGGCCATTGTAAATTCTGGAACCAAGATTAACATTGATTACTACATTCAGAATGTTATTGATGAAGATAAGGTAGATGAGATTTACGATTATTTTAGGGAGGAGGCCGAAACCGAATCCATAGATGAGGCATTGGAATACTTGGGCGAAGAGGATTTTACTGAGGAGGAGATAAGGCTTGTTCGCATCAAGTTTATATCTGAGTTAGGTAATTAGTTTTTTTGCATATTCTAAAAAGGGTTGATTTTTTGTTTCAACCCTTTTTTTATGCACTATAGATATCCATAAAAAAATACATCGAATTATTTATTTTTTGGATGGTTTTTCTTAATATTACGTAGAGTTTTAAGCAATAAGGATACTAATCAAAAAATATTAGCGTGACACCCTTACTTCAGGTTAATAATCTTACAAAATGGTTTGGGAAAATTCAGGCTGTTAATAGCCTAACTTTCTCGGTAAATAGGGGTGAGATTGTTGGAATATTAGGCCCAAACGGAAGCGGAAAATCCACTACTCTGGCCCTCTTGTTGGGGGTAAAATTCCCTGATGGAGGCTACTTCAGATGGTTCGATAATAAGCCAAATACGCCCGATAACAAAAGGATTGGTTCCTTGCTAGAGGTTCCTTACTTTTTCCCCTACCTAAACCTTAAAAGGAATTTAGAGTTGGTCGCTCGTGTTCGAGGTTCTGGCCTAAGTGATATAAACAAGGTGCTTGATATGGTTGGGCTTTTGCCAAGAAGCAAATCAGAATACTACACGCTCTCGTTGGGCATGAAGCAAAGGTTGGCAATTGCCAGCGCCCTGCTTGGTGACCCTGAGGTACTAATTCTTGATGAGCCTACCAACGGGTTAGATCCTGAGGGTATAGCAGAGGTTAGAAATCTCATTGTTGAGCAAACCCAACGTGGAAAAACGATAATTATGGCAAGCCATATCCTATCGGAGGTTGAAAAGGTTTGTACCGATGTGGTAATACTTAAAAATGGTGAGATGCTAAGTAAGGGGCCAGTGGGTATGTTGCTGAAGGATAAAACGATGGCAACGGTATGCGCCGATAATGTATCTGCACTTAACGATGCTCTTGTTGAATTATCTGATGTTAAAATTGTTGAGCAGAAGGGAGGTAGGTTTCTGGTGGCTTTGGAAGATAGTATGACCACTACCGATTTAAACCGAGGCTTATCTGAAAAAGGTGTAATTTTAAGTGAATTGGAGATATACAGGAAAACGCTTGAGTCCCAATTCCTCGAAATGGTTAAATAATTCCTAAAACTTGTTCCATGCTTAATAAACTATTTCAAATAGAAAAACTAAAAACCCTGAACTATAAGGCGTTTAAAACCATTGTAATTCTGCATGCCTTGCTCTTCTTTCTTGTTGTAACAGTAGCCAGTAGCTTTAAGGTACATGTACAGGGAATTACCATTGAGAAGTTATTTTTTTTCCCATACGTATGGAATACCCTTGCATGGTTTGCCAGCTGGTTTAACCTGTTGCTGGGTATTGTGGCAATCATGCTGGTTACTAATGAGTTTCAGTATAGAACATTCCGTAAACAGCTTATTGATGGACTAACAAGGAATGAACTGTTAACTGGAAAATTATTAGTTTTTCTACTGCTTGCAGCCTATACAATGCTATTGGTATTCTTGTCAGGTTTGATTTTTGGAATAATAAAATCGCCTAGTTTTAGCATTGAGAATTTTATTAACGGGTTTACGTTCCTCCCTGTGCTATATGTGCAGGCTTTAGCATACATGCTCTTGGCCATGCTTTTTGCTTTTATATTTCGTAATACGGCATTTTCTATACTTGCTTTCATTCTTTATTTCTTTCCGGTTGAGCCAATACTAAGAGCATTCATGCCCGATTCTATCACCAAATTCATGCCCGTTAAGCTCATCTCAAATCTTACCCCCATGCCCGATTTTGTTGGCATATCATTAAGTGATGCCATACAATTTTCAGGTCAGGGTGGTGAAGGTGCGCTTGCCTTTGGATTAGTCCAAAAAACCATGCCGCTTATTTTATCGGCCGGCATTACAATTGCCTACTGCTTGCTGTTTGTCTATATCTCTAAACTTATTGTCCAATACAAAAACTTTTAATTTTTCTTTACGTAAAAACTTAAACATCTTTTTAAGTTTGACATTCTCGTTGTTGCACAGTATATTTACATTTTGAGAGTAATTAACCAAAAAATAATAACCGTTATGAGAAAAATCTACTTATCCGTTATTTGTTTACTTCTAGCAGCCAGCGTTAGTTCGCAAACTGTGCTACGTTATGATTCTCATGGCTTTGATGCCGACCATGTAAATAATATGAAAATTACAGAGTACGTTGAGCCAGGCGCTGAAGGCAACAATGTTGTATGGGATTTTAGGTCGTTAGAACTAGTTAAAGAGTTTACGGGGAAACTCGATAATCCCTCTTTTACAAAAGGAGCCAATATTTTTAATGAGTCAAACTCGGTTCTCGAAGAGTTTGGCAACCTGTTCTTTTTTAATGTTACCAAGGATGCAATTGAGCAGCATGGGTACATGTCGGGGCGAGGAACAGTAAACATTATTTACGACCAGCCTTTTGTTAAAATGAGGTATCCGTTTACTTACGGTAGCTCTTTTGCTGGCTCGTTTGATGGTAGGTACAATTCTAATGATAGGCAGCTGGGTACGCTTGCCGGTTCCTATGCCGTTAAGGGCGATGGAATGGGCGTGCTTATGCTTCCCGGAAACTACGTTTATGAGAATGCATTAAGAGTTAAAGAGGTAAAATCCTACACCCAAATCATAAACAATCGTAGTTACGATATTGAGACCATAACCTATCGTTGGTACGTTAAAGAGCATAGATTTCCCATACTTGTGCTTATTGAGAGCACAACAGCGTATGAGAGTGGCCGAACCCATACCTCAACTCAGGCAGCTTATAATCCAGTTGCTTTTGAAGATAACAGCAATTCCCTTGAACTTGAGACAGTAGTACATGACCTAAAATTGAAGGCTTACCCAAATCCATATCACAATGAGGTGAATATACGTTTCGACCTAAGGGGCGAGAGCAAGGTGAACCTCTCAGTTTATGACCTGAATGGTAGGCAGGTTAAGGTGCTTGTTGATGGAGTAGAAGCTGCTGGCGAGAGAATGTATAAGTTTTCTGCAAAGGAAATGGGGCTAAGCGCAGGTGCATATATTGTGAAGTTGAATGTAAATGGAGCGAAAGCAAGCCAAAGGATACTTGAATTACAGTAAAAGTATTTTATGAGATTTTTTGAAGGCTGTTCATACTGAGCAGCCTTTTTTAGTGCTTCAATTATCCAATTATAGTTCTAATTTTGTTCTTGAAAACTAACCTACTTCAAAATGAGGATACTTTTTTTTCTGATAATTTTGTTTGCTTCCTGCAAAGCAATGCTCTCGCAGGAGCAGATTACTGTCGAAATTTCAACGGATAGGTTAAAAAGGGATGTTTTCTTTTTGGCATCCGATAGTCTTGAGGGGCGAAAGTTTCCTGGCAAAGGACGCAAAATTGCGGCTCAATACATTGCTGATGAGTTTCAGAAACATGGGCTTAAGCCAATTAATACCGACACAGAATCATACTTCCAGCCAATACCTGTAAACCATGTAGATAATGGTTATACTGCTGTTAATGTTGGCTCAGGCTTTGTTCCTTCTGGGTATCTTTACTCTTTTGTTTCTTCAAAACCATATTCCGATAGTTTGGAACTGCCAATACGTTTCTGGGGAGAAAGTAATCCCAAAAACCAAAATATTGGCGATACCATTGTGCATATTTATAGAGAAGATACTGATGAGGCAATAAATTCAGTTAATGTAATTAGAAAGAATACTGATGCAGAGTTCTTCGCCATCTCCTTGCCAAAAAGTGAAACTAAGCGAATAATAAGGAACGAATGGTTCTCAACGGGATACATTTATCCAGATAGATTAAAGAGTAACCGATTTTCATCAGGCCTCTGGCTTTATGATTATTTGGAAGATATTGAGGAGGATGTTAGGCTCCTGCTTTTTAATAGCAAAACGTTTGAAACACTATACAACAAAAAGCCAAAAAGGGCCAATAGAATTGCAAAAAGAAAAATAAGGAAGGGTGAGCCAGCATTAACATCAAGCATCATTATTAATTCTAACTTCAATGTTACAGAGGAGCAGATGTGGGATGAGAATGTTATTGGGTACATTGAGGGAACCGACCTAAAAGATGAGTATATTATAATTTGCGGACATTACGACCATACCGGGAAAAGGGGCGATGATATCTTTAATGGAGCTGATGATAATGCATCGGGAACCGCTGGAGTTATGGAGCTTGCAAGAATGTGTGCAAGTGCTGTTAAGAATGGCTATGAGTTTAAACGCTCACTGGTTTTTGTGGCATTTGCTGCCGAAGAGACTGGCCTGAACGGCTCAACGTACTATGCCGATAATCCTGTCTTTCCTCTTGATAAGACTGCGCTGGTTGTTAATATGGATATGATTGGCCGTTCCGATAAGGGTCAGGAATACGCTGGGCACGTTAATTCATGGCCAATTGGAGGCAACAAAAGGAAAATTCGGAGGGTTCTACGCTCAGTTGATAAGCAGATTGATGAAACCCATTTCTATTTAAGAAAAAAATTCCCTGAAAATATTATGTGGTTTGCCGGTTCAGACCATTACCCTTTTTTGCGTAAGGGTGTGCCAGCCCTTGTGGTCAGTACCGGAATGCACCCCGATTATCATAAGCCAACAGACACTGCAGAGAAGATAAACTTTGGGAATATGGCCAATGTTATAAAAGGGTTGTTCGTTTTATTAACTGAGGTGGCAAGTAATCCTAACGATTTTCCTTTGTTAAACAAATAGCTTATTCGCTCTTTGTATCAAAAGCATCTCTTAGCCCATTGCCCATTAAAGTAAACGCTAATACTAAAAGCATAATGGCAACTCCGGGAATAATGGCAAGGAATGCTTTATCCATAATAATATAACCGTAGTGGTCTTTTATCATTGTGCCCCACGAGGGCATTGGTGGCTGTACGCCTATTCCTAAAAAGCTTAATCCCGCTTCAAGCAGAATTGCTGTTGCAAAATTACCAGCAGAAATTATTATTACAGGACCTAAAACATTTGGAAGTATATGGTGGAATATAATTCTACCAGAGCCAAACCCCATAATCTTTGCTGCTTCAACAAACTCTTTTTCGCGCAGGCTCATAACCTGCCCCCGAACCACGCGGGCAACCTCCACCCACATTGTAAGGCCAACAGCCACAAATATTTGCCAGAAGCCCTTGCCAAGCACCATTGTTAGCGCAATAACCAGAAGTAATGTTGGGATTGACCAAACTACATTTACCAACCACATCACAATATCGTCATACCAACCTCTAATATACCCTGCCGATGCCCCCAGCGTTATACCAATTATAAGTGATATTGCCACTGCAATAAATCCAACCGATAACGATATTCGCGCGCCAATAATAAGGCGGCTAAGCATGTCACGACCAAAACGATCGGTTCCCAGCCAAAATGTTTGACTCCTAACATGATTGTTCTCAATTATTTGCTTAATGTCATTTAGCGAATACTTGGTTTGTTTTCCATTTGAAGAAATGGTAACCGTGTTTTCATTAAAAAGGACTTCATCTGCCGCGTATTCTGGAAAAATAACTTCAGCTATGTTATGCTTTGTTTCAATAAGGATACTGTCTTCGGGTTCAGTGAAGTGCGTTAGCTGAACATCCCAATTGTTAATGCTGTACGATAGTATTGGAACTTCGCGATAGGCTTTGTGCTTCCCTTTGACCAGCCTCCTCAGTATGCTCCCCTTATCAGTTTTACCCTCTCTTGGTAAGAGAAAAAAATCAACTTTAAACCCGGGTTTTTGAGTGGCCAGTTCAAGGTGCTGATTGTTGGCTCCCGGAGTGGAGTCGGGGGTAATAAGGTAACCCAGCATGGCGATAATTGCAACAAAAGCAATAAAAAGAAACGATGCTAACGATAGCCTGTTGTTAATAAAACGGCGAAATGCTATTTGCCATGGTGAGCCTTCTCTGCTATATGTTTCTATCATCAGCGGTAAAAAATATTAAGCCATTAGGTATTTCGTCCTTTCCAACTAACAGAGCCAAAAAGGGATATAAAAAAAGATACGCATACATAGAAAGGATACATCAGTTGCAAAGGTATAAAAACCTTTAATAGGTATATCTTGTTATACTTTCTCAAGTATTTGTAAAGTAAAGTAAAATCAAGCAATGATTTTACTCCTAAACCAACCCCGAGCAATAGCCAACCAGCCGAGTTTAATGCTGATGTAAAAAATGCCATCAGCAGCATTAGGTTAAACAGCAGTACGGTTACTCCAACCAGAACTGTTGCCCAATCGCGGTATGCGGTTGCTTTTGATGCCCAGCGGGCTCTCTGTTTTAAAAACTCTCGCAGCGTTCTAGCTGGCTTTGAAAAGACAAGGGATTTAGAGGTATGAATGCATGCAATGTTATGGTTCCCTTCACGCTTTGCGCTATGAAGCAAAAAAACGTCATCGCCCGATTGTTGCGCAGGGTTTAGCAAATTTATAGTGAAATTGAGTTTTTTTTGGTTGATTGCTAGATTTGCCGAGCTGGCCATTATGGGGAAACCCATAGCACATGCACCCAATGAGCTGGCAGTTAGGCTTGCATGTTCCAGCGCTTGCATCATCTCAAACAATGATTTGGCAGGCTCAAGCATTACCGCCCCAATAAGCATGGTGCTGTTATTTTGGTTAATAGCGTTAGCCATTTCAAACAGCCAGATGTCTGGGTGAGTGCAGTCTACATCCGTAAAAACCACATGCTCGGTTCTGACCATTTTAACACCAAGGGCAACCGCCTGCTTTTTCCCGGTTTTGCCGGGAGGCAAATCAAATACTGATAGATTTTTGAGTTTATCCTGATAACTCCTGACAATTTCAGAGGAACCATCAGTGGAGTGGTCGTTTACAATAATAATTTCATACTTATCCTTCGGATATTTTTGCTTTTGAAGGGATTTTAAATGGTTATGGATATTATCAGCCTCATTTCGCATGGCAATAACTACTGTTATTGGCGGGGCTGATTTTGCTGTTGTTTCTTTCTTTTTACTAAGTATGCTAAATCCAGAAATAAATAAAATTACCATGCCAGCATAGCAAGCGCATAGGATTATAAAAAATATCCAAACAGGCAGCATCATATTATGCGTTAGATACGAATTGGGCAATAAGCTCACCAGCCTCTGAGATATCTTTAAAAGGTCTGGCAATATTAAGTCTAATCCAGTTTGTGTGGGTCCTGCTAAAGTGTTCGCCAGGAATAACGGCAACCCTCTTTGTGTTATATAAATCATGAGCAAACTCAAACCCATCGGTGAAACTTTCAGGCAGTTTTGCCCAAATAAAGCAGCCCCCATTTATTGGAGGAATTGAAAAACCCAATTTGCTTAAGGTGAGTGATAGCCCTTCAAAGCTTCGCTTAACCTCCTGGCGATAATCCTTTATAAAATCATGTCCAAAGTTGCTTCCTCCCAAATACCGGGCTATAGCCTCCTGAAGTATTGATGGTGCGCACAACCCAATGTAATCGTGAATTGAACGAAGCTGGTTTCTATGCGATTTGTGTGCGTAAAGATAGCCTACTCGCCATCCGGTTATGCAGAGCGTTTTTGAGAAGCTGTTCACGTAAAACAGGTTGGGCGATTTATGGTTTAGAGGCATGTAAGGTTGCACGTTAAAGAATAACTCTTTATATACAGCATCGAATATTATGTAGAAATCAAGTTCATGCGAGAGTTGAACCAACGTGTTAATCTCCTGCTCACTCCAAATTTTTCCGTAGGGGTTGCCAGGGGAGGAGATAAATACAACCTTTACATTATTACTGATGATTGTTTTTTTAACCTCCTCTTTACAGAATGAGAAATTTTCATTTAAAGGGTAATGGACGAAAGGTTGTCCAAAAATTAAAGGGAGTTGACTATAGCTCTCGTATGCTGGTTTAAAACTAAGTGCCGAAAATTTACCGTTAAGTTTCCTTACCAGATAAGTGTATATTAGCGATATGGCTTCAGTTGCACCCTGCACCATCAGGAAGTTTTCCTTATCAACATTAAACTCTTTTGAGTAGTGCTGGTGTAATATATTCAATAGGTCAAAGTTACCTGTCCCCGGTGCGTATTGATGTATGTTTTTATCAGTTAAGTCTTTTAGAGTACTACGCAACTCCTCAGGTGGTTGAAAACCGGGGATGCCCTGCGCGAGGTTTAATCCCCCATGCTGTTTAACAAGGTTGCTAAAGTAGCTGATGTATGACCCATCGGGCTTTGAAACATTGTTGCTCATTACAGAATTTTTCAATTTTGATTCAAAGTTACATTGTAATAATTGTAAAAAGAAAGATTAGTTAAGCCAAACTAATAAATCTGATTAAATTTGTTCTATTAATGTTTAATATGATATAATGGTTAGTATAAGAAAAGTTCTACTCTCAGTTGTGGTTATATTCCTTTCTGTTCAATTTACCACGTTTGCTCAACTTACCTTTGATGTTGAGGGCGGTGTTGCCGCAACAGGTTATAACGATGTTCGTATTTCAGGCTCAGGTGGCACGTTTATATCCTTCTCAGATGAGTTGAACTCAAACCCAATATTCTATTCCCGGGTTAGAGCAGGATATAGATTTGGTTCGCGGAGTGAGGTTTTGGCATTGTATGCTCCGCTAAAGTTCAGGTACAAGGGGGCTGTTGGCCGTGATGTGGTTTTTCAGGGAGAGACCTACCCAGCGGGGATGCAGCTGAATGCCACGTATAAGTTTAACTCCTATAGGGTAACCTATCGATACTTTGTGTTAGATAAAAGCAACCTTGAGGTTGCTGTTGGTTTAACAGCGAAAGTGAGGGATGCTAACATTGGCATACGGGGCGACTCGGGGTTGGAATCGGAAAAAACCGATTTGGGAGTTGTGCCCCTGGTAAACTTTTGGGTGCATTGGCATGCAACAGATAGGTTGGGCTTGCTTCTCGATGGGGATGCGCTGGCTGCCCCACAGGGCAGGGCAGAGGATGTGCTAGCTGCTGTTACTTATAAGGTAACCGATAGGTTTTCAGTTAAAGCCGGGTATAGAATTTTAGAGGGGGGAGCCGATAATGATTCAGTTTACACCTTCTCCTTGTTCCACTATGGCTTGCTTGGAGTGATAATTAGTTTGGATTAGAAGGCAGATAAAAAGTAGCAGTACAAGTTTTAGTAAATATCTGGCACAAAATTTTGGTCAGAGATGGGTGGTCTGATGTACGAGACATCATCCTTGCGCTCGGGGAGTTCAATTGGTCCTGGCGCCATGTCTTGGTAAGGTATTAGCGAAAGCAAGTGGTGAATGCAGTTGAGCCTTGCCCGCTTCTTGTTATCGGCATGAACCACATACCAAGGAGCCTGTTTAATATCGGTATGCGCAAACATTTTATCCTTAGCCATTGAGTATTGTACCCATTTGCTCCGCGACTCAATGTCCATTGGGCTGAGTTTCCATCGTTTTACCGGGTCGTTGTTACGCGCTTTAAAACGTTTTTCCTGTTCAGCGTCGCTCACAGAGAACCAGTACTTTACTAATATGATATTGGAGCGTACCAGCATACGTTCAAACTCTGGACACGAGCGAAGAAACTCAATATACTCCTCCTCGGTGCAAAAACCCATTACCCTTTCCACGCCAGCCCGGTTGTACCAACTCCTGTCAAACAGCACCATCTCCCCAGCCGCAGGCAAATGAGGGATATAGCGCTGGAAATACCATTGCGATTTTTCCCTTTCAGTTGGAACTCCTAAGGCAACAACCTTACAAAAACGTGGGTTTAGTCGTTCTGTTATGGTTTTTATCACTCCCCCTTTACCAGCGGCATCTCGTCCCTCAAAAATTACCACCACCTTTAGTCCTTTTTGCTTAATCCACTCCTGTAGCTTTATTAGTTCAATCTGTAGTTTATAAATCTCTTTTTCGTAGATCTTCTTTTTAATCTTCTTTTTATCCTCAACCGCTTCGTAATTAAGCTTACTGGTTGTTTCTTCCTTCTGGTTTGATTCTGAGGTCATGACAAAGTTTTTTGGGAGTTTCTATTGCATGCAAAAATTAAATATACAAAAAATAGAAAGACAAATTCAAGTTGGGCGCCAACTAAGAGAAAAAAATTCTTGAAACTTACAAACTTACTATTTCTAACGAATATCCTCCGTTCGGCTCAGGTTGCACCTGAGTCGGTTTATAACCAGCAGGCTGTGCCTGCAAACTTTGCCGAGATAGGCGAAGCCAATCCTCAAATGTGGTTTTTGCGACAGCAATAAACGTCTTAGTTTGGAAAGTTAAGGGTGGAAAAGGCTTGGAATCCTCGTCTTTAGTACGAGGCAAGCTGTCCGCCCGTTTTTTGGTGGACATTCCAACGACCTTGGTATTGATATCCCTTCACATTTCCAAGTCCGCATGAGTACGAGCGGACGTTGGAAAGTGAAGGGAAGGCAAAATGATTTATCATCTACTTGTAAAGCATTTCTGCTATTTCTACCATTCTTATAAAATCGGCTTTATAGCCGTATTCATCATTGTGCTTAGAGCCTTTAGCCCTATCCAGAACGCTGGCAAATGATGATGCCCCCTTGAACTCCGAGTTACGGAGCAGCATGCCAAATTCAGCCACTGCTGAAGCAAACTGTAAGTTGCTTGAAGATTGTGTTTTATCAAATTCAACGGAATGGGTAATTAGCTGGCTAGCCTCATCTCCTGGTTCTTTGTAGCGTATCTTAACTGTCATTAGTTCCTTGCTCTTTGTATGGGTTATTTCGCTATATTTTAGTGGGTCAACGCTGGGTTTGCCTCCTTCATTTTCAGTTGGTACAATTTCATATAGCGCTGTAACGGTGTGCCCACATCCAATATCGCCGGCATCTTTCTTATCGTCATTAAAATCTTCGTTATTCATAATTCTCTTCTCGTAACCAATTAGTCGATACGATTTAACCTTGGCAGGATTAAATTCAACCTGTATCTTTACATCGTTAGCTATGGTGTATAACGTTCCCCAAAGTTCTGTGCCAAACACCTTCTTGGCTTCCATAATATTATCGATGTATGCGTAGTTGCCATTTCCCGCAATTGATAGCTGCTTCATACGTCCATCCTTATAATTCCCCATTCCAAAGCCAAGAATAGATAGGTAAATGCCATCATCACTCTTCTTTTTTAGAAAATCGACCAGTTCCGAGGTGCTGCTTACCCCCACGTTAAAATCGCCATCGGTACCGAGAATTACACGGTTGTTACCGCCGTGAATATAGTTTTGCTTGGCAATTTTGTATGCAAGTTTAATTCCTGCGCCACCTGCTGTTGAGCCACCAGCCTGAAGCCTTTCAATGGCTGATGTGATTTTTGCCTTATCGCTACCTGGTGTAGATTCCAGAACCACGCCTGTTGCACTGGCGTAAACAACCATTGCAACTTTATCCTCAGGGCGAAGTTTCTTAACCAATATTTTAAATGCTTGCTTTAGTAATGCGAGTTTGTTTGTAGAGTTCATAGAGCCTGACACATCTAATAGGAAAACCAGATTGTTTGGTGGTATCTCGGTTTCGTTAATGTTCTCACCCTTAATCCCAATCATTGCCAACTTATTGTTCTTGTTCCAGGGGCACTCATCGGCTTCAATAGTAACCGAAAAAGGGTCTCCATTGTTAGGCTGTGGGTATTTGTAGTCAAAATAGTTTACAAGTTCTTCAATTCTAACTGCATCCTTATATGGTTTTTGGTTTTGCGATAAGAACCGACGCAGGTTGGCATACGAAGCTTTATCTACATCAACCGAGAAGGTAGAGAGCGGGCTTGTTGCTGCATCCCTAAAAATGTTCTCATTTATCACATCATACTCCTCCGTGTTATGAGCAATGTCCGTATCTTCATTGTAAGTGTAATGCGAGGTTTGTTTATTCATACCAAGGGGCCTTGCTTGTTTTTCATAAGCTATGGCAGCAGTAGCGTTAAGCATAAATGCCCTGTCCTCTAAAATTTCCTCTTCTTCAACAATATCTAGTGTAATTGGTTTTGCTTTTTCCAGAAGCACCTTAATTTTTGTTGCCTTGCGCCACCCAATAAAAATGTTTAGCTGTTTTGTTTCATACCCTTTTGCCGATACTTCAACGGAGAACTTTCCTGTGTTTAGCAAAAGTTTGAAATCGCCTTTATTTCCTGTTGATGTTTTAGCAATTAGCTTGTTCGACTTAAAAACGGTAATTGTGGCATTGGTAATTATTTTGCCGTTTTTACTGTCGTTTACAACACCCAAAAGTGTGCCTTCCTGATTATTAACGCCTGTAAATGATCCCAGTAGGATTATGCAGGCCAATGCAATAAGATTTTTCATGATTTCTAAAGTTTTGGTTAAACATTTGTTTGTTCTTTATTAAGAGGATACAGTCGATACCTTTTTTCCATAATTTATTTAGTTTATTTTTGTATGTTTATCCTTTAGAAATAATACAACTGCAGCATTGCTTTTTAAAAGTCGATTACAAAGTTTAAGCGACAAGGAACTTATTGACCGATACAAGAAAAGGGGCGATAAGGAAATTATTGGTGTGCTTTTTAAAAGGTACACCCGATTTGTCTATGCAGTATGCCTAAAGTACCTTAAGGATACAAATGAGAGCGAGGATGCTGTTATGCAAATCTTCGAGAATCTTTTTGTTGATTTGAAGAATCACACAGTATTAAATTTTAAATCGTGGCTATATACTGTTTCTAAGAATCATAGCTTGCATATAATTAGGGGGCGTAAGAAGGGTTTACCCAATGACGACAATCGATTAGATGGGCACAGGGTTTTTATGGAAAATGACAACAAATTGTATCATGATAATGATGACATCCTAGAGCAGAGAATAAGTGAGTTGGAGAAGGAGATAAGTAATTTATCGGATGAGCAGCGAATTTGTATTGAACTTTTTTATCTCAAGAATAAAAGTTACAATGAGGTTGCCTGTGAATCGGGTTTCACAGTAAAACAGGTGAAGAGTTATATTCAGAATGGGAAACGGAATTTAAAGAACAGCCTATCGGGTTATGAGTAGCAAAGAGAATAAGAGTAAGCATAACAGTTGCATCCCTCACAGTACGTTGATAGCGTATGTTCAGAACGAATTGAGTGGCCATGAAAGGAATGCCGTTGAGCGGCATCTGTCAATTTGCCCCATGTGTGCCGATGTTCTTGATGGATTAAGCGAACTTGATGACCCTAATGAGATTTACGAAGTTGAGAGCGATATTAATAATGCCATTGATAAATCTATTGCAAGTAAAGGTGCTAGGCCCTTTCAGTTTAAAACCATGCTATATGCTGCTGCATCAGTAGCCTTGATTCTGGCAGTTTCATCACTTGTTTATTACTATATATCCATCATGCCCTCGAGCCCCGTTTTATCAGATCGGTTAATCTCAGAGGAGGAAATTATTCCTTTAGACTCGAGTGTCATTGAAAGGCCGAAGGAATACACACCAGAACTGGAACCTGACCATGAAGCTGTTTCAGAGAATGAAATGGAAGCAAAAGAGAAAGAGATAGAGCTTAGGGGGAGAGGAAGAAGAACCCCCAAATCTGCATCAGTGAAAAGTACAAAAAAAATGGAGAAGCCTCAACCGTCTAAGCCCATGAAAGTTGCTGAATCACTTAGTATTGTTGATGATGATATTAACATTGAGGCAACCTTTGATACTGATAAAATAGGAGTGGCTGAGAAGGAACAGCCAAGTGATTACCAGTTACAATCAGGTGCTTTTATTGATGAGGAGGAGGTGATAGAGGAAGAGGTGTTTATGGTGGTGGAAGAGATGCCAACCTTTATTGGGAGCGATAAGTACAAGGATTTTAAGGAATATATATCAAAGAATATTAAATATCCTGAATTTGCAGCAGAGAGCGGAGTTGAAGGGCGGGTTTTTGTGCAGTTTATTGTTGAGCCCGATGGCTCTGTATCAAATGTTGAGGTTGTAAGAGGAGTAGATCCTGAACTAGACAAGGAGGCTGTGAGGGTGGTAAAAAATAGTCCCAAATGGGAGCCTGGGAAGCAAAGAGGAATTCCTGTAAGAGTATCATTCTCATTTCCTGTAATATTTAGCCTTGAATAGTGCATAAAAAAACCCTTACTCAATTTCATGAGAAGGGATAGAGTATTTACTTATAAAATCTATTCTTCAGGTGGTTCAAAACCATAAACCGTTCCTTCAACAATATGCGTTGGAACCTCGCCGTATCCACCTTTCGATTCTCTTTTGGTTACAAGTACAATAAGTCCGCCCATATTAACCGCGCGTTTTTTAATACGAATGTCAGCACTACGCTGAGCTGATTTGGCATTTCTTGAGCGTGGTGACGATTGGGCCTCAACCTCACCAAGAGCAAATAGCCCTTCCACGTCATCCTTGCTATCAGTTAAAATAACAGTTTTCCAATCGCCTTCATCAATCATTTGAACAGCCATGTCATTAAAGTGTTCAACTCTACCATTTCTATACTCAATAACGTGAACACTTCTGCGTTGCATCTCTTTTTGCTCATCAGTTTCGGGTACAATGTAGTTAACCCTGCTGGTAGAAATGGCCTGGACAAGTGCTGGAACTTTCCTGCCGCTTATTAAAATAATTGTGTCAACAGGTTCTTTTGCCTTCTCTTCAACTTCTTGAGAAAAAACAGGTAATGTTGATAGTATTAAAAGTAATACAGAAATAATAGTTTTCATAGTGTTAAATATCAATCGTTTGTAATAAACCAGAGCCTCCAGCAAGAGTGATGTTTAGCTCTGTTATATTTATAGAATCCAATACAAAGGTAATGCCAAAAAAGAAAATAAAAAAAATGAAAGCACAAAAGGGTTAGCTCTTATTTCCTCTTGAAAAGAAGTAGAAGCCTATCACAGAGGGTGTTATCTTAATTACAGAAAGATAAGTAAGCGTGCCGTCAAAACTTTTAATAAAAAGAAACGACGTTAAAATGCATATTCCTAAACCGGAAACAACGGTGAAAGTTGGTTTGGTTATAAAACCACCTAGCAGTAAAGCCAACGCAAAAAGCCCTAAAACTGCAGCAAAGTAGAATTCAGTGCTTTGTAAGTTAATGGGGTAGAATCTCTCAAAGTTTTGCAGTAATATATAGGCAACTAGAGTAAGTCTTAAAAGCCAATGTGCAATGGGCTGACCAAACTTGAATGGTTTCATAGAATGTATTTTTTTGTATTGTAAAAGTACAGTAAAAAAATGATTTATCATAATTGTAATGCCTAATGCAAAGTAAAGTAGGCATTTGCGCTAATGAGCGAATGAGTTAGTAGCAACAGGTTATTTATGTAGTCTGGAGTTTTTTTTTACTAGAACCTTAATTGCTTATTTCAAATTATGCTAAAGGTTTGCTTGCCCATTACGTTGTAAAAGCTATTTTTGTGCTTTAATTCTCTACATTTTAATAAATGGTGAGTTATCTTGTCAAATTTCTTGTAATGCCTATCGTGTGGATACTGATAGGTTTAGTTTCCTTAGTTTTTTTTGTATTTGATGCCTTGGTCTGGCTGTTTACCTTTTGGTGGGATAAACGCTTGTGGTTGCTTCATCGATACTCTATAGTTTGGGCATTGTGCTATATATGGGTAAATCCCTTTTGGAAAATCGATATACAAGGAGAGGAGAATATTAAAAAGGGACGCCCTTACATTATTGTATCAAACCATCAGAGTGCCCTTGATATAGTGTTGCTTTATCGACTTTGGATGCATTTTAAATGGGTTGCAAGAAAAGAAATATTTTGGATTCCCGTAGTTGGATGGAACCTGTGGTTAAACAAGCACATCGCCATTGACAGGGCCAGCGTTAGTAGCGCTCGCAAAATGATTGTTAAGGCTCAGGAACATCTGAAAATGGGTAGTTCCGTGTTGATATTCCCCGAGGGTACCCGAAGCATGGATGGGGCAATCAAAAGATTTAAGGATGGTGCCTTTGTGTTAGCTAAAAAAACGAAGTATCCAATACTTCCCGTTGTTTTGGAAGGGAGCATGCAGGTCTTTCCGCGAAAAGGTTATGTGATAAAAGGTAGGCAAACCTTTAAGTTACGAATTCTTCCTGAGATAAGCCCAGAGACCTTTCAAAACAAAGGGATTGGTGAGTTGGCAAAGGAGGTTCAGGTTGCTATTACAAATGCTCATAAAGACATAGCACCAGAGCATTACCGTATACAGAATGATTAGGTATATGTTCTTTTTTTAGAATAAATTCTTTTTCTGTTTTGAGTAACCCTATTAATGAACTATTTTAACGCCATAAAAAAAATCACAAAAACTAATCACGAAAATGGATCCTAAAGTTAGCATTATTATGGGCAGCGCATCGGATATGCCCGTTATGGAGGAAGCATGTAAATTGCTTAATGATTTAAAAATTCCTTTTGAGGTGAACGCTCTTTCTGCTCATCGCACACCTGATCAGGTGGCAGAGTTTGCACGTTCGGCTCACGAGAGGGGTATTAAGGCTTTTATTGCTGGAGCCGGAGGTGCTGCACACCTGCCCGGCGTGGTTGCTGCTTTTACTCCGCTACCTGTTATTGGTGTTCCAATTAAAGCTTCAATTTCAATTGATGGATGGGACTCAATTCTTTCTATTTTACAAATGCCTCCTGGTATTCCTGTTGCTACAGTTGGATTAAATGGTGCACGTAATGCCGGCATTCTTGCTGCGCAAATAATTGCAACTGGTGAGGAGGAAGTTTTTGACAGGGTGGTAACTTTTAAATCAGAATTGGCAAAGAAGGTGGTTTCAGCAAATGCTGAGCTGGCAAAGGTGAAGTTTGAGTACCGAACAAACGCAAAATGACAAAAATTGTAGAAATTAAATTGAATCTTTTTACCAGTATTGCTAAGAGAATTGCTCTCTTAGCAATACTTATTGCTGTTTTGCATCCAACGAACTGTTTAGCCGGTTTTCCGGAGGAGCAGCCTGGAAGCAGAGCTGCTGGTTTGGCCTATAGTGCGACCTCGCTTACAGATAGCTGGTCGTTATTTTACAATCAGGCTGGATTGGGCCATCAGGAGAATATTTGGGTTGGCGCTCATCACGAGAACAGATTCTTCACCCCTGAATTAAATTTTAGCGCCATTGGTGCGTTGCTGCCCGTTAAGTCGGGGGCCCTTGGGTTATCAATAAAGCGCATGGGCTTTAGCGAGTTTAACCAAACAAAAATTGGGTTAGCCTATGGTATGAAGTTGGCTCCTACCCTTAGTGCAGGTGTACAGCTAAATACGCATTATGTTTATATTGCCGGGGAGTATGGGAGTGCTGCTGCTTTTACAGCCGAGGGAGGTCTAATTTATTCTCCAACAGAAGATCTTAGCGTTGGGTTTCATTTTATAAATCCCACACGTACAAAACTTTATGAGGAGGAGAGGATTCCAACATTGATTAACCTTGGCATTTCATACCAGCTCGGCGATATGGTTTTAGTTACATCGGGGGTTGAGAAGAACCTCGATGCAAACTTTACTTATAAAGCCGGTGTAGAGTTCAAGCCAATTGATAATCTTTACCTAAGAACTGGTATGGCCACCGATCCATCACTTTTTTCTTTTGGACTGGGTTATAAAATACGATCCATTCAGATGGATTTAGCTTTTACCCATCACGAAATTCTGGGCTATACCCCTCATTTCTCCATATCATATAGGTTTGGTGAAAAAAGCAATGGTCAAATACCTGAAGAGGACTAACTATGAGCAGAAGGGTTGCATTCGTTTTCATTCTTCTTAGCGTTTATATATTTACGCATGGGCAGGTAGTTCAGCATGACCCGCAAAGCATTATATCAGATATTCTTGAAGATATTGTTGCTTCTAGCGAGGAGGATGAGGTTGATGTAGAGGCTCTCTCACACGATCTTATTTATCTTTCGGAGAACCCCATTAGCATAAATGAAGCAACTCGTGACGATTTGGAACCCCTTGTATTTCTTTCGGATTTTCAAATAACTGCTCTCCTTGATCATGTTGAGGAGCATGGAGAGCTGGTTACCATATACGAGTTGCAGTTTGTAACCGGATTCGATTTTAACGATATCAACCGGCTATTGCCATTTATTTCCATTAAGCCAACCGATGAGCAAGACAGGCGTTACCCTCTCTTAAAATATGGTAGGCACGATATGTTTATCAGGGCACGCTCGCTTATTGAAACACAACAAGGATACACTAACCCTACTGATGATAACCCCGATGCCACCCGGTATGCAGGAGATAAGTTAGGTCTCTACACGCGCTATTCATACAGAACTCGCAGCGGTTTTCAAGCAGGTTTTGTTGGCGAGAAAGATCCTGGCGAGGAGTTCTTGCAGGGATCAAATCCTTACGGGTTCGATTATTACTCAGCTCACATGCAAATTGATGAGATTGGACCAGTTAAAACGCTAGTGGTTGGTGATTTTAGTGCTGGTTTTGGACAGGGTCTCACCTTGTGGAGTAGTGCATCTTTCGGGAAATCACCCGACCCAATGGGGATTAGGAAAAGAGCACAGGGTTTAAGGAGATACAGTTCAACCAACGAGAACGAATTTTTACGTGGTGCAGGTGCTACTGTTCGTTTTGGCAAATTTGATGTAACAGCATTTGGATCATACAAAAAGATTGATGCAAATGTTACCGACTCGTTAATTGATGGTGAACTTCAGTTTACTTCACGTCCAATTAGCGGTTTGCACCGTACACCCAGTGAGATAAGTAACAAGAGGGCACTTGGAGAGTTTGTTACAGGGGGAAATGTTAGCTTCTCTTGGAAAACTTTACGGGCTGGCGTAACCGGTTCGTTTGTTAATCTTGAGGGAACTTACGATAAGCCAGATCAACCCTACAGATACTTTGAACCTCCACTCCAGAACAGGGCGAATGTAGGTGTAGATTATAGCCTGGGGTTGGGCAACCACCTCCTATTCGGAGAGCTTTCAACTACGCTTAATCATGGTAGCGGACTGCTTTCTGGAGGATTATTCAGGCTCCACCCACGTCTTACAATGTCCATGCTCGGAAGGTACTATGAGCGCGATTACAGCACTTACTACACAAATGCATTGGCAGAGGGAACTAGCCCTGCCAACGAGACTGGCCTCCTAACAGGATTCAGGTTCTTGCCATACAGGCACTGGCAGCTGGGTGGCTATGTTGATTTTTTTAAGTCGTCGTGGCTTAGGTTTGGTGTGAATGCCCCATCAAGGGGGCGCGATTATTTAATGGAGGCAATATACAGCCCGCGCTCCAGGCTAAGCCTTACCCTAAGGTATAGGTTAAAACAGAAAGATAAAAACCAGACCATGGAGGGTGAGCAAGCCCAGTGGGTTATACCTTACAATAGGCAAAGTGTTCGTTTTCACTTGACATACAACCCCACAAGAACAATTCACCTTAAGAGCCGCATTGAATATTCCTGGTACGAGGAAGAGAATCACCCCATAGAATCGGGAATGCTGGTTTATCAGGATGTGTCCTATCGCCCTTCGGAGGTGCCGCTTGTACTTACGGCAAGGCTAGCTATTTTTGAAACCGACTCGTGGGATACCCGCATCTATGCCTATGAGAATGATGTGCTCTACTACTTCTCCATACCAGCATACTACTCAAGAGGAACAAGAGCCTACCTGCTGGCAAAATATTCATTTGGCAGAAAGTTGGATGTATGGTTTCGTATAGCGCAAACCTACTTTGCCGATCAGGATCAGCTGGGTTCAGGGCTCGCACAGATTGATGGCTCCACCCGAAGTGATGTTCGTCTTCAGGTTAGGCTTAAGTTTTAGTTTGTCAATTATTAAGTACTAAGTATTTAAATAGTGCGAAATGCTACTATGGATATTTTATAGTCATTAAAATAATTGGATTGCATGCTAGAATAGTGCTAAAAATATCTTATTCGGGCTCAATAAAATGATATAGTTTAGCATAGTATAAAAAAATACAGTAATGTCCGGAGAAAATTCACAATAATTTGTTAATGTGTTGATTTTGTTACGTCCCTAAGGGACTTTGATTTAAAGGGGGTTCTTTTTTTCTT
>JBKHAH010000064.1:0-18988 GCA_046542995.1 Bacteroidales bacterium
ACATACATCACAACATCTAAAACTGGTAATCAGGATATTTGCCGGGCATTTTGTCTTTGGATTTATCCTCTTTCAGGAAATGATCGAACCAGTCCATAGTTCGTATTAAATAATCGTACTGGTTAAGATTAATGCGGTTTCCATGCCCCTCGTTATGGTACCAAACGAGACGAACTGGGGCTTGCCCGTGAAGTTTTAATGCACGGTATAGCTGAAGACCCTGCTCAGGATGTATTCTTGGGTCGTGTGTTCCATGAAGAATTAGAGTTGGCGTTTTGCTCTGGTGGGCATATTTTATTGGGCTAGCATCCCAAACCTTGTCAAAGTTCTCGTGGTTCCAAAAACCCCAGTGAACATGGTAATCCTCCCAGGGAATATCGGTGGTGTTCCGTTTAGAAACCTGATTGGATATCCCAACAAATACTACGGACGCTGCAAACCTATCGGTATGTTTCGTAGCCGACCAGGCCGAGAAGTATCCACCGTATGAGCCACCCCCCATGCCAACTTTATCCTTATCAACATAGCCTATCTCAATAAGATGATCTATTCCATCCAGCACATCATCATACTCAACGCCAACCAGATCGGCATAGCCAGCCATAGTGAAGTCAACCCCACGACCAGAGCTGGCGCGGTAGTTTGGCATAAATACGAAGTAATCGCTGGCAGAAGCTACCTGCCCCCAGGTGGAATATCGGGTAACCCAACCGTTTTGAATGGCTGCCTCGGGCCCTCCGTGTATATAGGTTATAAGCGGATACTGTTTCCCTTCCTCGTAGTTTAATGGGTAAAGCAGCACGCCTTCAATGCGCATGCCATCGCGGGCGTTATATTCAATTTTCTCTTGCTTTGCCAGCTTAATATTTTTGAGCCACTCGTTACTATTCGTAACCCTTGTGAGTTTGCTTCTTTTTCCTAAACTTAAAGTGTAAACCTCTGAAGGGTGCGTTGGGGTATTGCCTGCAAAGGCAACAAGTCCATCTACATAATGAAAGTGGCGGAAAATAACATCGCCGGGTTGGGTTAGCTTTGTCCTTGATCTATCGTTTAGTCTTTGCTCGCTAAGGATAACGTCAACCCCTTCCTCCGCTGCAAAAAGCAGGGTAGATTCGTCTTTCCATGCAACATCAATTATCGACATTTCCAATCCGTGGGCATAATTTCTTAGTTGGTGGAATTCTTTATCATTCGGTATGTCAATAACAAAGAGGCTTCCTACAACCGAATCCTCAAGTTTCGATGCGGAGCGGAACGCTAATTTTTTTCCATCAGGACTCCAAGCCATGTTGCCCAATTTTCCGGGATTGTCAACTGCAAGCGAAATATCCCCCGTTTCAAGATTGATGATGTGAATCTTTTTGAACATATACGAGTCATCCACGAGGTTCTGAGGAGCAACTGCTGCTGCTACCATCTTTCCATTTGGCGATGTAGTAAAATCAAAAACGGTAACATCCCTGGTTAGCTGACGAGTTTCTCCCGATGATAAATCGTGATGATATAGATTGATGTGACGAGCCTCCTCCTCAAATACACTAATGTTAAAGCCCTTCTCCTTTAGCTCCTTTAGTTTAGGATTTTCAGGCTCAATAGAGCGGAAGATGATGTTATTCTCATTAATATACTCGTATTGGTATATGGATCTTTCAAAAGCAAACAGGAGTTCAACCTGCTTTTTGACTATGTCGGCTTTGTATAGTTGCATGCCAGAAGCATCAGATAGGTTGGATCTAAAGGTTACTGCATCACCCTTAGGTGTCCAGTCTATTGAGTAAGCAGACTGCTCTCCAGTTATTAGCTTTGTTGTTTCTCCATTTTTCAGGTTTATTACATGCAGCTCTCGGAATTCGGACCCTGGCTCATTGTTAAGCGAACGAGGAACACTAAGTGTATAGGCCACATGCTCTTTACTTGGCGAGATTGCGACTTCTATTACGCTTTCAAGTTTCGAAAGTTTTTCAGGAGTAAGCGCATCCTCTTTCTCCTGCCCAATTCCAACCTTTACTAAAGTTAATGAGGAAAGCACAATAAGTGCTGCTAAACGGAATGTTTTAAACATAGCTAAATCTATTTGGTTACTATTAAGTTGTGTGTTCGTAAATAATTGCTCTCAATCTGTATCGATATTAAGGTCTGAAAAATACCGCTTCCACCTGCGGATCGTAAGTATTTCCTGAGTAGGAAAAATCCCAGTATATCGCGCTGAAATCTCTTTTTACATGCCCAGTGCCAATTATATCAGCATCAAAAGAATCGGTACCTATTATGGTGATTAGGGTATCCTGAACCGTTGCGTACGTTTCAACGTTAAATCCCATATTGTAAAAATTGTAAATTACAATGGTTGATGAGTCATCACTCTGGTAATCAATGCCAACGTTGTACTGTCTGTTCCCTTGGATACTAACCTCTTCAAAACATCTCCAGGTGCCCAGGATTGAGTTTTCGGGGTAGTTCTCTTGCTTATCGCATGATGCTAAGCTAAATAGCAAGCCTGTTGTAAGGAATAATCCAAAGCGATATAATTTTTTCATAACCCCATGTTTTTGAAGATTATCTTCAGTCTATTTTACAAACTTGTCAATTAATTCGTCGTTGGCAATATTAGGAATAGTTACCTTTAGGTTTGGAGTTCTTTCCATCTCACGCTGAATGGCAAACATTGCCTCTTCATTTCGAGCCCAGCTTCTACGGGCTATCCCGTTATTTACATCCCAAAGAAGCATGGAACGTAACCTGCGGTCGGCATCCTCTGACCCATCTAGGGTCATACCAAAGCCACCGTTTATTACCTCGCCCCAGCCAACGCCACCACCGTTGTGTATTGAAACCCAGGTGGCTCCACGGAATGAATCGCCAATAACATTCTGTATGGCCATATCTGCTGTAAAGCTGGAGCCATCATAAATGTTAGATGTTTCGCGGTAAGGCGAATCGGTTCCAGACACATCGTGATGATCGCGCCCCAGTACTATGGGGGCAGAAATTTCACCCTCGCGAATGGCTTTGTTAAATGCTTCGGCAATTTTAATTCTACCCTCGCTGTCTGCGTAAAGTATTCTGGCCTGTGAACCAACAACCAGCTTGTTCTTGCCTGCTTCCCTTATCCAATGGATATTATCTTCAAGCTGACCCGTAATCTCGCCTGGAGCATCCTTGGCAATTTCTTCGAGCACTTGCTGTGCGATGCGGTCAGTTTTCTCCAAATCTTTCGGATTGGATGATGTGCAAACCCACCTGAATGGGCCAAACCCATAATCGAAGAACATTGGTCCCATAATATCCTGAACGTATGATGGGTACCTGAAATTACCGTTACTGTTCATAATGTCGGCCCCTGCACGGCTGGCTTCCAGCAGGAATGCATTGCCATAGTCGAAGAAGTACATGCCACGTTCTGTGAGCGAATTTATAGCTTTTACATGACGACGAAGGCTCTCGTAAACTTTCTCTTTGAACTGTTCTGGATTCTTTGCCATAAGCTCATTCGCTTCAGTGAAGCTAAGCCCGGCAGGGTAGTATCCGCCTGCAAATGGGTTATGCAGCGATGTTTGGTCACTACCAAGGTCAACAGCGATATTCTCCAAAGCAAGCTTTTCCCATAGGTCAACAATGTTTCCCTGGTATGCTATGGATACAGCCTCCTTTTTTTCCATCGCCTCTTTTATTCGGGGAATTAGTTTATCAAGATCTTCGTAAACCTCATCAACCCACCCCTGGCTGTGGCGCACCTGTGTTGCCTTTGGATTGATTTCGGCAATTACGCTAACAACGCCAGCAATTACACCTGCTTTAGGCTGAGCACCAGACATTCCTCCAAGACCCGATGACACAAAGAGTTTTCCACCTAAACCTTTTTCTCCCGGCTTCAGTCTCTTTCTTCCTGCATTCATAACAGTAATTGTTGTTCCGTGCACAATCCCTTGTGGCCCAATGTACATGAATGAGCCGGCTGTCATTTGTCCGTATTGTGTTACGCCAAGGGCGTTAAATTTCTCCCAGTCATCCTTGCTGCTGTAGTTTGGAATCATCATACCGTTGGTTACAATTACACGAGGAGCATCCTTATGCGAGGGGAACAGCCCCATGGGATGACCCGAATATAGCACAAGGGTTTGCTCATCGGTCATTTCTGCCAGGTACTTCATGGTAAGCAGGTACTGAGCCCAATTTTGAAATACGGCACCATTGCCACCGTATGTTATAAGCTCATGGGGATGCTGTGCCACGGCATAATCAAGGTTGTTGCTAAGCATCAGCATAATGGATGCAGCCTGAATCGATTTATGTGGATATTCGTTTATGCTTCTTGCCGATATTTTGTAATCAGGGCGGAAGCGGTGCATGTAAATTCTTCCGAATTCATTGAGCTCCTTGGCGAACTCCTCTGCCAAAACGGCATGATATTTTTCAGGAAAATATCTTAATGCATTTTTAATAGCCAGCCTTTTCTCAAATTGTGTTAAAATCTGTTTACGCTTTGGTGCATGGTTTACTGAATTATCCCATGCTTTAGCTGCTGGCAGTTCGTTGGGAATGCCCTGTAGAATAAGCTTCTGAAATTCTTGTGTGGTCATATGTTTTTAGTTTTATTATTATCGAGCTGTAAAGTTACAATTTTTTAGGGTGATTTGAGATCTTACATCGCATTTGAGTTGCATGCTTTTTGTTGTATATTGCCTGATAATTTTTGTACTTTTACCTATTAATAAATCAATGAAATAATTATGAAAAGAAAATCGATATTATACATTCTGGCTGTGGTAATGCTGGTGCCACTTCTTAGTAGCTGCGGGTACAACCGTATGGTTTCGTTAGAGGAGAGTGTGACCGCCCAGTGGTCAAACGTTGAGAATGTTTATCAGCGCCGCATGGACTTAATTCCAAATTTGGTAAATACCGTTAAGGGCTATGCTGATTTTGAGCAGCAAACCCTTACGCAGGTTATTGAAGCGAGAGCAAAGGCTACGCAGGTTACGGTTGATCCAGCAAACCTAAATGAGTCAAACATTCAGCAGTTCCAGCAAGTTCAGGGTGAGCTAAGCGGAGCCCTTTCAAGGTTGCTTGTTACCGTTGAGCGTTATCCTGAGTTGAAAGCCAATCAGAATTTTTTGGAGTTGCAAGCCCAGCTCGAAGGAACTGAGAATCGAATTGCTGTTGAGCGAAGAAAGTTTAACGAAATTGTACAGAGTTACAACTCGTACATACGCTCATTCCCTAGGGTAATTTATGCAGGTTGGTTTGATTTTGAGAAGAAAGCATACTTTGAGGCTGATCAGGGTGCAAGTGATGCTCCCGAGGTTGAATTTTAACCATCTTTTTCTAAGATAGATTTTACAACGTAATAATAAATTGTTGATATTATGGCGCAGGATCAATTTACATCAGCACAAAAAAAATTTATTGTTAAGGCCATAAAGGAGGCCGAACTAAATACATCAGGTGAAATAAGAGTGCATATTGAAAACAAATGCAAAGGCAATGTGCTTGATAGAGCGGCCGATGTGTTTGCCATGCTTAAGATGCATAAAACCGAACTACGTAATGGCGTTCTGTTTTACCTTGCTTTAAAGGACAAACAATTTGCAGTTTTGGGCGATGCGGGTATAAATGCTGTAGTACCCGATAATTTTTGGGACTCGGTTAAGGAGGTTATGGTTGAGCAATTTGCCAAGGATAATCTAACATTGGGACTTGTTAAAGGCATTGAGCAGACAGGGGAGAAGCTTAAGGAGCACTTCCCATATCAGACTGATGATGTTAACGAACTCTCTGATGATATTTCATTTGGGAAATAGGAGGATATTATGAAAAATAGAATGAAAGGACTTATACTCGCCATCTTCATGGCTATTGGCAGCGTGACTGCTCAGGATTTACCCTCACCAATGCAACCGCCGCGTTTGGTTAACGATTTTGCAAATCTGCTTTCGCAGCAGGAATTGGGTATGCTTGAGCAGAAGTTAAGGAATTATCACGATACCACATCAACCCAGATATACGTTATAACGGTAAATGATTTAAAAGGGTATGATATTGCTGACTTTACCTTCCGGGTTGGTGAGAAGTGGGGCGTTGGACAAGAAGGTAAGGATAATGGTGCGATAATTTTAGTGAGACCAAAAGTGCGTAATAAGCGTGGCGAGGCATATATTGCAACGGGATACGGTTTAGAGGACGTTATTCCTGATGCTATTGCAAAGCGCATATTGGAGCGAGAATTGCTTCCACGGTTTAGGAATAACGATTTTTATGCTGGATTCAATAAAGCTACATCCACAATGATGGAGCTGGCCTCGGGCAAGTACTCAGCTGATGAGTATAGCAGCAAGGGGGGTGTTTTTGTAATATTCCCCATTATCATTTTTTTAACACTTATCTTTATAGTGCTTTTCAATGTTAACAGAACGAAGGGGCGTTCTATAGGTCATAACATACCATTTCTTATTGCCCTGGGCATGATGTCTGGAGCGGGAAGAAGCGGTGGTTTCGGTAGTTTTAGTTCTGGAGGAGGTTCGTTCGGAGGATTCTCTGGTGGAGGAGGAGGCTCCTTTGGCGGAGGTGGTGCCGGAGGTAGCTGGTAATTATTATAAAATAATAGATAAGAAAAAAGGGGTGTGATTGGCACCCCTTTTTCTGTATAGCTTTATGTTGTAATAAAATACTTATTCGTTCTCTTCTGAGAAAGCGCTATCAACAAGTATTCTACCACAATATTCGCAAACAATAATTTTACGGCGAACTTTTATGTCAAGTTGGCGTTGAGGTGGAATTTTATTGAAGCATCCACCGCAAGCATCACGATTAACCGTAACAACGGCAAGCCCATTCCGGGCATTGTTCCTAATTCTTTTGTATGCAGTTAAAAGACGTGGTTCTATCAGTTCTTGATAAGCCTCTGATTTTCTGTTAAGCTCCTCCTCTTCTTTTTGAGTTTCCTTAACGATGTTATCCAGCTCGGTTTTTTTCTCCTTAAGGTCACCAGCTCTGTCTTTATGTAGCTTCTCTGCCTCATCAATCAGTTCCTTTTTTTCCTTTGCTTGCTGGGTGTACTCTTTAATCCTCTTTTCGCAAAGTTCTATTTCAAGAGTTTGGTATTCTATTTCCTTTGAAAGAGAATCGTACTCCCTGTTATTTCTAACATTTTTTTGTTGCTCATTGTATTTCACAATAAGTCCCTCTGCGTTCTTTATCTCCTCCTTCTTGTTGCTAATTTGCTGATTTAAATTTTCCATCTCAGTCTTAAAGTTTGAGATGCGGGTGTCTAACCCTTCAATTTCATCCTCAAGATCCTGAACCTCAAGTGGGAGTTCCCCTCTCAGGGTTTTTATCTGATCCACTTTAGAGTCGATTTGCTGAAGTTCGAAAAGGATTCGAAGTTTCTCTTCAACGGGCATCTCGCTCACCTCTGCTGTTTTGCTTTTTTCTGCTACCATACCTTAATATAAATAGTTTATTGGATTGGTTTTCACTTTTGTTTTTAGGACTGCAAAATTAGGAATTTTTTTTGTAAGTAGCTCATAAAAAATGTCAATGGTGTAATGTTCGCTTTCGAAGTGCCCAATATCGGCTAATAAAATTTTATTATCAGCATCAAAAAACTGATGATATTTTACATCGGCAGTTATAAACGCATTGGCACCCAGCGAAATGGCTTTGGGAATTAGGTTGGCGCCGCTTCCGCCGCAGAGGGCGACTTTCTTCACGTTATTATTGGTAAATGGAGAATGGCGAATGCACCTTAGGTTGAATGTGTTTTTCACCTTTTTAAGAAATTCGGGCTCTTTTATCGATTTTGGCATATCGCCAATAAGTCCTAAGCCTGCTCTTGGGTTAGCGTTTAGCAGGGGGACCACATCGTAAGCAACCTCCTCGTAAGGGTGTGTGCGTTTCATTGCTGAAATAGCCTTTGCCAGAATTGGTTTGGGTACTATCATTTCAACCCGTGTTTCCTGCTCTTGGTGTAGATGACCAATATCACCCACATGCGGATTGGTTCCATCGCCTGCGCGGAATGTTCCTGTACCTTGGATATTGTATGAGCATTGGTCGTAATGGCCAATATTTCCTGCGCCTGCATTGAACATCGACTGGCGTACCTCAATAACATTCTTATTAGGAACGAATGTAATCAGCTTTACAAGCTGATCCGTTGCTTCATGCAATACGCGAATGTTCTTTAGTCCCATTTTTTTCGCCATGCTCATGCTAACACCGTTCCAAACGCTATCTAAATTAGTATGAGCACAGTATATGGCTATGCCATGCTTAATGGCTTTAATTATGGTTCTTTCTGTGTAGGAGCTGCCTGTTAATTTTTTAAGACCTTTAAAAATAACCGGGTGATGTGCAATAATTAAATTCGCTCCGTTAGCAAGGGCATCGTCTAATACTTCGGGGGTTACATCGAGCGTTAGAAGAATACCGTTAACTGGGTTTGAAGCCGAACCAACCAGTAAACCAACATTGTCATACTCCTCTTTATATTCAATTGGCGCAAACTCTTCAATAATTTCAGTAACTTCACTTACAGTCATAAATATTTTTTTAAAGCATTTCTTTCACCTCGATAAGCATCTCTTTTATGCGTTTAAGAGATTCAATTGCCTCGAAGTTGTTAATCGTATCCTCCTTGTTCTCTGATAGTTTTTTTCTTGCCCCTTCAAGTGTAAGTCTTTGCTCCTTAACTAAATGGTATATTAGTTTAAAGTTTTCAATATCTTTTTTAGTGAAAAGTCTATTACCTTTCTTGTTTTTCTTGGGTTTAATTATTTCAAAATTCTTCTCCCAAAAACGAATAAGTGATGTGTTAACCCCAAACATATTGGCTACCTCGCCAATAGTGTAGTAGAGTTTCTCTACTTTTTTCTCTTTATAGGGCATAGCGTACAATTATTTATAGAATAGTATTGTAACATTATTTTATGATATCTTCCTAATGATAAAAAAAATGCTTAAACGAAATTATGTAATTCAGAAACAAAAGAATGTCGGTTTTTTCGTATTACAACATAAATTGTCATTCTATTAATACATTGGAATGGTTCCTGAAAATATTTAATCGAGAGATTGACCGCTTTGCGATGCTAGTTCAATAATCTTGTCGTATTCATCTGGCGTAAGGTCGTTAAAATAGTAATTAATTGGGTTAATTGGCTCGTCATCTTTTCTAACTTCATAATGGAGGTGTGGTGCCATACTCATTCCGGTGTTGCCAATAAGTCCAATTACTTCGCCTCTTCGAACCTTTTGCCCAGGCCTAACCAGTATTTTACTCATATGAGCGTATAGGGTCTTATAGCTAAATCCGTGATCAATAATTACAGTATTTCCATACCCTCTGCCTGAGCGTATAGCATCAGAAACAACACCATCGCCTGTAGCATAAATCTCTGTTCCTGTTGGAGCAGTAAAATCCATACCAGTATGCATTTTTAGCACCTTGTAAAAGGGATGCATTCTAACGCCGAAAGGTGAGGCAACTCTGCGTAGTTTTTTATTTGAAACAGGTTGTATAGCAGGGATACTTGCTGTCATGTCCTCCTTTCGCTTGGCCATTTCAATTACTTCATCGAAAGATTTTGATTGAATGTAAATCTGCTTTGAAATGTCGTCAATACGTTTTGCTGTTTTTAAAACAATTTCCGCATTTGTAAGTTCTTCTAAGTCTGAGTACCTATCAACCCCACCAATACCAGCCTCCCTCACTGTGCTTGGGACTGGTTCAGCTTCAAAAATTGTTCTGTAGATATTGTCGTCCCTTTGCTGGATATCTTCAAGTACTTTTGAAATCTTATCAAATTCTTTGTTGAAAAGTTCGAACTTCACCATTAGCTCCTCATTCTCACGTCTTAACCCACGCTCCTGGGGGGTGTCGAAAAAAGTTGAGAAAATTATGTAATAAATAATGGCTACCACAATACTACCAAGTACATAGTTAAATCCTTTCCAAAATTTCTTTTTTAAGGAGCTCTGCTCTTTAATGAAAGATAATGTTTGGGGGTTAAACTTATATTTGTGCTTTGGCATAGCGTTTACATGCTGAGTGTTTAAAATTAAGGAGTAAATATATTAAAAAACATTAGCAAATTAAATATTAAACGAAGAGAAATTGAAACGCTAAGTAAATTCGTAGATTGAGTTAATTCTTTAAATCGTTTGATCCAGCATTACTTACCATGAGTTCATACTCATCGGCTGACATTTCGTTAAAGTAGTTTATAGGATTTACTGTTTTGTTACGATGAATTACCTCGTAATGCAGGTGTGGCCCTGTACTCCTTCCTGAATTGCCGAGGGTTCCAACTATTTGCCCTCTGCTAACAAGATCCCCTTTCCTTACCTTTATATCTTTGAGATGTGCATATCGGGTTTTATACCCAAAACCATGATCAACCTCAACAAGATTACCATAACCAAAGAATGAGTACTCGGCTCTAGTCACCTTCCCTTTCCCCGCTGCATATATTGGGGCACCCTTGGGGCCAACAAAGTCGATTCCATGATGAAATTTGCGTTTTTTGGTAAAGGGATCGCTACGTGGACCAAAGTATGCAGAAACTCGTCCAAAATCTTTAAAGGAAATTGGCTGAATAGCCGGGATGCTTTGAATCATCTGCTCCTTATTCTTTGCCAAATCTACAACTTCATCAAAAGACTTTGACTGAACGTAAGTTTTCCAGGCTAAATGATCCAGTTTTGTTGCCGTTTCAATTAATAGGTCAGAGTTTAAAAAACCTGTCAACTCCTCATACTGCTGCTCTCCCCCCATACCTCCAGTTTTTAACGAGGCTGGGATTGTATCTGCCTCAAATATTGATCGGTAAATATGATTATCACGTTGGTGAATTTCGGTTAGCAGCATGTCAGATTCATCAAGCATTTTATTAAAAAGTTCAAATTTCAATGCTAGTTCAGAATTCTCTCTTTTTAGAACCTTTTCCTTAGGAGTTTCAAAAAAATAGTTGAAAGTAAAAAAAACAAATACAGCAATAGTTAGGCTTAATATAAATTGAATAATTACATTTGCAATCTTTTTAGAGAAAGGCGTTTGAATAGGCTCAAACGATAACGTATTTGGATTAAATCTGAATTTATTTTTTGCCATGGTAATTTGTTGTAGTCTTAATTTAAAAACTTTCTAAATTGACCAACTGGGGCAAATCTAATGTAAATATTTATTTTTGCAAAGTATTTAACAAAAAAAATATTAGTAACAAATTAGTTGACACGAGTTAACCAGTTTAATATTAGAGTTATATGACATCAAGTGAAATTCGACAGGCATTTTTAAGTTTTTTTACCAGTAAGAATCACCATATTGTTCCATCAGCTCCTATGGTAGTTAAGGATGACCCAACCCTGATGTTTACCAATGCTGGTATGAACCAGTTTAAAGACATTTTTCTTGGGAATATAGAATCTAAGTATTCCAGAGTAGCAAATTCGCAGAAATGCTTAAGGGTTTCGGGTAAGCATAACGATCTGGACGAAGTGGGGCACGACACATACCATCATACTATGTTTGAGATGCTTGGGAACTGGTCCTTTGGTGATTATTTTAAGAAGGAGGCTATTGACTGGGCTTGGGAATTTTTGGTAGAAGTTTTAGAATTAGATGCATCAAACCTTTATGCAACCGTATTTGAGGGGAGTCCCAACGAGGGTTTGGAGATGGATAGTGAAGCCTTCGAGTTTTGGATGAAATATCTTCCTAAGGAAAGGATACTAATGGGGACGAAGAAGGATAATTTTTGGGAAATGGGCGATATTGGTCCCTGCGGCCCATGCTCCGAGGTTCATATCGACCTTAGATCACCCGAAGATAAATCGAAAAAATCGGGAGCAGAATTGGTGAATGCTGATCATCCCCAAGTGATTGAGATATGGAACCTGGTTTTTATTCAGTTTAATAGAAAATCGGATGGAGCGTTGGTTTCGCTCCCAGCCAAGCATGTTGATACTGGCATGGGGTTTGAGCGCCTTTGCATGGCCATGCAGGGTAAGCAGAGTAATTACGATACGGATGTTTTTCAACCCCTTATTAAGGAGTTGGGGAGTATCTGCAAAATTGAGTACGGTAAGAATGAGTTGCAGGATATAGCCATGCGGGTTGTGGCGGATCACTTAAGAGCGGTTGCCTTCTCAATAGCCGATGGTCAGTTGCCCTCTAACGCTAAGGCAGGTTACGTAATTCGTCGCATCCTGCGGCGTGCTGTAAGGTACGGTTATACTTTCTTAAATCTTCAGGAACCATTTATTAACAAACTATTGCCAGTGCTTGCTGAGCAGATGGGTCCATGGTTTCCAGAATTACCCGCACAGCAGAATCTTATTAAAAAGGTAATTTTTGAAGAGGAGCAAACTTTTCTCCGCACTCTTGATACCGGCATCCGTTTGCTTGACAACATTATGAGTAAGACCAAGGAGAAAGGGAAGAAGGAAATTACAGGGAAAGATGCGTTTACCCTTTACGATACGTACGGATTCCCTCTAGACCTAACTGAACTGATTCTTCGGGAGAATGGGCTAACCGTTAGCAAGGGGGACTTTGACAGGGAAATGAAGCAGCAGAAGGACAGGTCGAGAAATGCTGCGGTGATTGAAACGCACGACTGGGTAGAGTTGCGTAAAGCGAATGAGACCGAGTTTGTTGGATACGATAATCTTAAGACAAAAGTTAACGTGGTAAGGTACCGAACAGTAAAACAGAAAGGAAAGGAAAAGTACCATGTAGTTTTCGATAAAACCCCTTTTTATGCTGAGGCTGGAGGGCAGGTTGGTGATATGGGGAGAATTTACAATGAGAATGAGACGGTCAATATACTCAACACCTTTAAGGAGAATAATCTTGTAATCCATTTGGTGAATAAGCTGCCAGAAAATCCTGAACAGGAGTTTACCGCCGAGGTTGACTTTCAAAATCGAGTAAATACAGCTAATAATCATACCGCAACCCACCTTTTGCATAATGCATTGAGGAAGGTTCTTGGTAGTCACGTTGAGCAAAAAGGTTCATTGGTTCACCCTGATTATCTGAGGTTCGATTTTGCTCATTTTCAGAAGATGACTGATGAGGAGATAAGGGAAGTTGAGAGGATGGTGAATGAAGCCATCAGAAAGAATACGCTGGTGGATGAGCATCGCCATGTACCCATGAACGAAGCGAAGGAAATGGGCGCAATTGCCCTGTTTGGAGAGAAATATGCTGATACGGTCAGGGTTGTTCGCTTTGGTGATTCGGTAGAACTTTGTGGAGGAACTCATGCGCAGAGAACGGGTGATATTGGACTTTTTAAAATGGTTAGCGAGTCGGCAATTTCTGCTGGCATCCGCAGAATTGAGGCTATAACCGCCGGGAAAGCCGAGGAGTTTCTTTACCAGCAGGTGGATGCATTGAAAGAGCTTAAGAGCACATTGGGTAATCCTGCCAATATTCATCAGGCAATTGAAAAGTTGATTAATGAGAATAGCAAGCTTGCAAAGCAAATTGATGGATTTACCAAAGAGAAGGTTAAGCAGGTGAAGTCTGAGCTTAAAGCTAATCTGATTACAGTGAACGATGCTGCTGTTATTTCGCAAAAAGTAAACCTTGATAGCCCTGAAGCCATTAAGGATTTGGCTTATCAGCTCAGAAGCGAGATTGATAACCTTTTCTTGGTTGTAGGGGCAGAGATTTCAGGTAAACCCATACTCACAATAATGGTTTCCGATTCATTGGTTGAGAGTAAAAAAGCGAATGCATCGGCAATTATTCGTGAGGCGGCAAAGGCTATGAAGGGTGGCGGGGGAGGACAACCCTACTATGCCACCGCGGGAGGTAAGGATATTAATGGAATTGATGCTGCAATTAAAAAGGCTGTTGACTTGTTTACCGAGCTATAATTTATTGGTCAAGGCATCTCAGGCTTCATTAATACACATCTAGAGAAAAGAGGGCTTCTCAATTATTGAGACGCCCTCTTTGGGTATGGAGTAAAAACGAACCTTGCTAGTTTAATAGTTCGTTAAGCTTTTCACGTAATTCGGCTGCTCTTAAGTTTTTAGCAACTATGTCGCCCTCAGGTGATATTAGAATATTTGCTGGGATTGATTGTATTCCGTACATCTGAGCAATTTCATTTTCCCATCCCTTAATATCTGACACATTAGTCCAGGCTAGCTTATCGTCCTCAATGGCTTCAAGCCATTCTTTCTCAGTACGATCAAGAGATACTCCAAAAATATCGAAGCCTTTGTCGTTAAAATCGTTATATACCTCAACAAGGTGCGGGTTCTCACGGCGGCAGGGTGTGCACCATCCTGCCCAAAAATCAAGAAGAACATAATTCTCTCCCGTGTAGTCTGAGAAAGTAATCATGTTTCCATCAGGATCAGGCTGGGTGAAGTCCATGAATTTTTCACCAACTGCAGTTTTTTGATCAACATCAACCTTCTCGTTAAGGGCAATTACGTAAGGAGAATTTTGAATGCTCTTGGGGAACTCTTTAACGATGCCTTCCAACTCTTCAACCGTCAAGTTGTTTGCAAGTTGAGTAAGCGTTATATAGGCTGCAACAACAGATTGGTTGTTTTCTTTAACAAACTCTTTTACCGCTTCAATAACCTTCTTGTTCTCCTCCATGTACTTTTCGCGAAGTTCTTCCTCAAGTTCAGGAGTTAGGTTCTCCTCCATGGCTGCCGATTGAAACTCAAGGTTTATATCCATGAGCGGTTTGCTAATTTCTTGTTGATACGTATTAAACTTATCAAAAATGTTATGGCTATCCGAACCTTCAACGGTGCTGGCCATAATTTCATCAACATTACCAGTAATTTTTACGTTTGAATTATCAAGAAACATTACAATTCTTCCCTCCTGAAGTTCAAAATCAACGGCATATAAATCGGGCACCTCGATTTCCCCTGTGAATGAGAAAACACCACCTTCCATCATGGTTGAGTCAATAGTTATAAGCTGCTCATCAACCACCGTTTTAAGGTAAACCATTTGGTCTGTTGCATTTTCAATCTCTCCATTAATGGTATAATTGTCTGAAGAGCATGATAGTAGCATGATTGCTACTGTTACAATAGTTAGGATTCTTTTCATTTTTCTTGTCTGTTTTATTTTAATTTAGCAACAAATAATAATAATAAATTGTTTACAATGATTTGTAGTATTCCATAATTTTTTTGGCCGCGGCAAAGGAGCTCATTTTATCTTTTAGCACGTCCTTTTCAGTACTAGCGATAAGTTCTTTTATCTGTGGATTATTAAAAAGATCGTCCTTAAGCTGCTCGGTTATACTTTGGTACATCCAGTATTTGGCTTGGCCTAATCTTCTGCTGTTAAAATATCCCGATTTTTTTGTGGTTGATATGTAATCAAGTATTTGCTCCCAAACATCAACAATCCCTTCTTTTGTTACTGAAGAGCAGATTCTAACACGGGGAGTCCACCCTGATTCGGGTGGAGGGAACAGATGAAGAGCGTTTTCGTACTGAACTTTAGCATTCTTAGCATTTTGAATATTCTTCCCATCCGCTTTGGTTATTGCAATTAAATCGGCCATTTCCATAATTCCTCTTTTTATGCCTTGCAGTTCATCTCCAGCGCCAGCAAGCATTAATAGTAAAAAGAAATCAACCATAGAATGAACAGCCGTTTCGCTTTGGCCAACCCCAACCGTCTCAATAAAAATTGTATCGAATCCGGCAGCTTCGCATAGGATAATGGTTTCGCGGGTTTTACGCGCAACCCCACCCAGCGAACCTGCTGAGGGCGATGGGCGAATAAAAGCGTTGGGATTGTTGCAGAGTGTTTCCATACGGGTTTTATCGCCAAGTATGCTGCCTTTGCTCCGCTCGCTGCTGGGGTCAACTGCAAGAACAGCAAGCCTGCTTCCTTTAGATGTTATGGTTCCTCCAAGCGCTTCAATAAAGCTGCTTTTGCCAACACCTGGTACTCCTGTTATGCCAACCCTCACTGATTTCCCAGCGTGGGGTAGGCATTGCTCAATAATTTGCTGACCTAATAGGTGATGGGCAGGGAGCGAGCTCTCTATTAAAGTAATTGCCTGGCTTAAGATGGTGTTATCCCTGTTAAGTATCCCCTCTGTGTACTGCTCAGGGGTTAAGTTTCTGCGTTTCTGCGATTTTAATCGTGATAGGATATTCTGATTAACAGTAGGTGGTTGGTTTACACCAGGATTTACTGATAGTGCAGATTTATACGTATCCTTTTTTACCATTGCGCAGGGTGTGGTTATAAAGGTGCAAATTTAGGCAAATTTAAAGGATATCACTAATTATATCGTTTTTGGGAAAGCTAAAAGAGTTTAAACTTTCACCCCAAAAACCACAATGTCGTCAATTTGTTCATAGTTATCACCTCTCCATTGTATGTGCTCATTTCGAAGAATCTCTTTCTGCTCGTTCATTGGTTTTTGATGAATATCCAGAAGCAGCTGCTTGAATCTTTTGCTCATGAACTTACGTCCCTGATCGCCTCCAAACTGGTCGGGGAACCCATCGGAGTACATGTAAAACACATCGTTTGGCTGGAGGTTTATCTGGTGATTAGTGAAGCTTTTATGATCAGTTATGTGGATAGCCACAGGCATCTTGTCTGCCCTATACTCAATTATCTCATTGTTACGAATAAGCACTAGGGGGTTGTACGCTCCGGCCCACTCAAGTTTCATGTTATCATGGTCGAGCATGCAGAGAGATATGTCCATTCCATCCTTCTGCTCATCTTTCTTGCCTGTTTGCGAAAGGGTTAGTTTTATAAAATCCCTGAGCATATCCAGTATCCTGGCGGGTTGCATAACTCCCTCTTTGTTAACAATCTCATAAAGGAAAGATACGCCCAGCATACTCATGAATGCTCCTGGCACGCCATGCCCTGTACAGTCGGCGGCAACAATAATCATCTTGTCCTGCTGCTTGGTAAACCAGTAAAAATCGCCGCTAACAATATCGCGCGGGATGAATAGCACAAAGTGGTCTTTTAATGATTCGTTCAGAAGGTTTGTTGATGGAAGTATTGCATTTTGTATGCGGCTGGCATACCGAATGCTATCGGTAATCTCCTGCTTCTGATTTGAGATAAGCTCATTTTTCTCCTCAAGAATACGGTTGGCCCTTTGTTTCTGGCGGATCATGTTAATAAGCAGAATCGCAAATGCCAATATTACAATCAGACCACCAATAGTAATTGCAAGAGTGAGTCTTTGGCGTTGTATAATAGATTGATTTAAAGCTCGTTCGTTATTTAGCAGTTTGATTTCTTGCTCCTTTTTCTCGGTTTCATACTTTGTCTGCATTTCGGTAATAATCTTCTGGCTTTGCTCAGAGAATATTTCATCCTTTATCTTATTGTAATTTTTTGTGTGTTTAAGCGCCATCGACAGGTTGCCAGCTTTTTCGTAAACGTGTGCAAGTCTTTGGTTTACATGTCGTTTTAAATCTTTCGTGCCTAGCTCCTCTGCAATATGGAGGCTTTGTTGTAAATTTTGCTCGGCATTCTGAAGATTTCCAGTTCTATAGAAATACTCTCCAAAATAGTAAAGTGTTAAAGCAATGTCGTATTGGTTGTTAGTTTTTCTAGCTAATCTTAGTGCTTTGTTTAGGTGTTGAGTGACAGTATTCCAATCTCTTACATGGATATAGTGGGCACCAAGGTTTATATTAATTTTAATAATTTCATTCGTTTCATCCAGCTCTTCAAAAATCTCAAGCGCTTTGTTGTAATTTTCGAATGTTTTGCCAAATGTTGATGTAATAACATTTGATGAAATTTGGTAGAGTGAATCCTCCCAAAACTCGCCATACTGCTCAACAAATTCGGTTGTTGCTATATGTGAATAGGTGTTAGCAATATTATTAAGCGACTGAGCTATTCCTTCTTTGTCTTCTAATGCTTGGTAAGCCTTTAGTGCATCTTCATGGAAACTTAGGGCTCTCCTGTAGTTTGCTCTGTTCTCTTCTATAGATAGGAGCGTTCGTGAGAGGCTCTCGTAAACCATGCCTATCTCCCTGTTGTTTGCAGCAATAAGCCTGATAAAATCAATTGATTCTGATAAAGTTAAACTCTTTTGGTATTGCTCAAGAGCAGTCTGGTAGTTGCCAATTACTCTATGTGTATTACCTAAATTATGTCTTGAAATTGCCACCCCTCTTGTGTCGTTTAGTTGCTCCTTAATTTCAATTTCTTTAAGATACGCTTCAATGGAACTTTGGTACTCTCCATGGTCAAAATAAAGACCACCTAATGCGTTATATGCCAGGTAAAGGTCTTTTTTTGTCCCATGCTCTTGTAGTATTTTTAGCGCCTCAAGTACTTTATTAATGGCTTCTGTGTACTGATGTTTTTTTGCCAGCAAATCACCAAGGTCAATTAGAGCCTTCGCTTTTTCAGTTTTAAAATTGTTAGCATCTGCAAGCTCGATGGATTGTTGTGTGTGTTTATTCGCTTCTTCTATGGAGTTTAAGTAGAAGTAGCACTTGCCAATTGCTCTATTGGTTTTACTTAAAGCCTTTTTATCGTTAGTTGAACTGTATATTTCTAAGGCTTTAAAAAAATGCTTTAGAGCATCTTCCTCCATACGGTTTACGTAATAAAAACGCCCAAGAGCGTATAGTGAGTTGGCTTTATGTTTTTGATTGTTGAGTTTATTAGCAAGTTCAAGTGCATTCTGGGCGTACTTATACCCTTTTTCGCTGAATAAGTTCTCCTCGCTTAATTCTATGTAAATATCTATCTTGTCAATCCCCTTCGCACTTTCAAGGCTAGTTAGCAAACTATCCGTTTTACTGAGGGCCTCGTGGCTAAATGCAGTAATATTCAAACAAAGTATGAGTAATACTAGTAAACGATAAAGCATTTTCTTGGGTATTTTTTACGAAAGTAAAGAAAATTTCAATAAGGTTGATAAATTATTTTAAATCACTGTTGTCCGGGTAAAAAAATATGTCGTCCCTACGGGACGAGAGTTTTGCT
>JBKHAH010000148.1:0-3524 GCA_046542995.1 Bacteroidales bacterium
ATTAAAATGTAGATATTTTATGCTGCTTGTTACAGGTAGTTGCTTATTTTATTCGTCATTATTTTTTCCTTACTTAAACTGTTGTCGTATATGAAAAGTACGAGCAAAACAACAATCAGAGATATAAATCCCGCTAAGCCAGTCATTCCAACAGTTAAATCGTTACCACCTTCAATAACAATTATGGCTATTCCTGCTGTGGCATTTAGTGTACCGTGCAATATTGCTGCAGCTATTACAGACTTTGCCTTAATTGTAATGTAAAGGAAAAGCGGGGTGAGCAAAATACACCAAACGGTCATCATAAATACTCCAATTTCGGGATGTTGAGGATAGTTATGTCCCATTAAAATTAGAGGCGAATGCCAGATTCCCCATATAAACCCGATGGTAATTGATGCCTTAAGAAAATTCATTTCTTTAAATGATTTCAGTAGAAATCCCCGCCAACCTAGTTCTTCTCCAAAACCCGCAATGGCATTAATTGTAACACCTGCAATTAATCCCTGAAAAACAGTTAACCATATAGGATGAATGGGCATTGTCTCGGTTGCGTTTTTCATTTGCTCCAGTTGTTCTGGAGACATCATATCTTCAAATCTATTTACCATCCCTGCCATTTCAGGACTAAAAGTTACATCAGAAAACAACAAGCTTATGCCAAGTGTTCCAAAACTCATAATTGGCGCTATTAGCCACGCAAAGAAGAACCACTTATTGATTTTAAACGAAATAAAGAGATTGGATTTTAATTTTTCTTTGTGAATTACTTTTTCTACCAGAATAGCACAAATCATAGGGATAAACATATAAGTTGCTCCCAGAATGGTTGCGCTAATTTTGTTGTCGTACTGCCCACCGAGTAATTTATATAAGCCTGCCAATGAAAAACTGATTACAAACGTCAGCACCAGAAATAGTGTTGTTCTGTTAATCTTGTCCATAGTTGTTTGTTTTTTACAATTATTTTAAAATTTATCCTTATCGCTTAACTTTTCTTAAGATTATTTTGGATTGGAAATACTATAATAGACTGAATCTCACATTTTGTAATCTGCCAAGTTCGGGCATTACAAACCCGTTTACGTTGTTTCTCTCATCGCGAGTAAACACAAGTGTACCCAGCCTGTTAGTTGTGAATTTGTCGCCACTCATATGGGTTAGTTCCAACTTATCAATGTCAAAATACTTTTTAAAGGTTGATGGGGTATGAACGTAGAGTTTGCCGTCATTAAAAGTTATTGGGTACTCCATATTTAAATCGTGATGGATATATCGTCCTGCAAATTGCTTAATTTCTTCAATGCTTAACTCAACCCTCTCACCAACTCTAGAGCCATTAAACGTTCGTCCACTCTGGTGCCAAGCCATCTGGGTTACTTCACCATTTTTAGATTTTGTAAATGTGCATTGAGCATTAAATGCCTTTAGGAAAAAATTGTATTCGTCCTCGGCAAAAAGTTGAAATTTATCTTCATCAGGCAAAACCAGCCAGAATGTATCCTGCTCAACCCTAAAGGTTAACTCCATGCCATCGGCTAACTCGTAGGTTCCAGCAAAACGTTTCGCCATGTCAATATTCGTATCCACCTCAACGCGAGGTTTTGATGGCTGCTCCACAATCCTGTCGGCAAGAAGAATGTCCGCTATGCCATTCACAATGCCCCGGGCATTAATGCTCTCGTTGTTGAACGATGCAACGATAATCAGGTTATCATCAGGGAAAAGCAAAAAGTAATTCCTGAAACCGGGAAGTCCACCCTGATGTTCTACCAGTTTAACCCCCTTGTGCTTTCGCACAAAAAATCCGTAGGTGTAAGTAATACTATCGCCATTCTCAAGTGTGTTATACATACTGGTGATACGGTTTATCATTTCAGCATTTCCAACCTTGGGTGCGAAGAAGTTTTGCCCCCACTTTACCATATCGTTAAGGCTTGCCCAAATATTTCCGCTGCCGTAACTATAATCGGTGGTGGAACTAACTATTAAGGGTTCACTTTCATTTATTTTGTAACCATGCGCATTGTTCACTAGTTTTTGGTTTGGGTGAGCGTTTACCAAAGCCGTTTCCATGCCCAACGGTTTAAAAATTCGTTGATTCAGAAAATCACCGAAAGCCATTCCGCTAACCTCTTCAACTATGCTGGCAAGAAGAGAGTAGCCTCCGTTAGAGTATACATGCTGTGTGTTTGGCTTAAAGTTTAACTGTGAATACTGTTTAAGCAGCTTAATCTCGTTGTTGTGACTCCACACCTCATCGAAAGAACTGCCAATCATTATCCTTAGCCAATCGGTTGAGGCTACACCGCTGGTATGCTGAAGCAAATGACGTATGGTTATCTTATGCTCATAGTCAGGCAAATTGGTCAGGTACATTTTTATATCCTCATCCAAATCAAGCTTACCCTCCTGCTCTAATAGCATTATGGCAAAGGCGGTGAACTGCTTGGCAACAGATGCCAGGTCGAAAAGAGTGTTCTCGTTTACTTTAAGATTATGCTCAACGTCCATTATTCCGAAGCAACTCTTATAAATAACACTATTGCTTGAAATTACCGCAATTGCGCCACCTGGAAGGTTTTTGCTTTGGTGCTTTGCAATTAGTGAATCAATTCTGTGAGTTAAATTTTGAGCTTGTGAAATACCTGTGGTAGCTGTAAAGAGTATCATTATCTTTACTATTGCGATTGTTAATGTTAGTTTTTTCATTATTTAAGGTTTAAATAATTGACTTAAAAGTGTAATTTCTTGTCTATAGGGTAATAGTTCGGCTATTATTGCACCTTTTGACTTTTTTTAGTGGATAGAACTGTAGTATACTGCAAAATACAGAGTGGCAAAGCAAAGTACTAATGATAGCACAGCACGCGATATGACCATTTTCCAATAAGCTTTTCTATTTTTCTGCACGATGTCTACTAGCTCTGCGGCTTTGCTGCTAAATTTCTCGTAGAAGAAAACAATCCCGATTGCTTTTAGCGAACCTAAAGTAAAAACGCCGGTTAGTATCCATACCGACATCAGCTGTAAACTTAGGGCCTGAATCCATAAAACAATCAGAATGGCTAATCCTAAAATGCCTCCAATTAGATACCATGCAGGACGCTTTCTCTTTGTATTCGCTTCTTCTGCCTTAAAGAATAGTTCAGGTTTAATAAGTTGAATTATAGTCCAAATCAGGCTCCCTAGGGCCAGTAGGCCAAGTGTGATAATTATAAACTTCATGGTTGTAATCGTTTTTTATTTACTTCTAGCACTTTCTAAATAGGGCAAAGGCGAAACGAATTCAAACTCTTTTGAAACATCTAAAAACAGGTTTAATAAATTCAGGTGTTCTCTTCCAATAATCAGTAAAATCCTATCGTCAGCACTATAGGGTAACCTTTGAATATTTCGAAAGATTCTAAGGTTGCGATTAAACCATCTTCCCGTCTCAAAATCAACTCCTGTAAAATCTCCCGATTTCTCTTCGTACTTAAAAGGGTTCAACAGATACGTTGATAACCTTTCTTTAATCTCAC
>JBKHAH010000065.1:0-18798 GCA_046542995.1 Bacteroidales bacterium
CAACATTAGTATATCCTCATCTCAGCGGAAGCTGAGTTGGGGATATATTAACATTGTCAGTAAAACTACACCTATTTAGTAAAACATCCAAAGGATTCCGTAATTTCTTGTTGTTAACCTGTATTACATGGGTATAAATCTCTGTTGTTTTTGTACTACCATGCCCCAGCATAATCTGAATATTACGTAAATTCTCACCATACTCCAATGCATGGGTGGCAAATGAATGTCTAAGGGTGTGAGGGGTTGACCATGGATTAACACCACTATCTTTCTGCGCTCTCCTGAATAATGTCTGTATGCTCGTAGCGCTATACCTCCCTCCATCTGCTCCCTCAAATAGCCAGTATGCTGGTTTAAACTTCCGGTAATAATCCCTCAGCATCAATAGCAGATGCTCAGACAAAGTAGTATGCCTATCCTTTTTTCCCTTAGCTCCCTTCACAAAAATAAATCCCTCATCGGAGCGGATATCAGATATCCTCAGGTTTATCACCTCGCTAACCCTTAATCCAGCCGAATAGATAGTACAAAGTATCGCCTTATGTTTCAGGTTTTTCGGTGTATTTATCAACTTAAAAACCTCCTCTGTACTCAGTACGTTAGGCAGACTATTTGCACGTTTGGGGCGCTGTATATCATAATACTCTCGGGGCATACCCAAAACATGCTCGTAATAAAACTTAATCGCGTTAATTAAGCAGTTCTGCTTACTCTCACCTATCTTGTACTTGCTAACCATGTGATAAACAAACGACTCGATCTGCTCCTTACTAATATTCTTCAAATCATTCCCCTGAAAATACATCAGGAAGCTACCCAATTCCGCCTTATAGGTTTTAATAGTATGAACGCTATATGCCCTTAGTATCAACTTTTGCTCCAAATCACAAAGCGCCTTCTCGCCCTGCTCATCAAGGATAAACCTCGGAAGCGTTGGCATCTCTCTTTCAAGCAACACCCTACACTTCCCCTTAAAAATAGCTTTAAGTCTGGTAATGTTGTCCGAAGTATTCTTAACGCTCCATAGCTGCTGCGACTTATGATAGAACCTGTCAGGCATAGCCTTAAGCAGCGCACGCTCCTTCATCATTTCAAACGGAATGTATACTTTAATTCTTCTGGCGTTCCTTTTGGGCTCGTAGATTATTATCTTCATAACAGTATTTTTGTATAAAAATAACCTCAAAAAGAACTCGAATGGGAAAAATAAAAAAATAATCGTATATTAACCGTTATAAACGAATAATCTAAAAATGTTACTTAACAAGGATTTGAACTATGGCAAAATGCAAAATATGCAGTAAAGAAATTGTTGGAAGAAGCGACAAGAAATTCTGCTCTGTTAGATGTAAAAATTACTACCATACCAATTTAAGACGTGTTACCAATAAATCAGTAACGGAAATCGACAAGATTCTTCACAGGAATCGAAGCATACTGTTGGAACTACTGGGTAAAAACACAATCCAGAAAAAAGTAAGCAGGTTGGTTCTCGACAGAAAAAGGTTCAACTTTAAATACCACACCCATCTACATGTAAACTCTGCAGGCAAAACGTACTTCTATGTTTATGATTTTGCCTGGATGAGCTTCTCCAATGATGAGGTTCTGATTGTTAGAAAGAGATAATCTGTAACGATGCATTATTAATTAAGCATAACGAAACAATCAATACTGCATAAATTCATTACCCCATCCCACAGCTTCGCTTGGTCAGTCCCATTATTAAAAAAAATGAGCAACCTATTGCATTCTAAAAGTAGCAATATTTTTAAATAAAGTACATGTTTTGTTAATAAATAATGCTTTTCCTGTCCTTTAATGCATCATATTAGATAATCGTCAATCCGTTAGCCTCATCAGCTCCAGGTCAGGAGGAAGATCGGTCGTATAAAATCAAACTAACCGCATTCTCATTCTTTTGTATAGTTGGATAGTTTCCATAATAGTTATAAATTAGCCTCATACTATAACCCTAAACAATTAATTATGAGACGTATATCTGCATACTTGCTAATAACAGGATTCATGGTTTCCTGCGGAGGTGTTTCTGAGCCAACAAAAGATGAAAAGAAAAAGGATGAGCCCGTTAAGGAAGAAAAAGTTGAGATTGCGGACCCATCGGACATTGCAATTGATGTGCTTAATGCTTACAAGACTAAGGATTTTGAGACTTTAAAGGATATGTCCGTTCCAGCTATTGGAATGTACTTCTCTAAAGCCAATCCTGACCGAGAAGATTATATTAATGATGAGATTGTTGATACCCTAACCAACGAATGGGATGGCACAATACCTGAGGTAAAGTACATGCACGAGAGCGAAATGGACAAGGCCTACGCCAAGTTTATGGACTATCACGATAACAAGAGGAACAAAGATTTTGTTAGGGTTGTACATTTTGCCAAGCTCAATACCAATTGGCTTTTCTGGTCAATAGATAAGATTGAAAAAGATAAATTTAAAGAATACTACTGGTCGGAGATCCCCGAGGAGATTGTATCTTTTAACTATATCGACGTATCAACCAAGGAGGGTTTTGAAGAGAGGCTTAATGCCATGGGCGTATCAATTTATGAGGATGCTGAGTTTGTTGATTTTGATAAAAAAAGATACGGCGATGGCTATCAACTTACCTATTTAATACCTAACTATGCCGATGATGCCCTTGATAAGGTCTGGAAATACTACAAGAATGAGCTAAAAGGTGTTGCAGAAAAGTATAACCTGAAGCAAAACGAAATGAAGGTTGAAGGGTTTATTACCTACTACAACTTTAATAGAGACCCTATTGTTTCTGCATACATTGCTAAGAATCCTGATGAAGATATTATCCTAAGGTTTAACTTTGAGTAATGTAATACTATAATTCGTAATCATCAGCTTTTTTATATAGAATCGGCTTTTAAGTCAATCTATTTGCTGAAATAAAACTCGTTACTTTAGGAGGTCGGAAAGCGCCTTATCAATTGTAGGGTACTTAAACTCAAACCCTGAGGTGGTTAGTTTCTCAGGAATAACATTATTGCCACTAAGCAATAGTTCCTTACCCATCTGACCAAAAACCAGCTTAACCACACCTGACGGAATAGGAACCCAGGCAGGGCGTTTTAAAAACTTGGCAACCTGCTTTACAAGCTTCTTCTGCGATAACGGATTGGGTGCAGTCAAATTAAATGGCCCGTTGGCATCCTCACTCTCCATTAGGTGAATAATAGCCCTCACCTCGTCTTCAATGTGTATCCACGAAACAAGCTGGTTACCTGAGCCAAACCAACCACCTGCAAAAAGTTTAATAGGCGTTAATAGCTGCTGAAGCATACCCCCGTTAGTGGATAAGACCACACCAGTTCGCAAAAGGACAAGCCTTATATCTTCTGGCAACTCATGCAGCGCTACCGCCTCCCAGTCAACTGTTAAACGGGAAAGGAATGTTTTTCCTGAGGCTGCACTTTCATCATAAGTGCCCTCCAAACTTAAAGGGTAATAACCTGTGGCTGATGCCTGTAGGAATACTGTGGGCTTCTGCTTAGCATAATGGCAAGCTTTAGCAAGCGCTCGTGCTGTACCTAACCGGCTTCTTATAAGCTGCATCCTTCGTCTGCGTGTCCAGCGTTTAGATGCTATCCCCTCGCCTGCCAGATTGATTATGGCTGCACTATTCTCTACCTCCCTCACAAGCCATGTTGTAAAAATACCTGTCCATTCTACATAGCCAACCATGTCAGGAAAATCCTCGTGTACCTGATTGGGCGAACGGGTAAGTATCATTACCCTATAGCCCCTACTAACCAGCGTATGTGTCAATTCTTTTCCTATCAGGCCTGTGGCTCCTGAGATTAGTATCTGTTTCTTTTTTGATAGTGTCACTTGTAGTTATTCTAATTAGTTAAATGCATCAAAAGTATTAGCAATAAGGGGTGAATCAACCAATTCGCCTCCTAATAGCCATCTGGCTGTTTGAGAGTTAGGCAGAGACTATCTCTTTTTTAAAAAAAATGAGACTGCTTCGTTCCCGATAGAAACCGGGACAGGCTGTTCCTCCTCGCCTGCCTGACTGCCTGCCCGACTGGCGCGATAAGGCTAAGCGCAGAGCAGGTAGGCAGTGACGAGCGTATTTGTTTTATCTGTCATATCCCCATTATGCGCAAATGGGAATTGGGTGCGCTCTATCAATGACAGATTTCCTCTCGTCATTACGAAACCCGGACGCTGTGGTTCTCGAAGCGTAAGGGTTGAAGCAACCGATCCGTCTCGTCAGGAAATGAGGAGACGAGAGAGCTCGGCGAAGCCAATCTCTTTCTTTTTAATGAGATCGCTTCATCTTCGTTCCTCATCCTCTCGATGACGGTTTTTTTTTCTGTCGCAGCATCATTATTCCCAAAAAATTTGGATACACTCTACTAATGACAGATTTTCTGTCGTCATTAATATCAAAATTTTTCAAAGGGTTGACCCCTCCTTAAAAACCCAATACTTGCAAGTTACAAAATATAAGAACACTAGTCAAGTTGAACGCTAAGTATTGCTTCTCCAATAATTTTAAGGGCGGTTGTATGTTTTGTGGTATCGGGGAATAGCTCGCCAGTTTTTCCAGATGGATGGCTATGCCCTATAAGAGAGAAAAGGTAGGTCTCTTGCAAACTATTCAAATCAACTTCAGCCACATAAACCAAAGCAGGCTGTGCGCTGGTTTTATACTCCTCGTCGTCTGGATAAAGATTATTGTGCCAGTAATGATTCCAGTCCCATGTTTGGTTAACTTCCAAATAGATCTTAAACTTTTTAAGTTCACTCTTAACCGAGGTATTTAGCACAAAGCTGGTCTTGGGAGTTGCTCCTGATACAGCATCGGGTATTGGATTTTGTGGGGTTGGTAAATAGAGCCCATCGGGGGCTTTTTCTCCTCGGCGGTGACCCCAGTATGGTAATGCTGCAGGTCTGCGTCTTTCGCCCGGCATCCACTCGCCTCCCTTGGCTACACCAAAACGGAATGTTCCTGTAGCAATGGATTGGGACAGATAGATTGTCTCTATAAAATCCCCTTCCATATCCTCAAGCCAAAAAGCAAGCATGGGATGATAGTACTCCTCCCCCTTCTCAACCTTAATTTTAATAGGAACACCATTATCAAATGGTTGTGTTTGCAGAACCTCCGGATTCTCTTCAATCTGTCCCTTGGGAGTTGACGTACAGGAGGCTAATGTTGCTATGGTTATAATTGCTATAAGTTTAATTTTCATCTTACAAATATTTTAAATAATCTGGTTATTCTCGTTTCTTATAAATACGTAAACATTATACTGATTTTGTTAAAATTCAACAATAATACCAACCGTTGGCAGAACGGTGCCCGCCCCTGCGCCAGGGATTTCCTCAAGCAGGTACCTTCCATCCTCAACAATGCGGTTACCATCATCGTCAACTGCAACAATTATATTATCAGGCTGGTCACCTTCAAAATTGTATAGGTTCTGCACATCAACATAGAAGTTGAGGGTCCATTTATCAAGATAGAACATCTTGTCAACACGAACATCGAGCTGGTGGAACGCGCCCAGGCGTAAGGTGTTAAAGCGTGAGTAATCCAGATATCCTCTACCCTGCGCATCCCAAGCCTGAATAATTGACGATGTTTCCAAGTCCCATGGCGTATAGGGAGAACCGCCCACGTATCGCCACTTAAAACCAAAGTCCCATCCCTTGCTAAAGCTACGGGTTGATGTTAAAGTAAAGATGTGTCGATTATCCCATGCAGTTGGGATATAGTCGTCTTCAAGAGTGGGGATGGTATTCTCCGATTCGCTCCAAACCAATGTGTAAGCAAGTATGGTATTAAATCCAAATACATCGCGCGATCGATATAGCAGTTCCATGCCGTATGCCCTTCCTTTTGCTGTTGATGTTACGGCCTCATCGCCAAAGGTTCCAAAGTCGGCACCCTTGCTGGCCATAGAAATTGAGTCGGTTAGAGAGAATGGGTAGTTGCTGTACCATTTGTAAAACCCTTCGAGGGTTACCCTGCTGTTTTCGGTGGGTATCCACTCGAAACCTCCCACCAGATGGTCGGCCCGGATATATTTTAGGTTATTCTCCTTATTAACCAGCGTACCATCTGACGTTGCAAAGCCAAGCATAGTATAGGGCGGTTGCTGGTAGTAACGCCCAGCGTTAAAATTGGCAAAAATATCAGGTTTAATCTGATAGGAACCTGAAATACGAGGGCTCAGCTGGTTAAGCATATTACTCATGTTAGAAGAATAGCTGTTTGCATCGGCCCTTAAACCAAGGGAAAGGTTGAGGCGCTCTTCAAAAAAATCCTGACTTACCTGACCAAACACGCTCCATTTAAAAAGGTTAAGCTTCGAGTCGTAATCAATAGGAGTAAATTCATTATTGATAAAGGCTGCACGATAGGTTTGATTAGTGTATCGCGCATACTCTAATCCCCCGCCAACATTGAGCTTCATTCCGTTCGACAATCGCCTGTCGTGCTCATACCTTAGCTTGTTCTCCGATTCCTGCGAGGTGTAATCAAGCAATTTCATGTCATCCTCATCATTATCCCTGTACTTAAACTGCCTATTATTAAGCATATTACGACTAAGCACCCATGTATCGAAACTATTATCTCTAAAATGCTTATAAACAATACCATTGGTATAGTTCCACTGAGTATTAACAGGTACGTAGTTTAGAATATACCTTTGGTCGGGGGTGGGGCTCTCAAGGCCTGTATTGAGAGAGAACTGGTCAATGGCACCAATTCCAATTACGGTTATCTCGTTTTGCTCGTCAATACGGGTTCTGGTTTTAAGCTGAAAATCGTTGTATGTGGGTAGGAATGGTAAGCCAATGGCGCTAAAGAGGAATTGGAGATATGAACGACGTGCAGAGAATATTGCTGTTGTTCTGTCGGAAAGTGGTCCATCCAGGGTAAGAGCTAAATCGCTGGCCCCAACAGCCGCTTTATATTTTATCCGCTCGCTGTTACCATTAATCTGCCTAAAATCGAGCACTGCGCTAAGTGAATTCCCCTTGGATGAAGGGAAGGCGCTTGAGTAGAAATTCGCTTCGCGAATAAAATCGGCGTTAATAATACCTACTGGTCCACCCGATGCTCCCTGCGTGGCAAAATGGTTCAGGTTCGGTATCTCAACCCCGTCAAGGTAGAAGGTATTCTCACCGGGCCCTCCTCCGCGCACTATAACATCGTTTCGAAATGCGGGCGTGGAGCCAACGCCGGGCAACGATTGTATTACGCGACTAATATCACGATTACCACCGGGGTTCTTCTCTATCTCTGCAATTCCTATTCGCTGAAGCGAAACGGGACTCTCCTCGCTCCTTCTGAACGGGCTGGCCTTAACGGTTACCCCTTCAAGCTCAACGGAGGTTTCCTCCAGCTCAACCTCATAAAAAGCGGTTCGGGCGTTGGTTACCATTATTTGGCTCGATACGTACGGTTTAAAACCCACTGCCGAGACCCTTATCTCAACATAGCCAGGCTCTAACCCGGCAAATAGGAAGTTGCCGTCAAAGTCGGAGGTTGAGCCGATATTGGTTTCCCATATTACAATATTTGCGAAGGGAACAGGCTCGTTATTCTGCTTGTTAACTATTCGCCCCTCTATTGCCCCTGTGCTTTGGGCATACATGTTATAGCTTAAAGTAGATAGGAGAATGAATGTGAAAACTTTCTTCATAGCAGGTTTAAGTTTATATAAATGTACAACTTTAAACCATAAACAACGAAAAAAATATTTTGTTTAACTTTTTACGTATTTTACTGCACACGAATTGAACTTCACCTAAAAAAGGCCTAAGAAAAACTCAGGCCTTAAAAATAACACGTTAAATAATTTAAAACGGCAAATCATCCTCACCATCATTCGGTATCTCTGGTGGCAAATCATTCATGCTGGGCATGGGAGGTGGCTCGGATACTTCTGTTGCCGCTTGTGGTGTATCGCCCAGCTTCTCCATTCTCCATGCTTTAACATCGGTATACCACTTGCCATTAAACTCACGCGATTCAATATTTACCGACACTTTTAACGTGTCGCCAATGCTCATGCTCTCTAGGTCCTGCGTTTTATCACCCCATAGCATGATACAAACCTTCTTGGGGTACTGCTCTTGTGTTTCTAAAATAAACTGTTGTTTAACCCAGGGCCCTTTACGTCCCTCTCCCTTTTGCTCTGGGAGTTTCTCTATTAATTTACCTGTAATTTCCATCTATAAATTTTTATAAAGAAAAAGCGGGTGGGCTTTCGCCACCCGCTAATATAATCTGCTAGAATAATACTACTTCTCTTCCTCTAAAATTTCCAGTAGCTCAACCTCAAAAATAAGGGTCTCGTTTGGACGGATAGCTCCGCCTGGACGAGGATTTGCTCCGTAGGCTAAATCGGATGGAATGTAAAGCTTGTACTTAGAACCAACGTTCATTTTCTGCAGGCCAATTGTCCATCCCTTAATTACACCGTTAAGAGAAATCTCTAATGGTTCGCCTCTTTCAACAGATGAATCGAAAACAGTACCGTCAACCAATGTACCATGATAATGAACGCTAACCTTATCTGTTGCTTTCGGCTTTGGTCCATCGCCCTCAACAAGAACTTTGTATTGTAGTCCAGTTGAATCAACAATTACGTCCTCCTTTTTGGCATTCTCCTCAAGGAAACTCTCGCCCTCTTCCATAGCCTCATTTGCTTTTCTTTCATTCTCTTTGGTCATGTATTCCCTGATGTATGCAATAGCTTCATCATTTGACATAACACCTTCCTTCTCGCTATTAGCATCTTGTAATCCCTTGGCAAGGGCCAAAATATTAATATCCTCAAAGTCATTCTGCTCCATTGATGCTGCAATGTTAACACCAAGAGCGTAGCTCAAACTATCAGCCTCGGATTTTACATCAACATCAATGCTTTTTGTTTGGCATCCAGTAAATAGGATGGCCATTCCAACGGTAAAAATTGATAATCTAATTAGTAACTTCATAATTATATGCATATTAAAGGTTAAATTTTCTGATGCGAAGGTAATTATTTATTTGTTAATGCCGAAAATTTTCATTTTTTTCCATGCCCTAAGTATATGATTTTTTCCTGGAGGACCCGGAAGCCTCTCAATCTGAAAACCAACTGCACGTAATGCTTCTTTCACAATCCCCTTAACGCAATATGTCACCAACGCTCCGCCGTTATTCATTGCATCATAAACTTTCTGGAACTGCTCAGCACTCCACATCTCTGGCTGATCATCGGGCGCAAAAGCATCAAAATAAACCAAATCGTAATTCTTCATAGGCTGCCAGGTTGTAAAGTCAATGCAGCTCTTCTCAATCTTAAAGCTGGGGTTCAACTTGCTTTCATGGTTCCATGGCAAAGCGCACAATTCATTCCAAGCGGAGGCAACTACAGGTTCAAGTATCCTGGAATAGTTAAGCAACTTATAATCATTGACCGCTAATGGGTATAATTCAATTGCATGATAGATGACATTCACTTTCCTTAGCAAAGCTTCAAAAGCAGTTAAAGCTGCATTTAGTCCAGTACCAAAACCAACTTCAAGAATACTGATACTCTTTAAATCTCTGGCTTTAAAACCCGCCTCAATAAATATATGCTTCGATTCTGTTACAGCACCGTGCTGTGAATGGTATAACGCATTGTGCCTCTCTGAATATAGCGTTGACGAACCATCCGCTGTTTTTGAATGGGATATGTTTGCTGTTTCCATGATACAAAAATAGCAACAAATGCGCATATATTTTGATAGCAAAAAGCATTACTTTTGCATCTAAAACAAATAACTGTATGCGACTTGATGTTTCCCTTGTTAAGCAACAGATTTTCTCTTCACGCGAAGTTGCAAAATTCAATATATTAAAAGGGCATGTAGCAGTTAACGGCAAAGTTGCTAAAAAGCCATCGCAATATATTTCTGAAACAGACTCAATTGAACTTGTAGGAGAGCCCCCGCTACCCTACGTTAGCAAAGGTGGCTTAAAACTTCACAAAGCCATAAAGGAATTTGGCATCGACTGCTCCCACCTTAATGCTCTTGATGTTGGCGCCTCAACCGGAGGGTTTACCGACTGCCTGCTAAAGCTCGGAGCCTCATGTGTGTACGCAACTGATGTTGGAACAAACCAGCTTGCCAAAGAACTTAAAGATGATGGCAGGGTGATATCTATTGAAAATATTAACATCAAGAATTTACTGCCAGAACATGTTGATAAGAAAAAGTTCAACCTTATTGTAACCGACCTATCGTTCATTTCATTAACGAAGGTAATTGAGTTTTTCCCAAAATTTCTGCAGCCTGATGGCATTGTTGTGGCTTTAATTAAACCTCAATTCGAGGTGGGCTCCGAATCTATTTCCAAGGGTGGTATCGTTAAAGACAAGAAAGCCCATGCCACCGCTATTATTAATATTGCGCAAGAATCTGCTAAGCATAAGCTCTTTCTAAAATCGTTAACTTGGTCGCCAATTGTTAGTGCTAGTAAGAATATTGAGTATTTAAGCCTCTTCACAAAGGAATTGTCAATCCTGCCAGATATTAACCAAACGGTAAAACTAGCTTTCAAACAGCAAAAGGAGCTGCTAAGATAAATGTAGTACTATATTGCGTATGCTTATTAGAATAAATATGTTATTTTTATAGCACTGTTTTATTGAACAGCAATTTAAACATAATTACCTAACAATAAAAACAATACACCAATGAAAAAGATGTTAACATTAGCCATTACAGTAGGCATTGTGCTGTTCTTCTTCTCTTGCAAACAGAAGAACCCCCTGCTAAACGATTACGACACTCCGTTTAATGTCCCTCCTTTCGATGAGATTAAGGTAGAACATTATGAGCCAGCCTTTGAGGAGGGCATGCGTCAACAAATGGAGATAATTAACGAGATAATTAACAACCCTGAAGAACCTACATTCGAGAACACTATTCTAGCTCTTGAGTACAGCGGTCAGCTACTCGACAAGATTGCAAGAACGTACTATCCTCTTAGTTCTGCTAAAACAGGCAAGGAAATGCAGGCGGTTGCTCAGGTTATTGCACCAAAACTAAGCCAACATAACGACAACATAAACCTGAATCCTGAGCTTTTTGAAAGAATAAAAACCGTTTATAAATCCAGAGATGAACTTGACCTGAATGCTGAACAGGAAAGGCTACTCGAAAAGATATACGAAAGTTTTGTTCGTGGGGGAGCAAATCTTCCCGAAGAAAAGCAAGCCCGTTTTAGGGAGATTAACGAGGAGCTCTCCAAGCTAACCCTTAAGTTTGGCGATAACGTTCTTGCTGAGACCAACGATTACAAAATGGTTATTGACAATGAGGAGGACCTTGCAGGGCTGCCCGAATGGCTTATTAGCTCTGCTGCCGAAGCAGCAAAAGATGCAGGTGAAGAGGACAAATGGGTGTTTACTCTTCATAACCCCAGCTGGATTCCTTTCTTACAGTACTCCGAAAAAAGGGAGCTGCGCGAGAAGCTTTTCCGTGCCTACTTTATGAGAGGCAACAATAACAACGAGAACGATAATAAGGATGTCATTAAAAAGGTAATCCCCCTTCGTTTAGAGCGTGCAAATCTGCTTGGCTACCCAACGCATTCTCATTTTGTTCTTGAGAACAACATGGCAAAAAATCCTGAAACTGTTGACGAATTTCTTGCAAAACTTTGGGAGCCTGCACTAGCCCGTGCAAAAACCGAAGCATACGATATGCAAGAGATGATTAATACTGAAGAGGACGATTCCCGCCTGCAATCATGGGATTGGTGGTACTACGCTGAGAAAGTTCGCAAGGAGAAGTTTGACCTTGACGAGGAGATGCTGAAGCCTTACTTCGAACTTGAAAACGTAAGGCAAGGTATTTTTACGCTAACAGAGAATTTGTGGGGTTTGCAGTACGAAAAACTTAACAATGTACCTGTTTACCATCCTGAAGCAACTGTTTATGAGGTGAAAGAGGCCGATGGCAGCCATATCGGATTACTTTACATGGACATGCACCCACGCGAGAGCAAACGGAGCGGAGCATGGATGACAAGCTTCAGAGGACAGCATGTTTCAGAAGACGGAGAGCATGTTACGCCAGTTATTACCATTGTTTGTAATTTCACTCGCCCATCGGGCGATAAGCCTGCGCTTCTAACCATTGACGAGGTAAGCACCTTCTTCCACGAATTTGGTCACGCCCTTCATGGCTTGCTATCAAATGTTACGTACCCTCGTCTTGCAGGAACCAACGTTTCAAGAGATTTCGTTGAGCTTCCATCGCAGATTATGGAGAACTGGTGCATGGACCCAGAATTCTTAAAGATGTATGCGTTCCATTACGATACAGGGAAAGTTATTCCTGATGAGCTGGTTGAGAAGATTGAGAAAAGCGGCTCGTTCAACCAAGGTTTTGCTACAACAGAATTCCTTGCAGCAGCCCTACTCGACATGGACTACCATACTTTGGAAGATTTGGAGGAAGCTAAAAACATTGATGTAATTGATTTTGAGAAGGAATCAATGGATAATATCGGTCTTATCAACGAGATTATTCCACGCTATCGCAGTACGTATTTCCAGCATATCTTTAACCTTGGCTACTCCAGCGGATACTATAGCTACATCTGGTCGGGCGTACTCGATGCGGATGCTTACGAAGCGTTTAAAGAGACTGGCGATATTTTTGATGAAGAAACTGCCAGGAAGTTCCGTGAGTTTGTTCTTGAAAAAGGAGGAACTGAAGATCCTGATATCCTTTACAGAAAGTTCCGCGGCAATGACCCAGATCCTAAGGCATTGCTAAGGCAAAGAGGATTAATTTAATCGACCTAACCGTAATTTAATGAAAAATCCCGCTGTTGAAATGGCGGGATTTTTTATTATTACCGAAGGGAAAAGTTCAGTACCCTTTGCAAATCTATGTTCAAGATATATAATTATTCCTTCCTTATGAAAGGTTGCACCTTCATGTAAGTTAGCGATCGCCACAGCCACTCAAAGGGACCAAACCTAAATGTTCTTAACCAGATGATGCTGAAAGGAATTTGCAAAGAAAATATGCCAAATGCTAACAGAACCCCTTGCCATGCCTCAATTTTTCCAAAAAGGCCAAAACCGTATGGATGAAACAAAACAACAGCAATTATGGAGTGCATAAGGTAATTGGTTAGCGCCATGCGGCCTACCGGGGCAAGCAGATTAACAAAATAGGTTTTCCCTTTGGCATACATAAGAACCATTGCCGAAGCGTAGAAAAAACCAAAGGAAATCCCTCCTGCTGTATGCGTAACCGAATTAACCGCCTCCCACGTTCCAGGTACCAAGGGGGTAGCATACTGGTAAGATATAGCGTAAATCGCATTGGCTACAATTCCTATTCCTAAGCCCCACCAAAAAATCTTTTTAAAAAGGGGCAGGTGTTGGCGATAGTTAGATATTAACCCCTTGCGTGCAGACCAGACTCCAACTAAAAACATGGCTAACACCACCGGATAAAAGAAAAGCACTCCGGGCAGCAACACTCTGTACTCAGTAAGCCTCATTGTTACAATCTCTGAGAAACTACCAGTTGAGTAAACATTATTCGTTTTCTCAGCAAAACCCTTCATATAATTAATGCTCTCAGCAAAACCCTCATTCATCTCAGCTGCAGCAACCGGACTAAGAGAGGCTAGTTTTACCATTAAAGTTCCTAAAATGGCCAATGCCGATGGAATTATTGCAATCCAAATTGCCCACTTAATAAGCCCCCTATCGGAAACACGCCTGAAAAGTAACAGGATAAAACCGAAGAGCGCGTAAAAAACCAAAATATCGCCTGCCCAAAGAAGAATAACATGAAGCGCCCCAAAAAGAAACAGGAAGAAAACCCTACGCCTAAAAACTGGCACGATGCTTTTACCCTCCTCTGTCTTCTTGTTTATAAATAACCAAAACCCATAGCCAAAGAGCATGGAGAAGAGCACGTAGAACTTCCCCTCAAAAAAGAATTTAATGAACGATTCCGAAAGCATGTTAATTAAAGAACCATCCATATTGCTACCAAAAAGCATTGAGGTTATTGGTTTATACATCAAAGGGAGGTTAACCATAAGTATTCCAAAAATAGCAAGCCCTCTAAGGGCATCGAGAAGTACAATTCGTTCTGCTCGACTTACAGGTTTTACATTTAAGTTCATTGTAATTTATATTAGAAATTATACTAAATTAGGTTACACAAAAGTAAACTAATCTCTTAGTTTGGCATAAATACATCCGATGAATTGTTGACATTGAGCGATGAGCTGTAAAAGAAAACATTTCAAGTGCGTTTTCTAAAATAAACTTTTGAAGGCACTGGCTTTTTTCGGGTAAGCATTTAACACCCACCATCACTTATTAAAGTTAGAGTCAGTAGTCAAATCAGTTAGCACTAGTTCAGTGGCTAAATCGAATGTTTTAGCATTCTGCTCAAGCCATCCGCTTGAAATGAACATTTGTGAATGGGAGCTATCTTCGTAAAATATCCCAAAATTAGGCTCAAAGTAACTTGTTAATTTCTTCTTTTTACTATCTGGTTTACTGTAGATGAATAATACTATCAACACCCCAAATCTGAACCTTACTTGTTTCATATCCAATGGCAGATACAACTAACGAATCCTCTTCCTCTAAGGCATTAATATTAAACACCCCTTGCCTGTTAGCAGTTGTCCCAATCCTTTTACCCATAATATAGATATTTGCATAGGGTACAGGCTTCTTAGTAGATTTATAAACAATGCTGCCACCAACCTGAGGGTAAACAAAAAACGAAAAGCAAATTATGATAAAGACTATACCAGTGCACCTCATTCTAAAATAATCTTAATGATTTATAGCATTCAGAAAATCATAATAAAATGGTTAACTTTGCGGTTTAATTAAATTCTGGATCAAAATAAAGAATAAATTTTTAATTATGGCTGACATTAAAAAGTTAAAAGATATTGCAGCACAGGTTCGCAGAGACATAGTTAGGATGGTTTACGCACCATCAAGCGGACACCCAGGCGGTGCGCTTGGCTGCGCCGATTTTTTCACTGCGCTTTACTTTGATGTGCTAAGAATAAATCCTGAAAATTTTACCATGCAAGGTGAGAATGAGGATGTTTTCTTCCTTTCCAATGGTCACATCTCTGCAGTTTGGTATAGCATATTGGCTCGCAAAGGATTCTTCCCTGTTAAGGAATTGGGAACATTCAGACAGATTAATTCTCGCCTTCAGGGTCATCCTGCCACAGCAGAGGATTTACCTGGCATCAGAATTGCTTCCGGCTCGTTGGGTCAGGGACTATCGGCTGCCTGCGGAGCTGCTCTGGCAAAAAAACTTAACAACGACGACAAGCTGGTTTTCACTCTTCATGGCGATGGAGAGCTACAGGAAGGACAAATTTGGGAAGCGGCCATGTTTGCAGCTGCACGCAATATTGATAACCTTATTGCAACTGTAGATTACAACGGTCAGCAAATTGATGGCCCCGTTGATGAGGTTAACTCACTTGGGAATCTCCATGCCAAATGGGAGTCTTTCGGCTGGCATGTTCTTGAAATGGATGGCAACAACATTGAGGAGGTAATCAGCATAGTTAATAAGGCAAAGCAAGGAACAGGCAAAGGAAAACCCATAGTTATACTTATGCGAACCGAAATGGGAATGGGCGTTGACTACATGATGGGCACCCATAAGTGGCACGGAAAGGCTCCAAGCAAAGAGGAGTTTGAAAAAGCCATGGAGCAACTACCCGAAACGATCAGTGATTATTAGAAAACATTAAAATTTTGCAACATGACAAACATAGTTATAATAGCTCACGATGCTAAGAAACCTGAACTGGTTAAGTTCTTGAGCGAACGGTTAGAATGGCTTAGAGGGGTTAACCTCATTGCCACAGGAAGAACAGCAGAGTTTGTTGAGGAGCAGGATATCCCATGCAAACACCTAAGCCCCGGCAAATCGGGAGGATACATTGAAATTAATAACATGATTGAAAGGAAAGAAGTAGATATCGTAATCTTCCTTCGCGATCATAAGGTAGTTCAAAAACATCATGAGGATATAAGAGACCTTCTCGAAACTTGCAATGTAAACAACATTCCACTTGCAACAAACTACGCCACCGCCGAACTGGTAATACTTGGTCTAATTAAGAAGGAAGCAGTGGAACGATCACAGCGGAAAGATTAAAATAGCAACAAATTAATTGTACTTTATTTAACACCCACTAGGGTTATATCAACAAATTCTCAATGAAGAAATACGAAAACAAAGGAAATAATGATACCCGCTCAGGTTTTGGCGAAGGACTTCATGAGTTGGGAAAAACCAACCCAAAGGTTGTTGCCCTCTGTGCCGATCTGGTTGGATCTCTTAAAATGGACAAATTTATTGCCGAAAATCCTAACCGTTTCATCCAAACGGGTATCGCAGAGGCGAACATGATTGGCGTATCTGCTGGATTAGCAACAGGAGGTATGATTCCCTTCGCAGGAACCTTTGCTGTTTTTGCAACAGGCAGAGTTTATGATCAAATTAGGCAGAGCGTTGCCTATTCAAACAAGAATGTTAAAATAGCAGCATCGCACGCAGGTATTACACTGGGCGAAGATGGCGCAACCCACCAGATGCTTGAGGATTTAGGGATGATGAAGATGCTTCCCAACATGACGGTTATTAACCCATGCGACTTTAACCAAACCAAAGCGGCCACCATTGCATCGGCAGAACTAAACGGCCCCGTTTACCTTCGTTTCGGGAGACCCAAGGTTCCAAACTTTACTCCCGATAATCAGGAATTTAAAATTGGGGAAGCCATTACCCTTATAGAGGGCACCGATGTTACCATTTTTGCTACAGGTCACCTAGTTTGGAAAGCACTTGAAGCTGCAGAACTTTTAGAGTCAAAAGGAATATCCGCCGAAGTAATCAACATCCATACTATTAAGCCTCTTGATACCGATGCTATAATTAAATCGGCATCAAAAACGAAGGCAGTTGTATCCGCCGAAGAACACATGGTTAACGGAGGGCTTGGCGAAAGCATCGCCCAGGTGCTGGCTCGTTCTACTCCAACTCCACAAGAGTTTGTGGCCATTAACGATACTTTTGGCGAGAGTGGCAAACCAGATGAACTTATGGTTAAGTACGGTTTGGATACACCCAATATTGTTGAGGCAGCAGAAAAAGTCATATCTCGCAAATAGGTAAACACAACTCTTTTTTAGTAAATGAGCCATCTGAGCGACAAGGAACTTCTTGAAATGTTTCGGGATATGGACTCCCGTAGCTACGCTTTCAACCTTATCGTTCGGAAATACCAGGAGAGGCTATACTGGCACATTCGAAAAATAGTTATCTCACATGACGATAGCGATGATGTAATCCAGAACACATTCTTAAAAGTTTGGACAGGGCTGGAGCGATTCAGGGAGGATTCACAACTATTTACATGGCTATACCGCATTGCCACAAACGAAGCGCTCACTTTTCTTAAGAAGAAACGTACAAAATACTTTCTTCCGCTTGTGGATGTTGAGCAGCAACTATCTTCCGTGCTCGAAAGCAGCCCCCATATTAACGGCGACGAGATTCAACTAAAACTACAAAAGGCCATCTTAACTTTACCCGAAAAGCAGCGCATTGTTTTTAATATGAAATATTTTGATGAGCTTAAGTACGAAGAGATCTCTGAAATTTTAGGCACATCCGTAGGAGCCCTTAAAGCTTCATACCATCATGCCGTTAAGAAAATTGAAAAATACATCGAGAGGGATTAAACCCTTAGGTTTATGCCCTGTCAAACAGTTGAACAAATTAAGTAAAATGAGAGAGTTAGAAAACAAAGAAACATCATTTTTACCTGATGGACGTAAAGCACCTTTTGTTGCCCCTTCAGGTTACTTCGACGAACTTCCTCGTCGAATACAGGAAAGGTGCATTGCAGAAAAACCAATTAACGAAAGTAAAAAAGCACCCCTAATACAGGTTCTAAAATCACAACTTGCCCTTGCATCTGGTTTTATTGGTCTGGCTCTTCTGGCTTTTTTGGGATACTATAATCTAAAGCCTACGGATAAAACCACCATACAACTTTCTAACGATGATTATATTGAGATAGTAAGTAGAAACATTTACGACTTTGATGAAACCACTCTTATGGAGAGAGCTGGTTATAATTCAAGTAACCACCCTGATGATAGCCTAAACGAAGAGATGATTCAGTATTTGCTAGACGAAGATATTGACTACACAACATTAATTGAGCAATACTAATAACCATGAAAACGATTTTTAAATACCTAACAATAACTCTATCATTCCTACTTCTTCTAGGAAACAGTTACTCTTTTGCTCAAAAATCAAATAATGACAAAGAGGAGAGTGTTAAAGCACAAAAAATTGCTTTTTTTACAGAAAAATTAAACCTTACTTCTGAAGAAGCACAAGAATTCTGGCCTATTTACAACAGCTACTGGAAAAGTAAAAACAAAATTATTAATGAGCGTAATAAGGCAATGAAATTTTGCTCTGAAAATATTGACGAGCTTTCACCTAAGGAGATTGAGCGTTACGGAGACATGTACATAAACTTTCATAAGCAGGAGTCTGACCTACTTATTGAATATAACGCCAAGTTTAAGGAGGTACTCCCAGCAAAAAAGGTTATGAAGCTCTATCAAGCCGACTACGATTTTAAAACTTACCTTCTACGTCAGATTAGAAACAAAACAGATGACTAGGTAAGCAAAAACA
>JBKHAH010000066.1:0-18689 GCA_046542995.1 Bacteroidales bacterium
TATGGGTAGAGCGTACCCATAATTTTTGGGTATAATGGGGTGTGCCAAGTAAAAACAAATACCCGCGTCACTGCCTGCCTGCTCTGCGCCAGTCAGGCAGGCGAGGAGGAATAGCCTGTCCCGGTTTCAATCGGGAACGAAGCAGTCTCATTCATTCGTATAGGATTATTTTCAAGCTCTTCGTTATTATCACCAGCAAGGACGAAGTTGGTTTTCATATTAATAATTACCTTGCCTGCTAACTTCCTTTACTTTTTTCTTAATAAAAAAGTAACAAAAAATCAAGGCTTACATCCTGAAATCTTGAACTCTACGGCTGCGCGAATTTAGCTTGCCTGCCTGCCAGCAAAGGCAGGCGGAGTGCAATTGCTGCCATTAAGCCTGCTTTAAATTAGATTGTCTTGATGAGGAAAATTCAATAAGTAACCGAATGCGTTGGCAGCGCAGCACTCCTTCAGTACTTTCCCTGCAATCCGCCCAGTTCTCGAGTTCTACGATTTCACGCTGAAGGCCGAAAGGCTCTTAACGCCCATCTTCGTCTAAATTGGGAAATCTTATATTGGTAGAGCGCACCCAATTTTTTTGGTATAATGGGGTGTGCCAAGTAAAAAAAAATACGCGCGTCACTGCCTGCCTGCTCTGCGCCAGTCAGGCAGGCGAGGAGGAATAGCCTGTCCCGGTTTCAATCGGGAACGAAGCAGTCTCATTCATTCGTATAGGATTATTTTCAAGCTCTTCGTTATTATCACCAGCAAGGACGAAGTTGGTTTTCATATTAATAATTACCTTGCCTGCTAACTTCCTTTACTTTTTTCTTAATAAAAAAGTAACAAAAAATCAAGGCTTACATCCTGAAATCTTGAACTTGAGTAGGGAACCCGTCATTGCGAGCGTACTTTACGAAGCAATCTCATTAAAAGGGAAAGGTTTTAGACGGCTTTTGAATGAAAGGAAATAAGTAAAATAGATTAGCGTCCCTGCTTACTCTAATGGCAGTCAGGCAGGACCGAACTCGCAAAAAAACACTCGGTTGCTTCTACAGCAAAAGACGCTTCCTCGCAATGGCGAATTGCATTTGTACATCACCATTCCCCACCGTCATCGCCAGAATGAGAGGGGTGCGGTGAAGTTGGACAAGTGGCGAATCACCTTTTAATCTGCATGATAAAAAATTGAAGAGGATGTGCATTATAATGGACATCCTCTTCAATTAATCAATAAGTATATAAATGTTGTTGTTTCTACTCCTCAGAATCGTCTGGATCTTCTATTCCACGAACAAGTTCAAATTGAGGAGGGGTACCGGCCTCAACGCAAACATACTCAACCTCAGGGTAACCACGAATCCAATTATCAGCAAAGGTTTCGAATTTTATGATGTAATGAACATCAATTCCTCCTACTTGTGGTACTGCATCGGGAAACTTATACTGCAAGAGTTCAATTAGCCCTTCCTCAACAATGCGCCTAAGCATCTCGTCCATGGCAGCCTCAGTACCCTCTTCATTATATATTGCAGCAAGATCAGGGTCGCTATAGTTATCGTCATCATCAGTATTCAGCCTTCTACCTAGCAACCTTACATCAAAATTGCCATAGTAAGCACTGGCACCGTAGTAGTAGCCAAAATCATCATACGTTTCATGAGGAATAGGATCTACCTCGGCAAGATACATGTAATCATCCCTGCTCATTGTAAAGACCACTGTTGGATCAAAGGCCCAGCCTAGCTCACCATAAACGTACTGCTCGGTACGCTCCTCAACGTAAGGAACCATCTCCCATTTAAGACCATTAAAAACGAACTTATCAATTTTATCAACGATTCCACCATCGTAATACTTATACTTTAGCACTTGAACATCGCCTTCAACTGCTAAAGGCAACATGTTTTTTAAAAATGCAGGTAGATACTCCTCAGGAGGAAAGGTCTCACTAAAACTCTGGTTTTGCGATATGTCATTATCCCAACTCTGATAATCATCCTCAGTGAGTTCATACCCCACGTAGGGAATCTCCTCAATGGTTTCAACCCATTGCCAATTTGCACCATCATACTCATATACATCAAGGTAAAGGTACTCCTCAAGCACCTCAGGGTTCTCTTCGTCCTCACTGATAACTAAATAGTTATATATAATCTTCGCCTCATCGTTCGCCTCAGCATCAGGATATTTTTTCCTTAGAAATGATGGTAGGGCATCAGAGGAAGGTTCCTCCTCATGAAAACCATTAAATTGTGTTTGAATGTTTTCGTAATCTTCCTCTGTAAGCTCATAGCCAAACCCGGAATCCCACCAGTAGGGATGCATTAAGTAGTGGTTGTAGGTCACATTCGCTCTGCTATCGTCCTTAAGGGTTTGTAACCTTACGGCAAGTACATCGGGCACATAATCCATTGCAGGTGCAGTATCGTTAAACGCTTTATATGAAGAGATGGCACCGTCAAATCTTTCATAATCGGCATCAATCAGCGTATATTCCGTTTCCTCACTATGTGGCTTTTGGTCCTGATCAAGCTCTTCGTAAAGCTCCTTGTTTGGATCGCAAGAATACAGCAGCGCAAGGCTAAGTACAAGAAATCCAATTGTTATTTTAACTAAATATTTCATGGGTATCGTATTTTCAGATTTCGATAATAATTTCTAGAATTTAATTCTCAACGAGGTTGTCCATGTTCGTCCCCAGCCATAGTAAACTGTGGCGGAGTCATAATCAAAGTTGCGACCATCGGTAGCATCCCTGATTGCCTCCGTGTCAAACAGGTTGTTAATATTACTAATAAGGGTAGCATTTAAACCCGCAACTTTAAAACTGTATCTCAGGCTTAAATCTACCAACTGGTACGATGGCATTCTCCATGAGTCAATCCCTTTGTTGTCGATATCACCCCTATCCTCAACGTTAAAGTCGGCCCAAAGCCTATCAAAGTGGTTTCCATCGATCCCTATCCTAAGCTTAGGAAGCACTTCATAGTTAATACCCAAAGAGGCAGTAGTTTGTGCTGAATTGCCAACCTTTAAGCCTCCTGCGTAAACTTCGATAACATCCATTAGCTCCTGATTCTCATCGTAGACCTCTGCAACCAGATCGTCTTTCCAAACCCAATCGCCAATTGAGCCCATACCGCGTATTTCCAGCTTATCAAATGGTCTAAACGTAAAGTCCAGCTCTACACCCTGATGCAAAGCATCTAGTCCGGTAATATTAGCTATAACTCCTTGTCCCAAATTTCTAACCAACGCTTTATCGAGCCACTCTGTTCTGTAAAGAATTACGTTAGCTGCAAGCTTTTGAGATCTGTATCCATAACCAACTTCGGATGATAATACACGCTCGTTCTTTACTCCCTCGTTTACATCGTTTGTAAAGCCAATAAATCCCCACCTAAAAAAAGGTGCTCTGGTAAAATAGCCAGCGTTGAGGAACACATTATGATTATCGGAAATGTTATAGTTACCACCACCCTTTATACTGTAGGCAAAAAAGTTCAGCCAATCAGATTGCTGCATTGGATCATCATCCTCATAAAGGAAGTAATCCGTTCTGCGGTAATTTGTGTTAGAGAAGGTAGATGAAATGAATCCGGAGTACTCTTCTGTAGCATACTCAGCCTGAGCAAAAACGCCTCCCCAGGAAACTTCGCCCATATCGTGGTATGCAATTTTATCGCCAACACCTAATCGAACGGATGGGTCACGATTAATATTACGTGAGGTAACGGAAAAATCGTTTCGATCCACATCCTCGTAATGCGATCCGCCCAATAAATCGGTTATTTCCTGATAGTGATAACCTCGGTAGTATCTAAGGTCAAGACCACCAGTTAATTTTATGTTAGGCGTTAACTCATGCTGAAGGGTAGAGAGTGCTCCGTACCAGTCGTGAGCATTAACAGAGTTTGCAACAACTGCCTGTGATCCTGTTGTGGACTGAGCATTCTCCTGTATAACAGCATTGAAATCGAGCAACCCATCGGGGGTTAATTTTGTAGCATCTGTTGGCAATCCGTCATCACGATCAAACTGAAGCCAGTCGCTTCTCTCTCCAACAATTCTTCTGCCACCACCCGATGAGATTGATGCATAAACTGCTGTTGAGAGCGTTGTTGATTCATTAATAGTCCAATAGTGATTAAGGGACAGTTGAGGCTTGTGATACTCATTGTGTGAGGATGAGTATATCTCGCCATTATAAAGACCTAGAGATGGATTGTAGCGAATTCCCCTAGGATGCTCTCGATATGTTTGAATAAGCTGGCGGGGATAACGTTGGTTGTGCCATTGTGGGGCACCAAAAGCTGTGAAGCTAAGGGTGTGATTCTCGTTAACCTTTTTAGAAACATTCAAAAAGTATGACCATCCCTCAAAATCTGCCCCATCAACAAAACCCTGTCCGGATGTTTTACCACCCAAGGCGGTTAATGACCAACCGTTGTCCATTAAACCAGTTGAGAGAGATAGGGATGTACGCTGATAGCCATCGTGGCCAAATCCATGGAACACTGTGCCACCTTTTTTGGAATCGGTAGCCTGAGTAACAATATTAATTGTACCCCCCACTGAGCTAATGGCCAGCCTAGAAGCGCCCAACCCACGTTGAACCTGCATGGTTTGAGTAACGTCTGATAATCCGGCCCAGTTACTCCAGTAAACGCGACCATTCTCCATATCGTTAACTGGCACGCCGTTAATCAGAACGCCGATATTATTGGAATCAAAACCCCTAAGGTTTATCCTTCCGTCACCAAACCCACCGCCATCCTTAGTGGCGTAAACGCTGGGTGTAGATTTGAGTATCTCGGGAAACTCCTGGCTTCCCAGTTTCTCAACAATAACCTCTGCTTTAATAGTTGAGACTGAAACAGGGGTTTGCCTGTCGCGCACAATGGATGAAACAACCATAATCTCTTCCAAACCAACGGTTTCTGGCTCAAGCAGAACCTCACCAAGGTTCGTGTCGGATTTTAAATCAACCTCCTTTGTAACATCTCCATAACCCATAAAAGAGAAAACGATTGTTTGTTTACCTCCTGGAACATTTAACGAAAAGGTACCATCGAGATCAGTTACAATACCAATTGTGGTACCGTCAATTTGAACAGTTGCTGCGGGAAGAGGTTCGTTGCTATTTGCATCGAGAACAACACCCGTAACTACTCCCTGAGCATGAACTAAACTGACAGTAGCGGAAAATAAGCATATTGCCAGTAGCAATTTAAGAACTTTATTAATACGCATAAAAATAATTTTTAAATTATAAGAGGCCATTTTGGCTAATTTAGAATAACAAATATAAAAAAAAAGGAGCCACTTGGCTCCTTTTTTATAATAATTAAGGGTAAAAAGTTAAAAAGTAATGTGCATTCCAACGTTTACTCTTCTAGGGAGACCTAGGAAAACCTCGGCAGACATCGCTGTATGAGGGTGGATGATATTATAATCAGAATCCCTAAAAGCATTATAATTACTATTATCCGTTGCATCCTGAACATAAGTTGCATCAAGGAGGTTGAATATATGGGCAAATATTTGAAATTTCGCCTTGGTATCAAAAGGAACATCAAAAGTTAAGTGCATGTCGTAAACAGAATAGTTAGGCACTTTCCAAACCTGATCGCGGTCAGTAGGATCGGTACGGCTAAATGGCTCCCAGTATGAATAGTGCTCAGCGTAATGGCGCGACAGCAGCTGGGCGCGAAGGCCTTTGTAAAGCAAGGTTACACCGACAACGCCTTGCATTTGAGGTGCATCCCCCACCTTAAGGTCCTTCACATAAAAATTAAACTCCTGATCAGTAGCAGTTGGGTCGCTCCAGTCCTTAAAGGTACCTGATGCATCGCTGGTATGCAGCCAATTGTTAATTGAACCTGCCAGATTAAAGGTTACCCAATCGGCAGGCTGATAAACGCTCTCTAGCTCGGCACCGTAGTGAAGCTGATCCATCCCTTGTAATGAAATCAAACCTTCATTTCCGTTCTCAAGCAATACCGATTGCGTATTTGCCCTGTCGTTCCAAACGGTGTAGTAAAGGTTTCCTCCAACAAACAATCTTCCATCTTTCGATTTGTAAGATGAACCTAACTCTGCTGAGACGAACGTTTCGTTAACAGGATTCTCATTTAACGCTCCGCTCCTGTCATCAATTACTGCGTCAAAAATTGGCACCTTAGAAACGTAACCAAGGTTAACGTACGTATTTAATGTTTCGGTGAGGTTATAGTTACCACCACCCTTAACCTGGTAACCGCTAATAATTCCAGATTCTTGAGTTAACTCATTTCCATCGCTTCCCGCCACAAAATGGTTCACATAATAGTAATCGATAACTGAGTAACCTGCCATGGCAAAACCTGTAAAATCTCCTGATTTATATTCACCCTGTGCATAACCACCAAGCCATTTCACAGTATTGGTAAAATTATAATCAATCTTATCGCCAAGCCCAACTAGCTGTCTTGCAGGATTTGTTTCAAAATCATTCCCTGTAAAATGGAAGTAGTTACCACCCAGCAGATCGCGTACTTCGCGATAGTGTTCTATCTCAGCCAAACGAGTATCAACACCAAAGGATGTTGTTAGGTTATCGTTAATCTTCCACTTTAGTTTAGATATTGCACCAACCGTCCACTGGTTGTTACGTGAGTTACGAAGTATTCCCTGCGATGTATCAGCAGCCATGTTGTTTGCAATAGTTGATTGCCAGTCAACTATACGGGAAGGACCGGAATAATCCCACTGAAGTGAACCTAGTGTTCCCGAACCACCACCTTCGCCACCAGAATAGTATGCTGTTGTAAATAGAGAAGCGCTTTCGCTTAGTTTGGAGTACCAGTTGATGTTGGCAAGGGGCTTATGATAAAAGTTCTCCCTCTCGTTAATAAAATAGGGTGAATAGCGCTGGTGCTTCTTCCCTGTCCACCACTGGCGATCGTAGTTAACTGGTGATGCTGTATTCCAGTTCTGATTATAAAATCGTCCTGAGTTAGCTTCCGGGAAAGCATCAAGCGCCTCCTGAGTATAACCTAACTCCTTAGCATACTCCTGATCGTATGCAGCAAGGTTCTGCTTGTAAAGATTCTGCCCATGACGCTGAGGTGCACCCAAAGCGTAAACCTCTAGGCGATTGTTCTCATTTAGAATATAACTTGCTCCAAAATAATAGGCCCATGCGTCGGTCCATGTTCCATCAACAATGCCATCGCCAACTTTTCTAACAACACCAGCGCTAAGTGCCCATGTATCGTCAACTAAACCAGTATGGCCAAAAAGAGTTCCCTTAAGGAAATTACCTGAGCCTGCCTCCTGGCGGTAAGTGAATCCTGCTTCTCTCTCGGCAGGGCTGGAGATAACATTCATGGTTCCACCAATTGATGGTGTTGCAAGGTTGATTGCGCTCAACCCCCGCTGCATCTGAATTGATGAAGTTGCATCGGCAATACCATCCCAATTTGACCAGTAAACCCATCCGTTCTCCATATCATTAACCGGAACACCATTTAACATAATGGCAACATTACTCTGATTAAACCCTCTAACATTTATTCTGGCATCACCAGCACCACCGCCCTGCTCTGTGGAATAAACATTTGGGGTGATATTAAGCGCCAGGGGTACATCGCGCGAACCAAGAACCTCCTGAATTTCCTGCCTCGATAAACTAGAAAAAGCAACTGGCGTTTCGCGCTCTTTGGCCCGATCTGCTACCACCTGAATACCAGTAATACCAAACGATACTGGTTCGAGCTCTATTGTTCCAATGTTTTTTGTTTGGCCTCTATCAACATTAACTTCAAGAATTTGGGACTCGAAACCCAAAAACCCAATGTCGAGAGTCTGCTGTCCTTCGGGAATTTTAATGTTAAAGTTACCATTAATGTCAGTTATTACACCAACAGTAGTTCCCTCAACGACAACTAGCGCACCTGCCAAAACTTCCTTAGTTTGAGCATCTTTAATAACTCCTCTAACATTAGCTTGCGAGAATACATCCTTTGCAAAACCTACTGTTAAGATTAGACTTAGTAACAGAATTGTTCTTTTCATAGTTTTTAAGATTTAATTAAATTTTCAGGTTACTAAACTAGGTTATATATGGTTCTTTGTATTAAAGAACAGGTTAACTAATTATTAAGACAATGTAAATAAGTTAAATCTTTTATGCTTTATCGTACACTACAATAACGGAAATATATATATACTCCTGAAGTGGAGTTCTTGTTTATTTATTAACAACATATTAACTAAAAAAAATTAGCCTTTATTATATACTACGGCTAGCGTATGATCAGTTGCGGGTTTACGCCAACCCTATTAGTAAAGTTAAGAAAATATCCTGTCAGCGAAAAACCTTGCCATGCCCCTGTGGCTCAATTGGTTATGTGCTCTATTGGCTGTAGTTGTGTGTGTCTTGTAAAATAGTTTTTATCTGTAATTGAAATTTATTCTTTTATCAAAGTTTTGAATCTACTAAGACAAATATTTCAATTTCTAAAGAATTTACTTTTGGTCAGTATATTTATGTAATCCTATTTTTGTCATATGATTTTTAAGTCAGACTGTTTAGAAGCATATCATATTTATTTTACTTGCAACATCCAATATTCTGCTTATCTAAATGTATAGCCAACTCTTAATCCGGCTCCAGGAACTACATCTCCAGCAAAAGACCATTCGCTCTTAGCAGAAGGCATGCTAAATTTATCAAACGCAAAATATGCACCAGCAGAAATATTTAAGTAGAACTTTCGATTCGTAAAAAAGGTGTAGTTTATGTTAGGATAAAGTATTAAATCTACCATATCACTCGACAACTCGTTATCTTTAATATAATTCTCAATAAATCTTGAAGTTTCAACACTGAAACCAATTTTTTTTATTTTATAATTTAATCGAAAATGAATTAGCATGGTCTTTGGATTATAATATTCCAACACATGGCCCAGACCAATAGTCATGTCTATGTATTGGTTTTCATTTGAAAATAATTCAAAACCTTTTGTCACGTTAATACTTGCACCTAAGTAGTTAGATCCTCCGACAAGTGCATCTACTCTAATTTGAGCTTGAATAATCAGGCTTGAAAACAATAAAATTAATCCTAAAACTATTTTTTTCATGTTATAATATAATTTGATTTAAATAAAAGTTATTCCTTGAAAGTCAGTGTATATTGAATTTATTGTTTTAAACGTAATCTCTGAAATTCATTCAACGCTTGAAAAACATATAATAAAAAAAGGGAATCTAGCTTTAATCCTGTCGCAAAAGTTCCTATACCAAAAATTACAACCAACATAAGCGTATTGCAAGCATAATAAATAGTGCAAACTAAAGAATATTGTTAATTATTCTGCTAGTTGCTCCAATGTTTTGATTAATGTATTCCCTAGCCTTATCACCTTTCTCCTTTAGAATGCCCTTACTGCTTAGGAGTATTGAGAAAGTATCGTTTAGCTGATCCATAGTATCTATGGTAAAGCCGGCTCCTGTATCAATAAGTTCACAGGCCTCTTTAAACTTCTTATAGTTTGGGCCGAATATTACGGGTATGCCAAATGTTGCGGGTTCCAGCGTATTATGAATTCCAGCACCAAATCCGCCACCAACATAAGCAATATGCCCATACTGGTATGCGGAGGCAAGCATTCCAATGGTATTCAAAACTAGCACTTTAGATTCTTTTAATTCATTCTCATCCGGATTGGTATAGCGTACAACCTGATGCTCTATTGCTGAGCAAATATTATTAACATGCTGGCTGCTAATTTCATGAGGAGCGATTATTAGCTTAACAGGAGATTTTGTGGTATTTATGTATTGAATTAGCAACTTCTCATCTTTAGGCCATGTGCTGCCAGCTACAATAATTGTGGAATCTCCACAGAATTCCTTTATTAGCGGGATTTCATTTACAGATTTTGCTGTTGCAAAAACCCTGTCGAAACGAGTATCGCCCGCCACGGTTGTATTTGTATAGCCAATGCCAGCTAGAAGTTGCTTTGATTTACTATCCTGTAAAAAAATACGAGTAAAACAGCTGAGCATTCTCCTGTTCCAGCCTCCGTACCATTTAAAGAAAATTTGGCTTGGTCTGAATATAGCAGATACAAGGTACGTGGGAATATCTTGCCTTTTTAACTCATTTAAAAAATGGAACCAAAACTCATACTTTATAAAAAATGCTGTTTTTGGTTTTACTATAGTAATAAATCGTTTTGCGTTTCGTCGGGTATCAAGCGGGAGGTAAAAAACATAATCGGCGCCCTTATAATCTTTACGCACCCGATAGCCTGAGGGAGAAAAGAAGGTGATGAGTATTTTGTGGTTAGGATTCTTATTGCTGTAGGCCTCCATTAGAGTACGTCCCTGCTCAAACTCACCTAACGATGCGCAATGAAACCAGGCAATGGTGTCTTCACTATTAATTGAATTTTTTAGCTTACTATGCCAATTCTTTCGTCCTTCAATCCATTGTTTAGCTTTAGAATTGAAGGTAGAAAACAGAAGAATTAGTAAATAGAATATTTTAATAACAATGCTGTAAATGAATGCCATAAAACACAAAATGGGTATAATAAGATACAAATTTACTAAAAAGGATGGACAGGAGTAGCCTGTTTTAGCATTTCATATTCATAAGATTTAAATATTTTCTGAGGAATTGTTTTTGAAATTATGTCGTATTCTCAACTAAATCTCTTTAACAAATTGATTTAGCATAATTTTTTCTCTATTTTTGCTAAAAATAAAAAGGATAAACTTGGAACTTCAGAAGATTATAAAAGAGCTGCTTGTAAAGAATAAATTTGTTAGCCTACCAGGGCTTGGGAGTTTTGTGCAAAGTTATCAACATGCAAAACTCGCATCCGATGGAAAATCATTCCTGCCACCAAAGGAGGAACTACGTTTTGATTCAACCCGAACTTTTAACGACGATGTACTAGAGCAGTTCGTGCAAAGCAAACTTGGGTTATCGCGAGATGAATCTATTGACGCTGTAAAGGAGTTTGTTAGCAAAGTTAAGAGTACCATTGAAAAAGGGGAACCGGTGTTTTTTGATAATATTGGTACCTTAAAGAAAGACAAGGCGGGTAAGATTGTACTGGAGGAAACGAATGATATGGAGAGGCTATCGTCAACTTTTGGATTACAACCTGTTGATGTTGATGAGAACAAGGCAAAAACAATTACTGAAGAGCAAAAACAAGACATTACTTTAAAAAGGAGCAAACCAAAGAGCGCCCCGGGCACAGAAACATCTCATAAGGGTTGGATAATAGGCGTAGCCTCAGCTGTGGCTGTAATGGCATTACTCATTTCGGGCTTGTTGTACTTTATCCCCGACCTACAATTCTGGAGAGAAATTGAAAACGAACCCATTACGGAGGTATCAACCTATGCGAATGAAAAGGATGTACCTTCATCCACGGTAGAACATGATGTTGAGTTTGAAAAATTAGATACAATTGAGCAAGAATTACCCCCTGAAAGTAACGAGAAGGTTGCTTTTGAAACGGATAAGAAGCAGGCACTATACTACCAAGAACCAAAACAGCAGGAAGATAAAACTTTCTATATTATCTCGGGCAGCTTCGAGAGTTTAAACAACGCACAAACGCATTTTAACAATTTGGCAGACAATGGTCACAGCCCTGAAATAATACATTCGAACGGTCGTTACAGGGTGGCCATGAGTAAGTTTACAAACAGGAATCGTGCTCTTAGTGAACTCTATAGACTCAGGCGTGAAAAGCCAACAGAATCCGTTTGGCTTTTGGGGTTGTAATAAAATGTGGGTGTCTAGAAAGCCTCAAAAGGTTCATTGCAGAGAGTTCCCATTTTTTTGGCATAATAGGGTGTGCCAAGTAAAAACAAATACCCGCGTCACTGCCTGCCTGCTCTGCGCCAGTCAGGCAGGTGAGGAGGAAATAGCCTGTCCCGGTTTCAATCGGGAACGAAGCAGTCTCATTCAATCGCATAAAATTGTTCCATTCTAACTCTTCGTTATTATCAACTGGCAAGGACGAGACTGGCTTTTCATATTAAAACTACCGCTACCTAATGAAACTTCTTCCTTTACTTTTTTCTTAATAAAAAAGTAACAAAAAATCAAGGCTTACATCCTGAAATCTTGAACTCTACGGCTGCGCGAATTTAGCTTGCCTGCCTGCCAGCAAAGGCAGGCGGAGTGCAATTGCTGCCATTAAGCCTGCTTTAAATTAGATTGTCTTGATGAGGAAAATTCAATAAGTAACCGAATGCGTTGGCAGCGCAGCACTCCTTCAGTACTTCCCCTGCAATCCGCACAAACCTTGAGTTCTACGATTTCACGCTGAAGGCCAAAAGGGTCGTAACGCCAATAATCATCCAGAGCAAGAAATCTGTCATTGGTTGAGCCCACCCAAATTTTTTGGGCATAATGGGGTGATGACAGGTAAAGCTAAAAAAGTACGTCATCGTCTGCCCTACCTCTATTTAGTAAGCAATGAGGAAAATATTACTTTTGGACATCCCTCTTCTATTGTTCCTAAGTTACGCTAGTTCATGCTAGCCAAACGCTCCTCTATAACCTTTATTTTTTCCTCGGCATCGGTTTGCTTTTTGCGTTCCATCTCAACTACTTTGGGAGGCGCATTGTTTACAAATCGCTCATTGCTGAGCTTTTTCTGTACGCTCTTAAGGAACCCTTTGGTATAGTTCAACTCCTCGGTCAACTTGACCTTCTCCTCCTCTTGGTTCACAAAGCCTTGAAGGGGTACAAAAAACTCGGATGATTTCACCATGAATGCTGCGCTACCATCAACCTTATCGTTGGTGTACTCAAGCTTATCAAGACCAGCCAACTTAACAATAACGCTCTCAATATCTGAACCAAACTTTTTTGATGATTTAATGAAAAGCGACAGATTCTCCTTGTTAGGAATATTCTTCTCCTGCCTAATGTTTCGAACCCCCGCCACAATCTCCTTCATCTCCTCGAAATTGGAAAGTATACTCTGGTTGTATTTGTAAACTTTTGGCAGCTCAGCCTCCATTATGCTATCACCCGGCTTACGCTGCTCAAGCAGCTGCCAAAGCTCCTCCGTTATAAACGGCATAAATGGATGCAGTAGCCGAAGCATCTTATCGAAAATACTTAAAACCTGCTCCTGTGTTTTGGCGTCAATGGGCTTTTGGTAGGCTGGTTTAACCATCTCCAGGAACCATGAGGAGAACTCGTCCCAGAATAGTTTATATACCTCCATCAGCGCTTCTGATAAGCGGTACTTCTCAAAATGATCATTCAGGGTCTCTACCTTCTGGCTAATTAGGTTGTTTAGCCATTCAACGGCAACGGCAGAGTGTTCAGGCTGAGGGATAGATGCATCAACCTCCCAGCCCTTAACCAGCCTGAAAGCATTCCATATCTTGTTACAGAAATTTCGCCCCTGCTCAGGTAGATTCTCATCGAATAGCACATCGTTGCCTGCAGGTGAGCAGAGTAGCATGCCCATGCGCATTCCGTCGGCACCGTACTGCTTAACAAGGTCGAGCGGGTCGGGGCTATTGCCCAGCGATTTGCTCATCTTGCGCCTTTGACCATCGCGTACAATTCCATGCAAGTAAACCGATTTGAATGGCTTCTCACCTCGGTACTCGTAGCCTGCCATTATCATACGTGCAACCCAGAAGAAAAGTATCTCAGGTGCTGTAACCAGTATCTCGCTTGGGTAGTAGTATTTAATATCCTCGTTATTTGGCTTACGTATTCCGTCGAATACTGACATTGGCCATAACCAGGAGCTGAACCACGTGTCCAGCACATCCTCATCCTGCTTTAAATCATCCAGTTTAAGATTAGAATTGCCAGTCTTTTCCTTTGCTAACTCAAGGGCCCGCTCTTCCGTCTCAGCCACTACATATCCTCCCTCAGGCAGATACCAGGCTGGAATTCTGTGCCCCCACCAGAGCTGGCGCGACAGGCACCAGTCCTTCACATTCTCCATCCAGTGGCGGTATGTGTTCATGAACTTTTGGGGATACATTTTAATATCGCCATCCATAACAGCCTTGAGGGCAGGTTTGGCCAGCTCCTTCATGTTAAGGAACCACTGCATGGAGAGCTTTGGCTCAATGGCAGCGTCGGTACGCTCGCTGTAACCCACCTTATTCATGTAATTCTCTATCTTCTCAATGTTGCCAGCCTTATCAAGATCCTCCACAATCTGCTTACGAACGGCAAACCTATCCATGCCTATGTAAAGCTGAGCCGCCTCGCTAAGGGTACCATCATCATTAAAAATATCAACCGTATCGAGGTTATGCTTGTCGCCAAGCATGTAGTCGTTAATATCGTGGGCGGGGGTAACTTTAAGCGCGCCAGTACCAAATTCCATATCAACATAATCATCGTAAATAACAGGAACGCTCCGGTTAATGAGAGGCACCAAAAGCCGCTTACCCTTTAGGTTTGTGTACCTTGGGTCGTTGGGATTAACACATACGGCGGTATCGCCAAGGATTGTTTCGGGGCGGGTTGTTGCAATGGTTACATGTCCATCCTCACCATCAACAAAATATTTTAGGTAGTAAAGCTTACTATTTACTTCGCGGTAAATAACCTCCTCATCGGATACGGCGGTTTTGGCCTGTGGGTCCCAGTTTACCATACGTACACCACGATATATATTACCCTTGTTGAAAAGATCAACAAAAACCTTAATTACGCTTTCCGACAACGACTGGTCCATAGTGAAAGCCGTGCGTTCCCAGTCGCATGCTGCTCCGAGTTTTTTAAGCTGTTCAAGGATAATTCCCCCATGCTTCTCCTTCCATTCCCAAGCATGCTCAAGGAACTGCTCGCGGGAAAGCTTGCTTTTATCTATGCCTTCGGCTTTTAGTTTGGCCACCACCTTTGCCTCCGTTGCAATGGATGCATGATCGGTACCAGGAACCCAGCAGGTATTCTTGCCCATCATTTTAGCACGCCTAATTAGCACGTCCTGTATTGTGTTGTTGAGCATGTGCCCCATGTGGAGAACACCCGTTACGTTTGGGGGAGGGATAACAATGCTGTATGGCTCACGATTATCGGGAACAGAACGGAACAGGTTATTGTCCATCCAGTATTTGTACCACTTATCTTCAACTTGCGCAGGATTGTACTTAGTAGGAATTTCCATAAATGCTTAAATTATTTATTGGGATATAAAAAAACAAGACTGCAAAATTAAGAAAATTAGCATATTTGCATAGAATTTTGAGTAACAAAAGATTAAAAATGTTCGCATTCAGAAGTTGGTTAGGATTGCTCTTTTTGATTGGTAAAGAGAAATATGCTTCAGCTATGCTCAGCATGACCTCCTCTGAAATTTAGAATACACCCTTAAACTAAAGATATTAATAAAGAATCCTCAAAATACTACTGTTTAATAAAATTTGACAGATATGAATACATCTACCGCTTGGCTTATTCTTTTTGTAGCAGGATTATTTGAAACGGGCTGGGCCATTGGCCTGAAGTATTCGGATGGGTTTAGCAAATTGTGGCCCTCGGTGCTAACGGGCCTCTCTATGGTTATAAGCGTATGGCTCCTTTCGATATCGCTGAAGGTACTGCCCGTTGGCTCTGCCTATGCTGTATGGACGGGCATTGGCGCGGTGTTTACTGCCATTTTAGGGATTATTCTTTTTGACGAATCGAGGGATGTGCTAAAAATCCTTTTTATACTGATGATTGTTGCAGGATTGATTGGCTTAAGAATTATTAGCAAGTAGCTTGCCTCCACACATACGAGTGAATCCTCATTTGGATATCACTTCATTCTTTCGCCATTATCTGCAAAATTTCTAAACTCCTTAACGTACACATCGCGTTGTGGGAATGGAATTTCGATACCTTTCTCTTTAAATTTTTTAAAGATATTATAGTACAGTTCACTTTTTAGAACCCTGGGCGTTCTACTATATTTACTTGTCCATATTCGCAACAAAAAGTTTAAACTACTATTGCCATACTCATCAAAGAGCACATCAGGTTCTGGATATTCCAGAACACCAGGGTGTGCCTTAGCAACATCTATAAGAACCTTACGAATGACATCAGGATCCTCCTTGTAAGCTACTCCTACGGGGATATTGAATCGCACATTAGCATCGGTGTAACTCCAGTTAATAACGGAATCGGATACAAATTTTGAATTTGGTATAAGAATGGCAATGTTGTCGTTCGTTATTATTGTTGTGCTTCGGGCAGAGATATTAACCACATCGCCTGTAAGGTTTTCAAGTTCGGGCAGCTCCACCCTGTCGCCAATTTTAATTGGTCGCTCAAAAAGAATTATAATGCCGCTGAGGAAATTATTGGTAACATTCTGCAAACCAAAACCAATACCAACCCCCAAAGCACCTGCAAGAACGGTGAGAGCGCTGAGGTCAATCCCCGTTGATTGGACAATAATCAGAAGACCAATAAAAACAAATACATACCTAAATATTGTTCCAATTGCGTGCGAAACGCCCTCCTGAGTACCATACTTCTTAAGTATGCGCTCAATAAAAAGCCTGCTGATAATCTTTGCTAAAAAGAATATTAGCCAGGTACCAATTATAAGGAATAGTATTGTTCCCAAGGATAGTTTAGACGATCCTTGAGAAAAAATAGGCTTGGAAAGAAACTCAGCTATTGCGGCGAGATACTCTAATATTACGTCCATAAAGCTTCTGCTTGTATTTGAAATGAAATACTGAATAAAAATACTTTAATTTTTTTACATGTTGTACGGTCATCTTTATTTTTTTAAACAGACTACGTTGCGAAGTCTGCAACTTCGTTGAACTTACATTGCGATTTGCTTACGGCGAACTCTCAGACTTCGCCGAACGGGAGCTAAACTAGCTATAGATATATACTAAAAAAGCGTTGAGATTGGGTTCTCAACGCTTTTTAAACTCCTTACTGCTGTTAATACTTTTGTACTTTAATATCAGCAATTACCTTATAACCTTCAATCCCTTTCACCTTAATTATCCCCTTTCTATTTTCACCATTTTCAAAAAACACAACTCTTTCAGTATTCATCGGAACAAGGTCATCATCCTCTTCAAAATCAAGATCACTTAACCCAGAATCATTCTCAATGTCATCGAAATCTTCAATGTTGTACTCTTCATCTCTAACCCAATTCCTAATTTTAGTTGTTTGAGCATTAGGAATACCAAAATTTTCGTTTTCATCATCTGGACTTGCAAATAATCCCATATTTGTACCTGTGATATGAGTGTATCCAAAATCAATTAACCCTCCGATGTCTTCGTCAACCTCCCCATCTTTATAAACCAATCCAGTGCTAGACGAAAAGAGCCTTCCATAGGTTTCTATTCCTTGTTCATAGCCCAAATGGACGTTCTCATAAAAATAAATTGCACTATATCCTGTGATATTAACACTTTTCTCTTTGGTCTTTTCTTCTGAACCACTCGACGCTTTTAGAACTACTGAAAAAGTACCAGCTTTGTCAACATTAAGCTCTGAAGGGCTTTGCTGTGGAGAAGATTCAATATTTGCACCCTGACCAAAAATCCACTCATAATCAGTAGCACCTGTTGACTTGTTTTCAATGGAAATCACAGCGTCTGGAGCTTCCCCGGTAACAGTTAATTCAAAATCTGCAACTATTGGAGTTTGCTCATCTAATGGAGTCTCATCTTTGCTGCACGAATAAATTAAAACGGATACCATGAGCAAAATGCCCAATTTCTTAATAATCATAATTCAATAATTTATGGTTTGTATTATTTTTTCGAGCGCAAATATAGTTATTCTTTTTTTTTACTGTCGTTCGGAAGCGGAATAGGCTCGTGCGGATTGACTTCGTCGAGTTCGCATAGTACGCTCGGTTTGTAATCCGTGCGATTCCGTCAATAAATGTGTGACATGACACTAAGAGTACATAGATTTTTTAAGCTCCTTGATGCTTTCATCGGGAACATAATCGTCGTACCCCTCGCTGCCGCACGAGTCCTCTCGTGTGGCTTTGCATATGGTTGGTCATTATGCACCAAGCAAAAATCTCCATGCCTTTTCCCGTTAGCAATATTCAAGGCTCTCGATTAGTATATCCTTATAATCATTGCGGGTGAAAACATCTATCCATTCCACCACGGCAAAACTAACGAAGCAAACCCCATCGGGATTATGGAATTTGTAGTTTCTGCTAATGGAGTAAATTTAGTAATTTTTTGCTTCGTTACCACACGATAGAATGTCGAGTAGGCACAGGGAATTTCACCCCATGCCTCTCACAGAACCGTACGTGAAACTCTCGCTTCATACGGCTCTTGTTATACAGACTATACCAAATGGTAACCGATTCTCCAGTGATAGAACAAGTTGGAGTACCTGCGATGAACGAATTTGAGGTAACTCATCGCTTTCCTCTTTTGCGCTCTAAACCTTTTGAAACGATTCATAATCCATTTTATCAGCCTGAGATGTAGTCGGTGAAAGACCTTTGTCAGGGCTCTTTGACGAAATTTGTCGTAGTACTGAATCCAGCCCATGATTTTACTGTTAAGCAGGTCTGCAACTTGTTGCCACGAGACTGCCCAAACATCAAATCGTGTGCACTTGACCTCACTTACTAACTTCGAGTAGGACTTCTTGCTGACCTCACAGTCGTATCCCAAGTACATTCCCCCCGTTCGGCT
>JBKHAH010000067.1:0-18628 GCA_046542995.1 Bacteroidales bacterium
GAATTATTATGTGGATAATAAGAAATAGACGAACGGATAAAATTGGTAAAGCGAGCGCCCATGAATTCTAGATGGTCCCTCGCTTTTTAATTCTAGCAAATAACGTTATGTATATGGCAAGTGGCGGTTTGCGGGCTTCGTCACAATACACCGTTACAAACATTGATGCGGGGCAGAACGTTTCAAATTACCACTTTCCCCGCCATTGGCTATATTGCGTGTTGGGCACTGGCTTCTGAGGTTTATTTGTTATATCATTTTATAACACTTTAACTATGCAATATATTACTGTTTATTTAATTTGTTAGTTCCATGTATGTTTTAAAAAACTCAATTGGTGGTTCATTAATTAGATTTACTAAATTTTTTCGACCAAGTTTATCATCAATTATTTTTGCCATCATAGCACCCACTCTATAAAAATAACGTTTTTTAGAAAGCTCGAAAATGATTTCCCAATCATTATCCCGAAACAATTTATCTGGGGAATATTTGAAATGGTTATAAATATCAAAAAATTCATTTTCAAGTTGATTCATTAACACTGAATCTTGTAGTGCCACATAGTCTTCATCAGAATTCATTTTATTTTCAACCATTCTAAGCCGTAATGCTGAATAAGTAGCCATACCTTCAAGATGAGTAAACAGTTCTATGAAACTTGAAACATCTGAATAAGTTTTAAAGTTTAAAGCAGGAATGGTGTCATCAGATCTCTGTAAATATCCGGCATGATGTAGTTCATGAATTGAATAATACTTGATTTCTTCCTTATCTTGTAAAAAATGAAGATGCGCTAAGTTTAAACTAGCATTCCCATTATAAGCAACACCCATATCAAAACCAAAAGTAAAATACAGATAGGTCGGTTTTCTAAATTCAAAGTCTTCAGGCAAATAGTTCTTGCCAATCTGTCGGGGAATATCATATGCAGCAATCTCTTTTTTTGCAAATTCAAGATTTGCTAAAAATTGTGGTAATGATTCTTTTTTAACTTCGAAAGGAGATAACAACGCTTTGCAAAAAGCAAGAGAAGAGTTTAGTGGATAACCATAATCAAATACATCATGGCTAAAATCTTTTGCAAAACCATAGATATGGTGCGCTGCATCAGTTTCTGCAATTTTCTCAACATACTTTTCATTTCCCGTTTCGAAATACTTAACTGCCAAATCCACAAAAGTAAAATCATATATTACATTTCCTTTGTATATTTGAGTTTGGGAGCATACTAAAATCGGCATGAATATATTAAACAAAATAATAATACAAACGAAACTTAATATTTTGTTGTCTAACACTAAACATCTTCTTTTTTTCATAACATTACCGATAACAAACTTTTAGTTAAACAATATTATTGCTAAATATATTTGTGAGTTTGTGCCCAACAAGATTAGTATGCTTGATAAACCTTGCTAACAATCTTCCACTCATTCCCAACTTTATACAGAAAAAGGTAATCAGTAAAAAGTAGTTTACCACCTCTATGCAGTTCAAGTTTAACGGAGGCAACGTTCCCCGTTACATCAACAGATAAGAATTTTGCTTTTGCCTTTTGGGAAGGAGGATTCGGATTTCGCTTACGGCTATTCTCAATCCGCTGTATCCAATCATTAATTGACACTTTTGAAACAGCACCATTACGTAGTGCAAACATTCTAAATTCAGGATGAAACCCGTTGCGAGTATTGTTTAAATCACCCTTATTATGGATCCCCTCAACATAGGCCTTATTAATCACATCTTTAATGCTTTCCGCATCTTGCCCAATCGCATTCTGGATACTTAACGCCATGAGCGTTACAAAAACTGTTGTAATTAGTTTCATCACAAAATATTTAGTTAAACTTATCATGTTGCGAATAAACATCGTGCCACACAGCCTATCATGCTGGTTACTAAATATTTTAAAATTTATTGGCATTAAAATACTTCATTACAAGCTAGGTTTTTGTGTTCGTATTCGCACAAGCAATGTCCACCTTTGAACACATAGCAGTAATCAATCCATCATTACATATTTTACATACTCCTAATTATGTGTGTTTTATGGATATTGGTATGAAAACTGTTTCTAGAGTAACACGTTACTTTTTAAAATATACATTTAATAATTCAGTGATTATGAACAAGCATATGCTACTCAATAACTTTACAGCATCCATTGGTACAATGGTGGCTAGAAAGAAGAAGTTTTTTGTAAAGAGCATTGCAAGTAACTCTTTTGAAGAGAACATAAATTCACTTGAGTTAAAAATGCCATCCATTGACCGTGAGGGGGCTTTTGATGTTCCTGCAAGAACCCTGATGGGTATGCTCGATCCCGCATTCTGCGTTGCCAAGTGGAAGGGCAAGGATTATCCCACGGTAATCTACCATCATGGTAACAATGAGCGCCCCTTCGATTTTAAGAAAACCGCAAAAAACACCTTCTACAATATATTTATAAATACTAAAGATAAAGTGGACGCCAATTTGATAGTTGTAAGGGCACCCTTTCATAACAATTCGCTAAAGCAATATCAGAATAGCATGGTAAACCTAAGCAACTTTACAGCTATGATTGCCACATCGGTAAAACTTAACGAGGAGATTATTAAGGAAATTAGAAGAATATCATCAGAACCTATAATAACAACAGGCATTAGCCTTGGTGGCTGGGTAACAAATCTACACAGGGCAATATACAACACATCAACTGCCTATGCTCCACTAATGGCTGGAGCATTTTTAGGAGAGCTTTTCCTAAAAAGCAAATACCGCAAAATGGTTTCAGATATTGCATTAAATAATCCAGAAGAAATTAGAAGCATGCTAAATTTTGATGATCTTTTTAAAGAGAGAGTCAAATCCTCTATTTTATGCAGGCAAACCAAGTACATTTCCATAATATTTGCCCATACTTTACTTTTGGGTACACATTTAATGCCAAGCGGTTGCTATTCGATTTTAGGATAAACCAAACAGTAGCTGTTTTTCATGGTCGAGCCTTGAGCATACCCGTGGAAATATTGCATGGATGTTATCGCCCTGGCCAGATTTTATTACAGTTTTACCAACAATAAGTATTACTATTAACTATAAATTACTAAAAATGGAAATAATTACAATCCATTCGCTCACCCACGAGCAATACCGTTTTATGAATATTAATATTTTTGAATGTCTAAATAGATTGTGATACAACTACAATTACAAAAAACTACGCTAATTATTACTAAAATACGGTTATGAAACTTAAAAAACGACACCATTCGCTAAAAAATAATGGGATAATCCTGTTTTTCTTATCAATACAGCTAGCCTGTACAAACGTTAGTAAACCAACGCAGGCAGATTTAAATTTCGAAGTGCAAACAGAGGGTGTACAAATTTTTGGCCCAAATCTGGTTTCAACCCATATGGCCGAGCGCGATGCTGCATTATCGCCCAGTGGTGATGAGTTTTACTATACCATTTCAAGCTACATTAATCAAGTAATTGTGTTTACCAGAAAATCAGCAAACGGATGGACCGAGCCTCAAGTGGCCACATTTTCTGGAGTTTACTCCGACCTTGAGCCTCATTTTTCACCTGACGGTAACAGGCTGTACTTTGCATCGAACAGGCCTTTGGATGAAGGAGGAGAAACAAAAGATTTTGACATTTGGTATGTTGACAGGAAAGACAGAGGTTGGTCAGAACCTGTAAATATTGGCAAACCAATAAATACTGAAGCAAACGAGTTTTACCCATCATTAACTAATAGCGGCACGTTATACTGGTGTAGCATTCGCAACGATGGAATAGGAACGGGAGGAGAAGATATTTACTACTCAACGCTTGAAAACGGAAAGTACAAAACCGTAAATGCTTTATCCGGCTCAATTAACACATCAAAAGATGAGTTTAATGCCTATGTGGCAAGAGATGAAAGCTATATTATCTTCACCTCAAGTGGTTGGGGGCAAGGGATGGGGAGTGGTGATTTGTGGATTAGTTTCAAACAACCAAATGGCCAATGGACTAAAGCAAGAAATATGGGTGAGGGTATTAATTCTCCTTCATTCGAATTCTGTCCGTTCGTTTCTGATTGTGGCAACTACTTGTTTTTTACAAGCAATAGAATCAATAAATCCAGCATCAGACACCCCATTACATACAATCAAATTCTTAACTTTTCGCTAACCCCAGGTAATAAGCAAAATAATATTTACATAATGGATGCTAGCATTATATCGGAATTAAGACAAAAGATTTTTTAAAGCTTATACCCATTGTCGAATTTTAGCAATTTAATTGGGGCATTATGCATATTCATAAAAAATTGTACAGCATTGGTCAGAACCCTTAAACGGAATGAAGAAACCCTGGGAATAAACAACCTAAAAAAGAGAGTTTTCACCAGGGCTAATTCTAATAAATCGAATTAAATTTAAGATTTAATGGGCATTGTATACCTTGCTAACAATCTTCCACTCATTCCCAACTTTATATAGAAAAAGGTAATCGGTAAAAAGTAGTTTACCACCTCTGTGTAGTTCAAGTTTAACGGAGGCAACGCTCCCCGTTACATCAACAGATAAGAATTTTGCTTTTGTCTTTTGGGCGGGAGGATTAGGATTTCGCTTTCTGCTATTCTCAATCCGCTGTATCCAATCATTAATTGACACTTTTGAAACAGCACCATTACGTAGTGCAAACATTCTAAATTCAGGATGAAACCCGTTGCGAGTATTGTTTAAATCACCCTTATTATGGATTCCCTCAACATAGGCCTTATTAATCACATCTTTAATGCTTTCCGAGTCTTGCCCAATCGCATTCTGGAAACTTAACGCCATGAGCGCTACAAAAACTGTTGTAATTAACTTCATTTTAAGTAGTTTTAGTTAAACTTATCATATTCAAATAAACATCGTGCCATATGCCCTATAATTCTTATTATTAGGAAATAAGAATCTTCTCCTATTTATAAATCTTGGTCTAAACGCAATTAAAGTGTTCATATTCGTACAGTTTGTGCTCAACATTGAACATTATTTTATATGTAAACCTTAACTATTCTTTTTCATATACATCTCTATCACATGTTATTACACACTTTGGCTTGATAGTTGAAAAAAATTTCAAAACTCAGCAGATTAAAATTTTAAAAAAGTTTGGAAATGAATAAGCACATTCTACTCGATAACATAACAGCAAAGGTTGGAGCATTAATAGCTGGCAAGAAAAAGTTTTTTGCAAATAGCCTACAAAGCCAACCATTTGAAGAGTTGATTGCCACCGCAGAACTTGAATTTCCAACAATGGAAGGAGAGGGAATTTATGATGTAAAAGCAAAAACCTCGGTAGGCGAACTCGACCCAGCCTTCAGGGTGGCACAATGGATGGGTAGTGAGTACCCAACCATTATTTACCATCATGGCAACAATGAGCGACCATTCGATTTTAAGAAAACCGCAAAAAACACCTTCTACAATATATTTATAAATACTAAAGATAAAGTGGACGCCAATTTGATAGTTGTAAGGGCACCCTTTCATAACAATTCGCTAAAGCAATATCAGAATAGCATGGTAAACCTAAGCAACTTTACAGCTATGATTGCCACATCGGTAAAACTTAACGAGGAGATTATTAAGGAAATTAGAAGAATATCATCAGAACCTATAATAACAACAGGCATTAGCCTTGGTGGCTGGGTAACAAATCTACACAGGGCAATATACAACACATCAACTGCCTATGCTCCACTAATGGCTGGAGCATTTTTAGGAGAGCTTTTCCTAAAAAGCAAATACCGCAAAATGGTTTCCGATATTGCATTAAATAATCCTGAGGAGATTAGAAATGTACTAAATTTTGATGATTCTTTTAAAAAGATAGATGGTCAAAATCTCTACCCGCTCCTTTCAAAGTATGACCAATTTATTGAGTACGATGTTCAGAGAGAGAGCTACAACGGTTATCCCTTAAAAACAGTTGATTGTGGGCATATTACGGGTGCAATAAATTCAAAGGAACTAAGGAAACATATTCTTTCAACTTTAAATCGTAACATATATGTCTAATAAAACAAACTTAAAATAAGCTAGCATGATACTTTCAACAACACATTCCGTTCTCAATAGAGATATTGCAGAAATTTTAGGCATAGCACCAGGCAGCACAGTGCGTAGCCGAAACATTGGCCGCGAAATTGTGGCTGGTTTAAAAAACATTGTAGGTGGCGAGATTGAGGAGTACACCTAGCTGCAAGCTCAAGCGAGAGAACAAGCATTACAAAGAATGACTGAAGACACCAAAAAATTGGGTGCCGATACCATTGTAGGGATACAGATTACAACAGCAATGGTTGCAAGCGGAGCAGCCGAAATTCTGGCTTATGGGACTGCAATAAAACTCCATTAGGATGAATGCTCTGAAAATTATCCTGGGAATTCAAATCTTCTTTGTCATGATCTCGTTTTGTATAATCATTTACCTAGTAATTAAGAGAATAAAGAAGAGCAAAGAAGAAACTTTTGAAAAAAAGAATAACTAAACTATCAATTATATTTGATAAAGTGTACATTCTCTACCTAACCCTTTGCTTAACGCATCATTGCTTTAGGGCAAGAGTAAATTGTTAAATCATTCCAAGAACACTTATTGAATGTTCGTTTGCGAACATTGGGTGTTGGCTAGCGTACAGTCATAGAGCATTTTTAAAAACATCATCATCATCACATTCAACCACATACATGCTTTGGCATTGAATATGATGATGATTTTATGTTTTGTCAAATATAAATGCTAAAAAGTGAAAAGGATTGTAATTGTTACTGGAGCCAACTCAGGCATAGGAAAAGAAGCTGCGTTAAAGTTTGCACAGAATAATTTCAAGGTTGTTATGGCCTGCCGGAATATGGAGAAAAGCCAGGAAGTTCAAGAAGAAATTATTAAAATATCTGGCAATAAAGATATTCAATTAATGAAACTGGACATGTCTTCGTTTGACTCAATTAAGGAGTTCTCAGAAGAGTTTAACAAGAATTTCGCAAAACTGGATATCTTAATAAATAATGCTGGATATTTTGAGCATGGAGCAAAGTACAAGCTAAGCGAAAACAGTATTGAGCTAACTTTTGCCACTAATGTGGTTGGTCCCTTTCTTCTTACTACTCTGCTTCTTGATTCATTAAAAAGATCAGAGGACCCAAGAGTTCTTAATGCATCCAGCAATATTATTAAGCATTTCTTCTCACCCAAAAAGCAAATTGATTTTGAGAATCTGCAAACAATTAAGGATAAGGATTATAAGCATAGCGTTTATAATTGCTACCGCAATTCTAAAATAGCATTACTTATGCTGACCTTTAGAATGGCTGAAGAGCACAAGGAGTCTGGTGTGAAATTTTTCTCCCTTCAGATTAACGGCGCTAGAATGTCAAAAGAAACTCTAAAGAAGTTTAAGATGCCCTGGCGTTTAATTGCCCAAATCCAAAATATATTTTTCCCTCACCCTTCGTATATGGCCAATAATTACTTTGAGATTTGCACCTCCGAAAAGTATAATGCCATAACTGGCAAGCATTTTAACGACAAGCTTGAGGTGATGAAAGTAGCATCTGAGAATCCAGCTCTTAAAGATATTATGGGAACCTCGGTTTACCCAGCTTATGCTGACAAAAAGGCTGTTCAGGAAAAGGTCTTCCTCCTTTGCCAAGAATTAACCGCCAAGATAATTTGAGTATACAAAAAATAAAACAACATGAAAACCAATGTGAAACCCAACCTGTGGATATTTATTGCAAGGTTTGCACTTATCCACATTGCTATACACCTAGCAATTGCTGCAGTATTCTTATTGATTCAGAACTCACTACCTGAATCCAACCGGGTAGCTTTAGATATGTATCAGCCTTTCCACACGCTAAGCCTCACATCCATAGCTGGGCAACTACTCCGGGGATTGGCATTTGGGGTTGTTTTCTATCCATTTTATAATGTAGTTTTTAATCGCAAGGGAGGGCGTTTTCTGCTTTTCCTTTCAATGTGGGCTGTTGGACTATTATGCTCTGTTGAGCCACAACCCGGTTCAATTGAAGGAATAATTTATACTGTTATCTCCGCCGAAGAGCACATCTCCGTTATTATTGCAGTGGGCATTCAGATGCTACTCTTTGCATGGTTAATCTTTTGGGTAGAGAGTTTTTTTGCCAAAAACAAATCATTTCAGTTAGATGCTTCATTTTCACTAAAATCTCAAAACCTAAAGGGATACACCCTAAGGTTTATGGCAGTACACCTATTCACATACTGGGTTGTAGGAGGTATATTTTATGAGATATCGGGTTACAACGATGCTTTAGAATCAATGGAAATATTTAAACTTTGGAGACCAATGGAAAACTTGCAAGCTGTGCTTCTGGTATTCTTCGGACAAATATTCAGAGGCACATTGCTTGCATTGCTACTTTACCCCTACTATGAGAGTTACATTTCAAAAAAATATGGATGGACGCTGCTATATTTACTAATGATTGGACTAACAATTTTGGGATCCCCCATATTCCTAACCGAGTTTATTGACTTTAGTGGTTCAGCTTCTGAATTTATACAAAGTCTTGCTGTAGGAATACCTGAAATATTTAGCCAGATGTTGGTGTTCTCCCTGCTTTTTTTCTTCTGGCAGCGAAAGGCAGAAACCAAGCAATTGAAAGTGCTGCAGCATAATATGTGTGTATTTTTAACTTAAAAGTAAATCAATCCTTCATAATCCTAATAACATTTAGTAAAACCGAACTCAACCTTAACCATAAACAGAAAAGTGATGAAAAAAAAGATTTTTAAAATTATGCTGTATTTTGTTATTACAAATGCTCTGGTTATTATTCTTGCTACTATAACCCTTTGGGTTAAAAGTCCAGGTGTTTCTAAACAATTTGCCGATTCAGCGGGCAAACCAATTGAGGGCAGTATCTCTGTAATAGAAAAAGTTACGCTCGGCGGACAGGAGCAATACCTAATTATTCGGGGAGCTGATCAGAACAAGCCTATTATGCTGTTCTTGCATGGTGGTCCTGGAAGTCCAGAGGTTGCCTTTATTAAGCATTACAACCCCGGTATTGAAAATGATTACGTTATGGTGTATTGGGAGCAGCGGGGAGCGGGTAAATCGTATTCAAAGAGTATCCCTGCCGAGAGTATGAATCTTGGTCAGATGATTTCCGACACCCGTGAGCTAAGCGAGTATCTTGCCAATCGCTTTAATCGCGAGAAGATATTTTTGATGGGGCACTCGTGGGGCTCAATGCTGGGGATTATTACAGCCTACAAATACCCCGAGCTTTACCACGCATACTTTGGCATTGGGCAGGTGTGCCATCAGTTTAAGGGCGAGCAAATATCCTACAAGTGGGCTTTAAACCAAGCCATTGAGCGTAACGACACCAAAGCCATTAAAACGCTCAAAAGCATAAACTTTCCCGACTCCACCGCAAATGTTGACAAGTGGCTAAACTATTTAATGATGGAAAGAAGGTTTGTAAACCGTTATGGAGGTGGCTCAACAAGAGAAATAAGAGGTATGATGCCACTGGTGAAGCTGGTCATGAATTCGGGAATCTACACAATGGCCGAAAAGTTGAATTTTATGAATGGGAATATGTTTTCGTTGGAACATTTGTGGATGGATGTTATGAATACGAATCTATTCAACGAAATTGATAGCATGAGCGTTCCCACCTACATTTTCCACGGAATATTCGACAACACAACCCCATACCCATTGGCTAAGGAATTCTTCAATCAACTTAAAGCACCACAAAAAGGTTTTTTCTCATTTGAGAGCTCCGCACATAGCCCAATAATGGAGGAGCCAGAAAAGTTCAATTCAATACTTCGCGAGCTAACGGACAAATTTTGATAAGTATTAATTTATGTCATCAAGTATGAATAACACGATCGATACGCATACACTGGCAAAATCAATATTTCTACATCTATTACCAGGAGTATTGGTTGGGTTTGGCTATTTTCTATTAGCACCACTAGTTAAACAGTATGGTTTCCCATCTGTAATGGCGTTAATTATTTCGGGAGTTTTTGTGCTTCTCCCTATCGAACTAGGGTTTCTACTACACCAGAAGAAAATAACTGGCAAAAAGTTTCTTGGCGGAATCGTAAGATATCAGAAACCTCTCAAAATTTGGCAGTACATCCTGTGGGTCTTAGTAATATTTATTTTAACGGGTATTCTGTTTAAAGCATTTGGCTTCGCATCGGAATTCTTGATACAATTTTTTAGCTGGATTCCCTCAACCCATATGCTCGATATGGGACTTAATGGTGTGTACTCAAAAACAAACTTGATAATTACATATGTACTTTTCTTTCTGTTCATAGTGCTGATTTTACCAACAGTTGAGGAGCTGTATTTCAGAGGATATCTTCTCCCAAGAATGCCAAATAAACTTAAAGGCTGGGCAATTCCTATTCACAGCGCACTCTTTGCCTTATATCACACCTGGACCCCCTGGCTTATTATTACCCGTACCATAGGTGTGCTACCCCTAATATACTTTGTAAAACGAAAAGAAAACATATACATTGGGATTATAGCACACTGTTTAATTAACTCCATTGATTTAATTATAGGTGTTGGATTTATTATGAATTTATGTATGAATCATTAAATTTTATAAAAATGAGAAAAATAGTAATCATTTTAGTCGCATTGCTCTTTACACTAATCTTAAATGGACAGGTTGCTACCAACTATAAAATTACAGCAGAGTTTTTTCCTGAGAATGCGCAATTATACAACTACCCTGTTTCTAATAAAAACTTCATGAGGGCTTACAGCCAAATAAAGTTAGAAGAATTAAACAGCGATAGTGTTGAGTTTTATCTTCATAGTGAACTTCACATTGATTCAATTCTTTTAAATAAACGAAAACTTGAATATAAATCAGAGAAGATCCTCTTTAATCGGAATTACAACTTAACAGCCCTTAAGATTACTTTTCCTAATAATAGTTTTCCTGAGGGAACTGAGATTGAAATTTACTATTCGGGTTTCTTTAATCCATCTAAAGTCCGAAGCCTTTCCGATTATATGAGAATTAACCTTGAAGAAGGAGTATTCCTTCGTTCATATGGTTACTCCGTTTGGTTCCCAGTTTTTAAAGGGTCAATAACACGCAATGCTTTAGCAAACTTTGAGAGCATAACAGTAAAAACTCCTTCGGACTTTCGTTGTGTGGTAACAGGAGACTTAAAATCTGAAAAGATTGAAAACAACATCTATACTTCAGTATGGGAACCCGGAATTGAAGCTATCCGAGACATTCAATGTACAGCACAACGATATAAAATTGAGACTAAAGGAAGTATTCATGTTTATTACCTTACAAACAAATTAAATGCTCAAAAAATATTACAATTCACTGAAAAGCTTAATGGTGTTTTCAAGAGTAATCTGAAAAAACTTAATAAAGAAAATGCATTATACATATTAGAGATGCCCGAATACGGAGATATATCATCTAGTAATGTGATAGGATTATCTGACGATACTTTCAATAATTTTGATAATGCTTCTTACTCAAAGTTCACCATTGCTCACGAACTTGTTCATCCATACGTTAAAATTGATGTTGCTCAGGAGAATCCATTCTTCGCATTAGTAATCGAAGGGTTTCCAAGTTTCTTTCAAATTTATGCAATGCATAAAATCAATTCAGAAACTGATACAAAAAACATTATGCTGCGAGTAGAAAAGAACTATATTAAAAAAAGGGAAACGGGGAAGAATAGTAGAGGGAATCAACTTCCAAGTGAAAAACCAATACTAGAGATTCGTGCGAATGAAATAGGCTTATATAAAGATAATTTCATTCTAAATGATAGGGTCTGGCTATTCCTCTTTGATTTATGGGAGAAAATGGGAGATGAAAAATTCGATGTTTTCTTGAAAAAACTTTTTGAGTTGAATGAGATTAACTACCCAGTTTTTGAAGAATTAGTTAACGAACACATTAACAACTACAACAAAAAACTACATATCTGGCTACACACAAACGAATTCCCTGAAGATTTAAGAATTTCAAAAAACTATTAACCCTAATAAGAAAACATTTCAAATGTATTTATTAGGGCTCTATAGTTCATTTTAGAATGACATTAGCAACTTAAACAACGAACTAATGAAAGCACTTCTTGTAGTTGATATTCAAAAAGGATTAACCAAACGGAGAGGTTTTTACAATACCGAGTTGTTCTTCAGAACAGTAAACGCTGCCATTGAGCAATACAGCAGCAAGGGTTTGCCAATTATTTACATTCAGCATATTAATAAGATGCTTTTACCTAACACTACCGAATGGGAAATTGATGATAGGGTAACTATGTGTTCTAACGGGATTGTTATTCAAAAAAAACACGGCAATGCCTTCACAAATACCCACCTTGACAGTATATTGAAATCAAAAAACGTTGATGAAATTCTGGTTTGTGGCCTCTCAACGCAGCATTGCGTAAAGTTTACCTGCCTAGGAGGAGTGAAGAACGGTTTCTGCGTTTCAATTCTAAAAAACGGTCATTCTAACTGGGCAAAAAATGCCGCAGAGCTAGTTAATAATACAGAGAATGAGCTTACATCGATGGGCGTGAAAATACTTGAACTAAAAAATAATCACTAATAACTAAAATCATAATCGTTATGAAAACATTTCAAATCATCATCATTACTGTAGCAGTAATAGTTACAGTTGTTTTAGGCTTTGCAGCTTACTGGGGTGCATTTAAGAGCATCCAGTTTAGCGTGATGGAGCAGGGTGGCGAAACCCTTGTTTATGAAGAAATGACGGGCGACTACCGCCAAAGCGGGGTGGTAATGGATAGGGTTTACTACTCGCTGCTAAACGATTACAACATTGAAACCTTTAAGGGCTTTGGCATCTACTACGATAATCCGAAAAAAGTGGAAACCAGCAAGCTGCGCTCCGAGTTAGGTTGCATCTTGGAAGAATCGGATATTCAAAGGGTAAGCGAACTTGAGGGCAACTTCAAAATTAAAACCTACCCCAAAGGCAAGTACATTGTGGCAGAATTTCCTTACAAAGGAAAACTCTCGGTAATGTTTGGCATTATGAAGGCTTACCCTGCACTTAACAAATTTGTAAAGGAGAAAGGATACGATGAGGAGGGAGCAATTATGGAGATTTACGATACGCCGGGGAAAAAGATTGTATATAGAAAACAGATTTATGGAAGTACCTTCGATTAATCATTAAACTATAAAATTTTGCTCAAAATGAAGAAATACTATAATTGGACAACAGGACTTTTTTCAAGCACCTATAACATTTACACAAGCTCAACACTTGTTGTCAGCTTGAAAGAAAAATCCTTTTCTCAATCGGCCAGAGGAATTATCAATGGCAATGAGGTTATCTTCAAAACCAAAGGATTCTTTAAACAGCATACAGATATATTTGACTTTTCAAATAAGGAGGTGATTGGTAGAATTGTTTACAATAGTTGGAAAACCAAATCCTGTATAGTTTTTAATGACAGAACGGTTGAGTTAAAAGCGGAGAACATCTGGAATACAAAATGGAAACTTTCGACTCCAATGGCTCCCTGTTGAATTTCTCTGGCGCCTTCACAAAGGGGAGAATTGAAGCCATAGAGGATAGCGAGCTACTAGTACTAATAGGATTATTTGAAATTAACTACTATTGGCAATCTTACCTAGTTATTCTAATTATAGTATTTCTCCCTATATGGTTAACTTTGTTTAGTTAGGGTGAAAGAGTAACAAATATCTATTCTGATGTGCTGGTTAAACAACAAGGGGATTGTTCTTCAATTGAGAAAAAACAAGGATATGAAACGAAACACCCATGACGATTTTCGACACAAATGAACATGATTTTTTAATAGCTACAAAACCTTGCCTAAATAATCAAACAACAAAACGTATCAATATGATTACTTTGTTCTTAACTCTTGCGTTCGTTTTTATGGTTGATGCTTCGCCAGAAAACAAAACCGATATTATTGAAGGGGTTGTAAGAGATAGACACAAAACTCCTATTCAGGGCGTTGAGGTGAAGATTGTACCAATTGAAAGTATCTTAACTCAGAATAAATTAGTCTATGGTGAGTACTTTATGGTTGATGAACTCGTAAAAGACACCTTCATTTACAAAACAACAACCGATTACGAGGGCAAATACACATTTACAGTACCCGACACATTAAAACGTTTTGCTATAACCTATTGGTTTATAGGTTACGAGCGCACTATAAAAAAAATTGATAGAACAAATGAGCAGGAATAGCATTAAATCGTACTTACTAGCAGTATCATACGCCTTTTTTTGCTGGATCACAGATAAAGCTAGATTAAATTGGTTGTTAAGGTTGAAAATAATTGTCGGCATTGCTCTTCTAGGTAGTAGGGCAGCCGATGCTCAAACCATAAATTACCCTAACGATCCTCACAAAATTGACACTCTATCGATCGATGTAGAATTAAAAGAGCAAGAACCATTCTATTGCTACGATTGGCTACCTGGGTTAAAACTTGTTGAACCAAAATTTCGTGGCGGACAAAGAGCCCTCAATAGGTTTGTTCGAAAACATGTTGTTTACCCCGAGGAAGCACTAAAAAATAAAGTTCAGGGTTCAGTGGTTGTTAGAGTATTTATTGATACGAAAGGGCGACTGGTCGATTCAAAAGTATTAATGGGGCGCGGATATGGCTTAGATGAAGAGGCATTGCGGTTGGTTGCAATGATGCCCCGGTTTTGGCCAGGAAGCATAGATGGTGAGATTTGCGAGAGGGATGCAATCATTATTTTAAAATTCGAGCTCCCCTAGTATGAAAGAGTTGTTTTCAAATATCAACTTCGAAATTACACATTCATGCAACCAGCAGTGCAAGTATTGCTATAACAGAATGCAGCATAATTCAAAAGTTTCAAAACATAATCCTTTCAGCGTTTTAAAAAGAATTTTTGCCATAGCCCAGCCAAGCTACATCACATTTACAGGGGGCGAACCCTTGCTTTCTAAGTATCTTGAGGAGTGCGCAATTCATACATCTATTAATAATGCTAAACCTCATGTAATTACAAATGCCAACACCGAGAATAAGTCAAATTTCGATGCTCTTATTTCTGCTGGTGTTACTCAATTTCAAATTACAGTAAACTCCCATAACCCAAATGTTCATGACGAATTATCCCAAACAGCTGGTTCTTGGGCTAAAACAATGGCAAGCATCGATTATATACTATTACGTGGTGCAACAGTAATCCCAACCGTTGTGTTAACCGCCCATAACATCAACGATCTGCCAGATGTGCTAAATCTTTTGAAAGATAAGGGTTTAGCCACCATTATGGTTAACCGATATAACCTTAGCAGCGGTAAGTACTTTAAGGAACTATCGTTAAGCAAAGACTTACTAAATGCAGCTTTTTCTTTTTTAAATTCAGTTTCAAAGCAGATTGGTATAAAGATCGCGTCCAATGTTTGTACACCGCACTGCATAATAAATCCCGAGAGCTATAGCAATATTGCTTTCGGCACATGCCCGGCCGACCCTAAGCAAAGACCCATTACAGTTGACTACCACGGCAATGTTCGGTTATGTAATCACTCTCCAGTAATTGTAGGCAATATTTTCAACAACAGATTTGCCGAAATGCTGTATTCAGATTACTCATTGAGATGGACAACCGAAATACCTACTTTTTGTAGCGATTGTAAACTATACGACAATTGCAAGGGCGGCTGCAGAGCAGCATCAGAGCAGATTTCCGGGAATCAGTTGCTTGTTGATCCGTTGGTGGAATTAATTTAACCCAAATTTGTCATTAAAGAAAAAATCAACACAATCGAACTATTTTTGAATATACTCCCTCAAGAGGTGAATCTTGAGTCTGCAAAATGGTTTGAGGATATTTTAAGAATTCGGGAAGTATTCCTTCTGCCAGTTTAAGATGTTGGATGTTAGGCAGTATCAAAAGGTCTCAGGTTAATGAGACCAGCTTTTGGTAAAATGATACCCCTATCCTTTTTGTTGATACCGCTTGATAAGATAATCAGATTATGTTTGCCGTGTAATTATTAAGCATTAAAATCTGATGAAGTGATTAAATCAAACGCTATGAAAAAACTTATTAAATTAAAAATTGTTGCTCTTGCTCTTACCCTGTTTGCTGTTTCGTGCCAGAAGAGCGAGTGGAACGAGATGGAATATCTACTTAACCGCTCGGCTAAAAATTCATACCTCATTGAAGATTCGCATTTAGCCAGTTTCCCTCCTGTTGTTCAGAACTACCTTGAGACAACGGGTGTGGTTGGAACATATTACGCTAACAGTGTCAAGTTTACCTACACAGGCGATTTTAAATTGAGCGAGGATGCCCCCTGGGCTCCTATGGATGCTGTAACCTATATTACTTACGGTCCGGTAAGTCGCAACTGGATTGGGGAAATAGACTCATCGCTGGGGAAAATAACCGGGCTCGATTACTACTACAACGGTAAGGGGAAGTTGGATATCAGGCTTTTCCCATCAATCCCCTTTCAGGTTGCAGATGGCCCTGAACTGGATATTGGCGAACTGCTTACCATTCTTGCCGAAATAGTTTTTAACCCATCGGCCTGCCTAAATACATATATTGAATGGGAGCAGTTAACCGATTATTCAGCAAAGGCAACCATTCACGATGCGGGTATATCGACCTCGGGCATATTCTATTTTGATGAGAACCATCTGGTTACTCATTTCGAAACCGATGAGAGGTACCTTGTCTCTGGCGATAGGGTTGAGAATCACGTTTGGACTGTATATGTTGCTGATTACAAGGAGTTCGATGGAATTCTTATCCCCAGCGAGTTCAGCTTAATGTGGCATCTACCCTCCACATCGTACGAGTATATTCGGGCAACAGTTGACGATATAGAATTTAATCCAGCCAATATTTAAAAATCGTGCTATGAAAAAGATAATCTTTACAATCGTCGTATCATATCTTATAATCAGCTCAGGATATTCACAGGAGCATTCCAGGGCTAATCAACTTTCATTTGAACTTGGAGGTGCCGGCCTGGCCACATCAGTTAATTTTGAACGCGCTGTTTTTAGAATTGGTGAAAGTAGGATTGTCCCTAAAGTTGGACTTGGCTACCTTCCCGTTTTTGTAAACGGATCTTTCTCAACCGGTACTTTTAGCTTAATTGCCGGAGCAAACTATATAAGAGGATATAAGAATCACCAAGCAGTTTTAGGAGTTTCAAATTCCATTGCAGCATCCTTTGTAAGCGGACTTGGCGATTCTTTCAGCTCATCATCATACAGCTACCTGGCTGTGCCAAACATTGGCTATAGGTACATAATAAGTGAGAAAAGAAACCTTTTTGTTGGAGCAGGGTACTCACCCATTATTTCATTCAGCGGATTCTCCATTGAAAAGCAGCCAATGCAGTATAAAAACCATTTTTACTTAACAGTAGGCTTTGCCTTAAAGTAAAATCTAAAAAACTAATAGCTATGAAATACATACTATCAACCATTATGCTAATCCACGGTGCAATCCACCTAATGGGCTTTGCCAAAGGATTTAACCTAGCCAATATCGAGAATCTTCAATCGGAAATTCCCAAACTAGCAGCATTACTTTGGCTGGTTGTCTTCCTGCTATTTGCCCTTTCGGGCATATTTTACTGGCTTAACAGCAATATCTGGATGCTTTTTGCAAGCCTAGCCACAGTAATATCCGTCATCCTAATTATAGCGAATTGGAGCGATGCAAAGTTTGGGATAATTCCCAATATAGTAATCGCAATAGCCATAGTATTCTCTTTTTCCAGCTGCGCGTTTAGCAAGAAGATTAAAAGCGAAACCCAATATATACTAAATTCTGTTGATGAGTATTCAAAAGAGATTGTAAGCGAGAATGATATAGCACATCTACCAACCCCAGTGAAGAGTTGGTTAAATACATCGGGTGTAATCGGAAAAGAAAGAATCCAAACGGTTTGGCTTACCCAAAATTTTCTAATGAAGCTAAAACCCCAACAGGAAAGTTGGCATAATGCCACCGCACAGCAATATTTTACTGTGGATAAGCCGGCATTTATCTGGACTGTGGATATGAAAATGTCGCCTATCATCCACATAAAAGGGCGCGATAAGTTTGTGGATGGCAAGGGCGAAATGCAGATGAGGATGAACTCTATTATCAACCTTGGGAAAGAGACTGGCCATAAAATGGACGAAGGCACCCTGCAGCGCTACCTTGGCGAGATGGTTTGGTTCCCATCGGCAGTTCTTAGCCCTTATGTTACTTGGGAAGAAATCGACTCGCTAACAGCAAAAGCCACAATGAACTACCAGGGTACAACTGGCTCGGGCACCTTCTACTTTAATCAGCAGGGCGATTTTGTAAAATTTAGCGCGCTGCGCTACAAGGGCAACGATCCCGATGCCAAGCGCTACGAGTGGGTGATAGATGTGGATGAGTATGCCGAGTTTGAGGGTGTTAGAATCCCTTCAAAGTGCCGTGCCACATGGAAACTTGAGGAGGGCGACTGGACCTGGTGTAAACTTGAAATTACAGAGATAAAGTACAATAAT
>JBKHAH010000149.1:0-3418 GCA_046542995.1 Bacteroidales bacterium
AATCAGTATTTTATTGAATAAAAAAGAGGGAATCCGTTTTTGGACACCCTCTTTTAGGTGTGATTTAATCGGCAAGTTCTAACCGCAGCAATTTACGTTTGAGTTTAACAGCTCCTTGTAATCGCCCAAAACATTGTTAATCCAACAATCGTCATTGCCAGCGCTCTCTCTTTCGGTTAGTGCAATAATGTATGCAATCTCCTCCATGGAGGCACCAGCAAGAGTAGCTCCAATAAAATGTTTCTTAACGCAGGGAGCAGACCGCCCTTTTATAGCTAACGCTAAACAGATGAACTGGTAAGTTTTCTCATCAATAAACCGTTTCTCTTTGTACATTTCATCAATCTCTTTAAACTTTTGAGAAAACTCAGGAAAATGCTTTTCAATAAATCCCATAATTATAGTTTTTAAAGTTTAAAATAATGATCCAAATATCATTCCGCTAAGGGTAGCCATTACTACAACCAGCACAAGGTAAACCAATGTTTTTTGATTCCCCATTACTCCGCGAATAACCAAAAGGTTTGGTAGTGAAAGCGATGGCCCAGCAAGAAGTAATGCCAGCGCAGGCCCTTTGCCCATGCCCGATGAGAGCAAACCTTGTACAATGGGCACCTCGGTAAGGGTGGCAAAGTACATAAACGCACCAACAATGGATGCGAAGAAATTCGCAAAGATTGAGTTGCCACCTACCAGTGATGATATCCAGTAAGATGGAATAATTCCAGGTATATTGGTCTCGTCGTGGGTTGAGCCCAGCAGGAAACCGGCAACTATAACACCCAATGCCAGTAGTGGCATTATCTGCTTGGCAAAGTCCCAGCTCGCTAGTGTCCATTCCTTATTCTCATCATCCTTTTGAAGGGTAATAATGCTTAATCCGGTAATGGCCACAAGCATTGGAACCAGCGGTGCCAAACTACCTCCTATATAGGTTGAAGCAAGAAATCCTGATACTCCCGTTGCAACTGCTGCCGATATTACCCACCACCACTTAATCTTTAAAATCTTTATAAGCGAGTAAACCAAACCTAGTCCAAATATGCTGGTAATGTACCACTTATTGCTCCAGATAAAGTACCAAAGTCCGCTGGTTTCGTCGGCTGAAGGTTTGCCCCAGTTGGCAAATACCAATATTAACACAAGAATAAAGAAGTGGAAAGAGGTTTGCCACATGGGGCGGGTTTCTGGTTGCGGAGGAATATTCATCTGCTCCTCGGCTTTTGCCTTCTCCTCTTTTCTGTAAATAATTGACATTATGCTACCAATTACAACGGCAAAAACAACGGCGCCTATTATTCTTGCAACGCCCATTTCAAAACCCAAGATACGTGCGGTTAGGATAATGGCCAGAATATTGATGGCTGGTCCTGAGTATAGGAATGCAACTGCAGGCCCTAGTCCAGCCCCACGCTTATGGATGCTTGAGAAAAGAGGCAGAATGGTACAGCTGCAAACTGCCAGAATAGTTCCCGAAACCGATGCAACGGTGTATGCCACCCACTTCTTGGCGTTTGCGCCAAAATACTTTAGTACTGCACCCTGGCTAACAAATACCGCAATTACCCCAGCAATAAAGAATGCGGGAAGCAGGCATAGCACAACGTGCTCCTGAGCGTACCACTTGGTTAAATCCAGAGTGGCATCTACTGCTGTGCGGAACGTTGCGCTATCAACAGGCATAAAGAATGCCAGCGCAAAGAAAAAAACAATCCAAAATAGGATTTTAAACTCTTTTTTTATGTCCATGATTATCTAGTTGTATAATGATTTGACACGATGCCTTTGCTGTTTCAGCATCTAAAAGTTTTACTTTATTAAACAATGTAAACCATCCAAGTGTAATAAAGCCCAACGAGAATGAAAATAACAGCAACCACTCTTCTGAACCAAATTTCAAATAATTTAATGCGGCTATACACCAACCCAACGCTTGATACGCTAAAAGCAAGAATCCATGCAAAAATTATTACGGGCAACCCGGTTGCTATAGCAAATACGAAGGGTAAAAAGTAACCCATGGTTGATGATACCGATAGGGGAATTAGTCCACCAAAATATAATACCCCGCTGTATGGGCAGAAAGCCAGTGCAAATACAATTCCAAGCATCAATGCCCCCCAATGACTCCCTCCGCTAGCACCCTTTTCTACTTTAGAGGTTAGTCCGCTTGAAAAGGAAAGGTTCAGCTTTATAACCCCAAGCATAAATATTCCTATAACAATTAATAGCGGACCGATAAACATTTCGCTATAGGTGGTTATGAAACGTTGGATTTTAAATACGCTGGAACCCTGCTTTAAAATAACAATGAGGATGATGCCAAGAACAGTATAGGTTATTGCTCTACCCAAAGTATAGATTACACCATTAAGAAACACTTTGCGCTTATTCTGCACATCCTTACCAATAAATCCAATGGCAGAAATGTTAGTTGCCAATGGGCAAGGGCTTACTGCTGTCATAAGACCTAGTAAGAAAGCCGATATGATTGGTATTTGAGAGTTGTCGATTAAATTTTGTAAAAACTCCATACTACTTTATGCTTTCATTGATTTTGGCAACTAGCTTGCCCTCAAACTCTACTTTGTTCTTGTTTCGAGAGTACTGTTTAACAATGTCGCTAATATCTGTAGCGGATTCATTCTCTTTAGAAACAATTACAACGGTTTGTGAGCGTGCGTTGTGCTTCTTAACCAGTTTAGCATTCGCTTCATCAGAAATTTTTACCTGCTTAAATACAACCGTTTCATTATTGAAGTTAGACTCAACAAAAGATTTTACGTCGGCCTCAAGAGCATTGCATGCTCTGCCTGGGCAGCAGGGAAGGTCCGCTTTAAAATATAAGACCTCGGTTTTTTGGGCAGTTGAGCTTAAGCCAATAAGCATTAATGCTGCTATAAAAACTAATTTTATTTTCATGACAAAAGGAGGTTTATTGGTTTAGAAAATTATTTACTTCTGCTACGAGCGTTTCTTTAAGTGTATCAGGATTGCTGTTTACGTTGGCAAAGGCAAACTCTGTAAGGTCTAAATGGTCAGTTGTAGTGGCAACTATTAGGCTGCTAAATGCCACTTCATACTTGTTTGCAAGCTCTGTATTGGGTTTTTCTGAGAAGTCAACTTCCTTAAAAGTAACGTTATCGTTCTCTGCAAAGGTCTCTGCAATGGCTTCCTGAGAAACATTTTGAATTCCAATACATGTTTTACAACGCTGCTTTCCATGAAAGTAGTAAACAACAACATCGCCTTGGGCAATGGTTTCAACCTTAGGAGTTTCTTTCGTCTCTTTGGTTTGCTTATCAGCAGACCCTCCACAACTTAGCATCGCAAGAGATATTGCGACAATTGATAAGATAATTGCAATTCTTTTCATAATTGTGTTTATTGTTTGATTAATAACTTCTGTAATTGCGAG
>JBKHAH010000150.1:0-3372 GCA_046542995.1 Bacteroidales bacterium
CGAAAGAATTTTATCCTTATCAATTGGTTTAGTTACAACCTCCTGATAGCCATTTGACAATAAATTTTCCTCCTTGATATTAATTTCTTCAGCGTTATCAACCTGAATAATAAATGGAATTTTTTTGTATTCTGGTTTACGTTTATAAAATTCCTGTATAAGCGTAATTGGCGACCAGGGTTGAGGTAAAACCGCATCAACGAGCACTAGGTCGAAAAAAGATCTCTTTGCTACTGCATCGGATAGGATGCTTAGTGCCTCACTACCGTCCCGTGCAACAATCACATTCGCGTATTTCCTGAGTAGGGCCTGAAGATAAAACCGGGTGTATGAATTCTCCTCAATAATAAGAATTTTTGCTTTATGAGCCTTGGTTTTAAAAGGAAGTACTCTTGTTCTATGTAAAACGGCCGATTCTCCACTTACAGAAGAATCTTTACCAGCCTGTCTACCCAAAAAGAACTTAATGCGAACCTCTGTTCCTACCCCTTTTTTTGAGGTTAGGCTAATATCTCCACCCATAATTGTAAGTAATCGTTTAGCCAAGGGTAAGCCCAAGCCGGCCCCTTGAAACGAACGGCTTAACCCAGAGCTTTCCTGTCGGAATGGCTCAAAAACATAAGGTAAATACTCAGCATCAATACCTACGCCTGAATCAGCCACGACTACCTCTACAGTTTTGTCAGCCTCATTGTAGGCTGTGCTTATTAACACTTCGCCTTCAGGAGAATATTTTAAGGCGTTGTTTATTATGAGGGAGAATACCCTAACAAGGTTGTCAAATTCTGCCAAAACATCGGGCACCTCATTTATTGCTCTCTTCAATTTTACGTTTTGATAATCTATCTCTTCAAAATTCTTATCAATGGCTTTCTGCAATGCTCTGACAATGCTACAAGGCACAAATTTCATTTTTATTGTGCTAGACTCAATCCTACTATAATCAATTAAATTATTTAGAAGATGCATTAGCCTGTTGCTGCTATTGTTAACCTCCTGGATGTATCGTTGCCCCTCGCTATCGGGAGGTAGTTCCGATGCAAGTAATGAAGTGAAACCCATAATTCCATTAAGGGGCGTTCTAATTTCGTGGCTAATATTGGAAAGGAAAGAATTTTTTAAATCGTTAGATTCCTGTGCAATATTTAGCGCTTCACGCAGGTCATAAGTTTTTTCATTAACCCTCTTTTCCAATGTAAGGTTTAATGCTTTTAACTTCTTATTGGTTTTAACCCTTGATCTGAAAAGGAAAAGGAGAGCCAAACTGGAAAAGAACACTATTAAAACAATGATTATTAGCAAATTTTGAACTGACTTCTTCTTCTCCAGTGCTAACCTGTTAATTTCGTTGTTCTTTCTAAGCAAGTCGTTCTCCTTGCTCATTATATCTAACTTAAACAGCGTTTGAAACTCTGCGATAGTAGAATTATACTTCTCATCGTTAATTTCATTAGAAACGTTGTGAAACTCCTTGAATGCACTATACGAGGCCTCAATATTTCCCTGTTTCTCATATGCTTGAGCAAGTCCGTGAAGCGCTTCTGAGATAATTGATTTGTTTTCAAGGTCTTTGGCAATACTTAATCCTGCTTTATATGATTTAACCGCATTGGAGAACTCTTCTAAATCGTGCTGAATATCTCCAATTCTAACATTAACCAAAGCCACACCCTCTCTATCTTTTAGCTCTCTGCGTAGCAATAATGCCTGATTTAAGTGGGATGAAGCAATATTTAATTGCCCAGATTTTCCAAAAACCTCACCCATTGCTGTTATGGTTTGAGCCAATCCGTGCTTATTATTCAACTTCTGAAATGCTTCACGCGCACTATTTAAATAGAATCTTGCAGAATCATAACGTTCATTCATTTTAAACAGCTGCCCCATGGCAAGAAAACCATTGGCAATTCCATTGTGATCGTTAAACTTTTGCCTAATGGCAATTGATTGCCTATAGGCACTTCTGGCTAATTCCAACTGCTGAAGCCTAACATAAACTGTGCCCATGTTAAAAAGCACTACCCCCACCCCCACATTATCGTTTATTCTCTGCCTTATTATCAACGATTGATTTAAGCTAACCAAACTCTTTTCGTATTGCGATAACCGACCATAAACAATCCCAATATTTACATAGGCGTTGGCAATAATTTTTTTTACAGCTAACGTTCTGTCATCGTATTCATCAGTTCGGTTGGCCTCATTTAAACTAATGCCATGCTGTAGAGAATCAAACTTAACATCCTCAGAATGGGTACTAGTGAAAAAACTATTTGACACTTTGATCTTAAAGTAGCCAGCACGGTTAGCAATTTCAATTATTCTAAAATAGTTCTGAAGGGCATTGCTATACTCGCCCTGTAAATCGGATACAACTCCGAGGTTATTAAGGGCATTCAATTTGTCAACTATAAAACCCTCTTTATCAGCTACACTATAAGCAATCTTAGCATACTTTTTAGATGAATCAACCGAAGAGTGCCAGTAGGCTCTAGAAATTTTATTGTATATTGAAGCCCGCTCTTTTTCATTAGCATCTCTTGAGACCACTATCAAACTATCAATACTCTCAGTATCATACTGACTTTTGGAATGGTAAGAGTTGAATATAAAGAAGGGAATGAGAACCGATGTATACAGGTTTCGTCTTTTAATATATATTTTAATATAGCTGAATATATTCTCCATAAAAAATTTCAAACTGCAAAAAAAATCACAACACAAATTAAGGAATTATGTTTTTAAATGAAAGGATTTTTCCATGAAATCAATGTAATAATTGACCAACCTACAACTTTATAAAAAACGTATGGTACATGAATTTTATTTTTAACTCAATTTTATATATCTTCCTCTTTTTTAAACATTAATAGCTGATGACATACGAGGTTAAGAAAAAAATTGTATTTTTGATAGTTAGTTTAGCAGGTAAAAATTCCAAAATTTCATTATTATGAACACCAAATTTCTTTGTGAATTAATTGAGAATAATACGCGTGTAATTCTTCCAGAGTTTGGTGCTTTTCTTGTTAAGGATGATGGAAGTGGTGTGTTTAAACCAAAAAATATAACATTTAGCCCATTTTTACGCTACAACGATGGCATGATAGAGGATGCCCTTGCCAGCGCAAAAAACGTTGGCAAAGATGAAGCAAGAAAGCTCCTTGACAATTATATTGAAACCCTGAAAGATGAACTAAGTAAGGGGAAGAACATTCCCCTTGAGGGGCTTGGCTTTTTGTATGCCGATAGCAGAGGAAGCATTCACTTTTCGCTTAAAGAATCATCGCCCCAATCAAAAACAACAGAAGAAGAGAAATCTAAACCTGAACCTGAACCTAAACCTAAGCCTGAACCTAAGCCTGAACCTAA
>JBKHAH010000068.1:0-18091 GCA_046542995.1 Bacteroidales bacterium
GAAGTTTGGATTAAAATTAAAAGCTTTATACTAATTTTGCGGCTTATTTTTCATTCCAACTAAAAACATCAGGATATGGGTTATGTATCAAAAGAGAAACTTTTCTCGCGTAAATGGTTTAAAGTATGGAGTTTAATTACCATTGGGGCATTCATACTTGCATCAGGCTTTGTGTTCTTTATCGACCCTCATCGCATCGCTCCAGGTGGTGTGTACGGGATAGGAATTGTTGTTCACTACCTAACAAAAGGGCTTTTTAGCTGGGCCCCTGAAGGTTTACCAATTGGAGCAGTGGGGCTTGCCCTTAACGTTCCGCTAACAATAATTGGCATAAAACTTTTAGGACCAAGGTTTGGTGTTAAAACGGTTATTGGCTTTATCCTAGCCTCGGTTTTTATTGATGCTCTTCACTTTATTTTCGGTTATGATCCGCTAGTGGATGACCTCCTACTTTCTTCAATATTCGGAGGAGTACTAATTGGCTATGGGCTGGGTCTGATTTTTAAATCGAAAGCAACGAGCGGCGGCTCAGACATAATTGCTATGATAATTGCAAAATACACTCGATTACCGCTTGGGCAACTAATGATATACGTTGACTCAGCAATTGTTCTCCTTGCGCTTGTTGCCTTTCAGGACTGGAAAATTCCGCTTTACTCATGGCTTGTAATATACATTACTGGTAAGGTTATTGATATGACCATGCAGGGCGTTAGCTACGATAAAACCCTGTTCATAGTATCGGATAAGTATGAACTGATTCGTGACAAGCTAATTAACGACATTGACCGAGGTGGCACCCTAATTAACGGAACAGGTATGTTTAAAGGTCAGGAGAAAAAAATCATCTTTACCAACGTTAGCAGAAGGGAAGTTTATATTCTCAGAGACTTTATTGAGGAGATAGACCCCAGAGCATTCATCACCGTTATTGATGCCAACGAAATACTTGGGAATGGTTTTAAACCCATAAAAGAGGAGTAAAACAGCATTTATTAAAGTATCAAAAGGGGGCATAATGGTAACATTAATGCCCCCTTTTTTTAACCTTTGGTTACATTTTTTGCTAATTTTACGTTTTAAAATATCAGGTTCTATGCAGGGAAGAGTATTAAAATCAACAGGTAGCTGGTACACCGTTATGGGCAATAATGGAGTTGAGTACCGATGCAAAACCAGAGGGAAGCTAAGGCTAAAATCATCAAAAACGACCAACCCCGTCACCGTTGGCGACATTGTTAATATTGATATTGAAGGAGATAGCAATACAGGGAATATTGTAAACGTAGAGCCACGAAAAAATTATATAATCCGTAAATCCTCAAACCTCTCGCGCGAGGCACATATAATTGCAAGTAATATTGATCAGGCCATTCTGGTTATTACGGTTGAATTCCCCGAAACCCACCTAGTTTTTATTGACCGTTACCTTGCTACTGCTGAGGCGTATCAAATACCGGCAATTTTGGTTTTTAACAAGATTGATTTGTACAAAGAGGACTTTTTGAAGGAGAAGCTTGAATATTATCTCTCAATTTACTCGCCATTATACCCCTGTTTCAAAGTTTCTGCAACCAGCGGTGAGGGCATGGAAAGTTTTCACGAGCTGATTAAGGATAAGATCAGCTTAATATCTGGTAACTCTGGCGTAGGTAAAAGCACCCTCATAAACACCACAGAACCCAATCTTAATCTTAAAACTGCCGACATTTCTCACTATCATCTTAAAGGCAAGCATACAACCACCTTTAGCGAAATGTTTCCGTTATCAACCGGCGGATATGTTATTGATACCCCAGGAATAAAGGGGTTTGGTCTTGTTGATATGGATAAACGGGAGATATTTCACTTCTTCCCTGAAATTTTTGAGGTAGCAGCAAATTGCCAGTACAAAAACTGCACGCATGATCATGAGCCTGGATGTGCAGTTAAAGAAGCGGTAGAAAACAATGTTATCAACCCATCCCGATACTACAGCTACCTTACAATTCTTGACGATAATCGGGGAAAGTACAGAACCTAAGTTCTATACCATTGATGGATTAATACACATAACAGCTATCTTCTCGGTATTTGCTATTACGTACTGCTCCTGGGCACCAAACATGTAGTCGGTAAAGTCAAGGTTTGGAGTAGTCATAATTAGTATTAAGTCGGCCTCAATATCCACAGCAAGTTTAACTATCTCACTGGAGAAACTTCTTCCCTTGCCTGCGCTATGTACATCGTAATCAATTCCGTGTGCATCAAAATGCTTTTTGGCAAAGGCAAGGTTATAGCTTATTTTCTTTTGTATCCCAGAGTCGGAAACATGGGGAAGAATAATATGCATGCGGGATTTATATTGAACGGCGGCCTTTATGGCCCAGCGAAGCCTTTCCTTCTCATTCAGCCTATAGTCAAGAGGGAAAACAATGTTTTCGAAAATTCGCTCCTTCTGCGGTTCATCCTGAACAACCAAAAAGGGAACATTTGATCCTGCAATAACTTTTAACGCCCAACTACCGGTTAACTTCTGTACACCCTTTATGCCATGGGTACCCATTACAACAAGGCTGGCCTCAATATCAAAAGCATGCTCACTGATATTATGAAAAATACTACCTTCCTGAACTACCACATTTACATCAGTACCGTAGGTTTCCTTGATACGAGTAGCCTCCTCTTTTAATTTTTCAGATGCCTCCTTCTCGGTTAATTTTCCCTTGGAAAATAGTTTACCTGACTCTATAACATGAATAAGATCAATAGTAAACTCATCTGTAAAAGAACCAATCTTTATAGCATATTTTAGTGCGTTCTCCGAAACCGGACTAAAATCCCAAGGGACAATTAGTTTTTGAGATTTAAGCTCCATGATTTTTAGGGTTTTAAGTGATACAAAGATAAATTCATACTATTTGAGAAGATAAATTTATGAAAGATTATTTTATTAACATTAAAATATGCAACATTTCTTTCACAAAGTTTTAGAAAAATAGTTATAACCAAACGATAATTGGATGAAATTTATCCTTTTCGTTCCAAATCAATTCACGCCTGTCTGGTCTTGGTGTCGTTTCTTCAATAGATGAATCATTCAAATGCGTGAGGAGGCCTTTTTTACTGGAGATATTTTTTAGGAGGTTTCCCTTCACGTTTCCAGGTCCGCAACAGTATGAGGGGGTCCGCAATATCCATCGGGAAGAAATTTAAGTCTTTCTGCCTACCAGTCCATTCACCTTTTTTGCAATATCCTGTGGTTCAATACGGTTCAAGCAGGCGTAATCTTTACGGAAACATGGCTTATTCCCAAAAACGGAGCATGGTCTACATTCAATGGTAGATTGAACAGCTAAGTCTGCTGGTTGTCCCCATGCATAGAAACCTGCATAAGGATGCGTTGCCCCCCAAATGCTAACAACTGGTGTGTTTGCTAGCACAGCAAGGTGCATGTTGGCCGAATCCATTGAAATCATAACATGAAGATGTGCCATAATCTTTAGCTCCTGCTTAAAATTAAACTCTCCTGCTATGCTAAAAACGTTGCCATACCCTTTTGCTATACTATCCAATCGGTTTTTCTCTTCACCCGGTGCACCAAAAAGTATCAGCCCAACATCTTTCTCTTGGGTTATACTATGAATTAGCTGCAGTGATTTTTCAAAGGGATACTCCTTCCCCACATGCTTTGCAAAGGGAGCAAAACCAATCCATTTGTTATTTTGGTGGGGTAACTTTTTTAGAACATCCTCAGTTAATTCGGGCTTGCTGGTAAATAGTCCATTAAAGATTATTTGGAATTCAATACCCAATCCAAGATTGTAAAAAACATCGGCATACCTAACAACAGTGTGCTTTAGCTGTTTTTGCACCTTGCCATTCTTTCTGGTTAAGCGTCTCTTTTCCGAACGTCCCTTATCAATGTATGCTATTTTACTAGAGGTAAAGAAAAAAAGAAGTCGTAGTATCTTTGTGCGAAGCACGTTATGTAAATCGGCAACGCCATCCCATGGACCCATTCGTCTTAGCTGCAAAAAGAGACGAAACAATCCTGCAAACCCTTTGTGTTCACCCTTATCGTTTAGGGCAACAAAACGTACTCCGGGAACTTGACTTACAATTCCCTTGGTAAAACCTTTCGAAACGAAAGTAATTTCAATGTTTGGGTTCTGTCTAGTAAGCGACCAAAGCACGGGGACTGTCATGGCAACATCGCCCAGGGCGCTAAACCTAAAAACCAAAAGTTTTAGTGGCCGATTACTCATACCTACTTTTTGCCGTAAAGAATAGGGTTAAGCGATGGGTCGTTATACATCTTCATCTGCTTATAGACCTTCATGTACACTCTACCCTCCTCTATGTCAACAATAAGCTGGTCAATTGCCGATGATAAATCTTTACGTTGCTCAAGAAGAACATCCAGCTTTTGCTGGCAATTCTTTCTGTGCTCTTCATCAACATCGGTACGGTTCACCTCTTGCTGCATGTGGTAAATCTTGAGAGCAAGTATAGAAAGTCTATCAATTGCCCAAGCGGGGCTCTCGGTATTTATAATGGCGGTTGGTTTTGGAGTAACATTCTTGTACTTATCCAAAAAGTAGCTATCAATCATCTCAACCAGATCCGTTCTGTTCTGATTTGATTTATCAATCCTTCTCTTTATTTCAAGAGCCTTGTGCGGATCAATATTTGGGTCACGAATAATATCCTCAAGATGCCATTGTACGGCATCAATCCAATTCTTCTGAAAAAGTCTGTACTCAATCAATCCTGGCTCAAAAGGATTCTCTGGCGTAGCATCCACATCGTCCATAGTATGGTAGTACTCGGTGCAGTCTGAAAAAATTTTGTTGCAAAGCTCGCTAAAAGTCATAATAAGAATGTTTAGTGTATAATAGGTGCGGTAAAGGTAATTCTTTATTCAAAAAACCTCAAATTGTTTTTTATTGTTATAAAACTATTTGCTATTCAGTATTTTCCTTGCTCACCATGGCCCTTTGAGTAAACAAGATACCATTGAGGTGATCAATTTCATGCTGAAAAATTCGAGCAGTAAAATCCTCAACCATCTCAAATTTATACTCCCCATTAACCGTAAAGTACCCAACTAAAATAGCGTAGGGGCGCTTAACCTGAAGCCTTGTATTATCTACCGACAAGCAACCTTCATGTTGAATTTTTGTAAGTTCCGTTTTTTGAATTATGGCAGGATTTACATAGGCCTCAAAAGGTGATGATGGTTTATCGAACCTTTGAACAAGTATTATTCGTTTACTTATGCCCACCTGTGGTGCGGCAATGCCAACGCCAGCGGATAGGGAGTCGGTTACTGTCCGAAACAACTTTGACACAATCTCTCTTATTAGCACGGTATTATTAGGGTCTATAGGTTTTGAAACAGTTGCTAAAACGGTAGAATCCTTCAGGTTATGCGATTTTAGTACATACTCAGGACTTTCAATATCTAAAAGAAATCCTTCTGGCCAAAACTCCTGACCATGAGCCATACCAGTACTAATAAGTAATACCACAAACAGGACGATCAGTTTATTCTTCATGTCACAACGTGTTAATTTGCTAAACAACATACAATACGGAAAATGGTTTAAGTTTCTCTAAAAGAGAAGCAAATTAACAATAAATAAACAAAAAATACACTACCTTTGCACCCCAATTTTAAAAATGCTAAATGCCAAAAATTAGAAACATAGCCATAATAGCCCATGTTGATCATGGTAAAACTACGCTGGTTGACAAAATGATAATGCAAGGGAAGCTTTTTAAGGAGCATGAGAACCCTGGTGAGCTAATCCTTGACAGTAACGATCTGGAGAAAGAGAGAGGGATAACAATCCTTGCAAAGAATGTATCCGTAACTTATAAGGATATAAAAATTAATATTATAGACACGCCTGGTCACGCCGACTTTGGCGGAGAGGTTGAGCGCGTGCTAAACATGGCCGACGGTGTCTTGCTACTAGTTGATGCATTTGAAGGCACCATGCCACAAACTCGCTTTGTACTTGAAAAAGCGCTTAAGCTTGGTTTAAAACCAATTGTAGTAATAAATAAGGTTGATAAGCCAAACTGCCGCCCCGAGATTGTTCAGGAAGAGGTTTTCGACCTAATGTTTAATCTTAATGCTACAGAGGAGCAGCTTGATTTTCCAACAATATACGGCAGCGCTAAAGAGGGATGGATGTCTAACGACTGGAAAAATCCAACATCTGACATTACATCCTTGTTTGAAATAATTCTCAAGTATATTCCCGAACCAAAAGTAAATACTGGTGACCCTCAGCTGCTTATCACCTCGCTCGACTACTCATCATACGTTGGTAGAATAGCCATAGGGAAACTACACAGAGGTGAGCTTAAGGCAGGGCAAAACGTTGGGCTGCTTAAGCACAATGGCCAGCTAATAAAATCAAAAGTAAAGGAGCTGCTGGTATTTGAAGGCTTAGGGAAACTAAAAGTAGATAAAGTAATTGCTGGCGATATATGTGCTCTGGTTGGTATTGAGGGGTTTGACATTGGCGATACAATTACAGATATTGAAACCCCCGAGGCTCTCCCAACAATTGCCGTTGACGAGCCTACCATGAGCATGCTGTTTACCATTAACGATTCACCGTTCTTTGGGAAGGATGGTAAGTTTGTAACATCGCGACACCTGAAAGACAGGCTATATAAAGAGCTAGAGAAGAATCTTGCCTTGCGTGTTGAGCCAACCGATTCGGCCGACTCGTTCAATGTTTATGGCAGGGGCGTTCTGCACCTTTCAATCCTTATAGAAACGATGCGACGCGAGGGGTACGAACTGCAAGTTGGGCAACCACAAGTTATAAAAAAGATGGTTGGCGGTGAAATGTGTGAGCCCATAGAGGTACTAACAATTGACCTCCCTGATGATGTTTCAGGAAAGGCCATTGAGATGGTTACCCAGCGCCGTGGTAGCCTCCTGATAATGGAACGACGTGGCGATAGGGTACACCTTGAGTTTGAGATACCCGCCCGTGGAATAATTGGTATCCGTAATATTCTGCTAACAGCAACAGCTGGGGAAGCAGTTATTGCTCACCGTTTTAAGGCCTTTGAACCTTACCGAGGCGATATTGATAACCGTCAGAACGGTTCCTTAATTGCACTTGAAGGAGGAACTGCCTTCGCTTACGCACTTAATAAGCTGCAGGACAGAGGCCGATTCTTTGTGGAAAATCATGAGGAGGTTTATGCAGGACAAGTAGTTGGAGAGAATAGCAGGGTTGGCGACTTGGTAGTTAATGTTACAAAATCAAAAAAATTAACAAACATGCGCGCATCAGGTGCTGATGATAAGGCCTTTCTGGCTCCACCTGTTAAGTTTAGCCTCGAAGAAGCGCTGGAGTACATACAGGACGATGAGTACGTTGAGATAACGCCAAAAACAATGCGTATCAGAAAAATGCTGCTTAACGAGCACGAAAGGAAAAAGGAGCAAAAGAAGTAACCGTGCTTATTTATTAACCGGCTTATGGCTTGGCATTTATTGACTGATGTTTTGAATTTTGATAATAATGATTACCTTTGCCCGATGTTTTTTGATGTATGGAAAGAAAAGTTTTAAATAGGTATGTAATTCAATTCAAGGGACTTAAAACTGGGAGTCATAATTTCCAGTTTGCTGTGGATGATGCATTTTTTAATGAGTTTGATAAAAGTCTCATACCTGGTGGAGAGCTAACTGCTGATATTGAATTTATCAAGCATAGCTCAATGCTTGAATTAAAATTTAAAATTCACGGCACAGTTGATGTCCCTTGCGATCGCTGTCTTGAAGTTTTTACCGTTCCAACATCTTTTGAGGGGGAGGTTATAGTAAAAATATCAAACAGCATACCTGAAGAGTTCACAGATGATGTATGGCATATTGATAGCAATGAGCATGAAATCAACCTTGCTCAATACATTTACGAAAGCATCTGTTTAAGTGTGCCTATTAAGCGTTACCATGGCATGCTAGGAACATCAACAGCCGAGTGTGATCAGGAGATGCTAAATGAACTTGACAAGTTATCACCTGAAGCAAGCGCGGAAGAAGAGAGTGAGACGAACAACGATTCAAGGTGGGATAAACTTAAAGACCTGCTTAAAAATTAAAGAACAAATAAGTATAACACTAATTATTTTACAAAAATGGCACATCCAAAGAGTAGAATTTCAAAACAAAGAAAGAACAAGCGCAGAACACACTACAAGGCGCAATTGCCAACACTTGCAACCTGCTCAAACTGCAACGCAACCGTTCAGTACCACAGAGTATGCCCTGAGTGCGGTTACTATCGCGGAAAATTAGCCGTTGACAAGGCAGTAACTGTATAGTAGGCATATCCTTCTTTTTTACTAATTTTTGAACCATAGAATACAATGAGAATTGGAGTTGATGCAATGGGTGGTGATTTTGCTCCTCAAGCAATAGTTAAAGGGGCAATACAGGCACAATCCCAACTAGACTCTTCTGAGCGAATCGTCCTTTTTGGAGATAAAGAGCAGATTATTCGCATTATGGAAGAGGAAGGAGCATCCGTATCTAATTTTGATATTGTTCACTGTTCCGAGGTTATTGGAATGGGAGATAACCCAGCAAAAACCTTTGCAAAAAAAACAGACTCAAGCACTACGGTTGGCTTTAGCTGGTTAGCCCAGAAAAAAATTGACGGTTTTGCCAGTGCTGGAAACACTGGCGCAATGCTGGTGGGAACCATGTACACCGTGAAGTCGGTGCCAGGTATTATTCGACCTGCTATAGCCAGCTACATTCCTGTATCCGAGGATAAGTACAACCTTATTTTAGATGTTGGTATTAACCCAGATTGCAGACCCGATGTGCTTTACCAGTACGGCATCCTTGGTTCAATATACTCAAAACAGGTTTTGGGTGTCAATAATCCAAGAGTAGGACTACTAAATATTGGCGAAGAGGAGGAGAAAGGGAACTTAGTCTCAAAAAGCACCCATGAATTAATGAAGGATAATCCGGATTTTAATTTTGTTGGGAACATTGAGGGGAATGATATTTTCTTCGATAAGAAAGCAGATGTAATAGTGTGCGATGGTTTTGTGGGCAACGTAATTCTTAAAGAGGCGGAAGCATTTTACCATTTGCTTCACAAAAGAAGCATAAAAGACCCTTTCTTTGAGCGGTTTAATTTTGAAAATTACGGGGGTACACCAATATTAGGAGTGAATGCACCGGTTATTATTGGCCATGGCGTTTCCAACGCCAAGGCTATTATGAATATGATACTGCAAACCAAACTGGTTATCAGTTCAAATCTTTGCGATAAAATTAAAGAAGCATTCAGCTAATGGGAAAAATTACTGCAGCCATCACCGGAATAGCCGGTTACGTTCCCGATTACGTGCTAACTAATCAGGAGCTAAGCCAAATGGTAGATACCACTGATGAGTGGATAATGACACGCATTGGAATTAAAGAGCGTAGAATACTTAAGGGAGATGGACTTGGAACTAGCGACATGGCAAAGCATGCCGTAAATAGCTTACTCCGTAAAACCAACACCCACCCCGATGAGGTGGATATGCTTATTTGCGGAGTTGTTACCCCGGACATGCAATTCCCGGCAACAGCCAACATAATTAGCGACAAATGCGGCATTAAAAATGCTTTTGGTTACGACTTAAATGCTGGCTGCTCAAGCTTTCTGTACGCATTAATAACCGGCTCAAAATTCATTGAATCCGGTACGCATAAGAAAGTAATCGTAGTGGGTGCAGATAAGATGTCATCAATTACCGATTATACCGACAGAACAACCTGCCCCATTTTTGGCGATGGAGCTGGCGCTGCAATGCTTGAACCCTCAGATGAAGGGTTTGGTGTAGTTGACTCGTTAATGCAGGTGGATGGTTCGGGACGTAAGCACCTGCATCAGGTTGCAGGTGGCTCAATGTACCCTGCCTCTTTCGACACGGTGGCAAAACGTCAGCACTTTATTTATCAGGAAGGTCAGCCCGTATTTAAGGCCGCCGTTTCCAACATGGCCGATACGGCAGTTGAGATGATGCGGAGGAATAGCATTGCTCCAGAGGAGCTGGCGTGGCTTGTTCCACATCAAGCAAACATGCGTATTATTGAGGCCACTGCCAAACGCATGGGTATTAAGAAAGAGCAGGTGATGATAAACATACAGCGCTACGGTAACACAACCAGCGCAACCATCCCCCTTTGCCTATGGGAATGGGAACCCCAGCTAAAAAAAGGCGATAACGTGATTATTGCTACGTTTGGTGCCGGATTCACCTGGGGAGCAGGCCTAATTAAGTGGGCTTATGACGGAAGTAAGGTTAATAAATAGAAAGCACAATTCTCTTTTCTAAAATATTAAGGAGGCTGGTCTTATTCAGTCTCCTTTTTTTATTGCGCTTGATTATTGCTTTTTGGAATTTGGTTTGAATCAAGATGAAGATAAGCAAGTTAAAGTATAAAGTCACATACTGTATAAAGGTGCTTTGCCGTTTATTTAATATTTTTGCCGAAATTATTGACAGATCTAAAGCCCGTATATCCATAGCCCTAGACGACCGAGACACAAAGATGCGTGCCTTAAAGGCAGGTGCCAACGATGTTGTTTATAAGCCCATAAACAAGAAAGACTTCCATAGTAAGCTAGCAGGCATTATTGATGTTGCCTTGGATTAGCCAGGCACTATTTTCAGCTGCTATTACTCTACTCTTCGTAAGCACATGTTAAGTTTATACTATAAAAAGTGCCATCAGTGATACGTTCTGGTGATGTTTGTCAAATGCGCAAATATTTAGCAATTTTTAATTAGATTTATAGTATTAAAGTTTCAACTAATATAATTATGCTTAATATATTCAACGTTTTTTAAACGCGACACTCATTGTCGAGTCCTAATACGATCTTTGATTCATAATTCTTTTTAGGCCTTTAAAAATTGGTGTGTTTTTCTGAAAACCATAAAGAAGAGATGTGATTTAGTTAAAAATAACAATTTCAATTAACCGCAGAATTAACTAATTCCTCTCCGCCTCCAGCATATTAGAGAGATGGCAGTAATAGTTAAAGTGAAGTAGAGGTGAACTGACTGACATAGTTATACAAAAAAACATAAAGCATTTTGGAAGATGAACATAAAAAATGAATTTCAGAATCTTAAAAAAGACCTCTTAGAAATATCAAAGGAGCATTCGCAGTTGACAGATATACAAAAAAAACTCAACGATTTTGAAAATTTAATCTGTGAAGTTGAGGGGCTAGACTTGAATGAATATCAGTATTATAGAAATTTTATAAACCACTCCCCTGATATTTTTTTCGTATATTCAAACAGAAGGGGGGTACTATATTCCTCCCCTAAATTACACGAGGCATTGGGTTTTAATCCAGAGAGTTCAAAAAAAAGCCATTTAAAATGGCTTGAACTTATACACCCAGATGACAGGCAAATAGTTGAGCAAACAATTAAAGACGAAGCCAAAGGGGCGGGCCATAGCCTTGAATACCGAGTTAAGTCGAAAGACAATGGCTGGGTATGGCTCCGCGATTACATTATACGTAAAATAAACAGCAAGGATGAAATTATAATTGAAGGCCAGGCTAAAGATGTAACAAAAGAAAAAAGTATAGAGAAAGCGTTAAACATTAGCGAAGAGCAGGTTAAGAGCATCTCCAACAACCTGATTAATGGGATGATTTACCAGATATACAAACTTGATGATGGTACAAGAAGATTCACTTATGTTAGCGATAATATAGAACGGTTTTATGGTTGTTCTGCAAAGGAAGCAATGCAGGATGCAGGCGTACTGTATAGTAGATTTCATAAAGACGACCTACCAAGAATTATTGAGGAGGAATTAGCAGCACTTAAAAATATGTCGATATTTAAAACCGAGGCCAGAATAATTAAACCCAATGGGGAAGTTAGATGGGCACAATTTATCTCAAAGCCCCACACTGATAACGGTACCGTATATTTTGATGGCATTGAAATTGACATAACCGAGCAGAAGAATACTGAACACCAGCTGCGTAAGCTTATCAAAGAGAAGAATACCTTAATGCAAATTATTTCCCATGATCTTCGGAGTCCGTTTAACACCCTCCTTGGATACTCCAATTTATTGCTGAATAAATTGGATGACTACAGTAGGGATACCATAAGAGATCAGGTTGAAATGATAAATCTTCAATTAAATAGAACATACATTTTACTCGAGAACCTTTTGCTTTGGTCCAGATCTCAATCGGGGCTAATTGAGTTTAACCCACAAAAAATAGTCCTTAAGGATATCTATACAAAAACCATCAATAGCCTAAAGGGGCAATGCATTAAAAAGAATATTGATGTGCTATTTTTTGAAGAGAAAAGCCAAACGGTAATTGCTGATGTACATATGCTTAGCACCATACTAAGAAACCTCCTATCTAATGCCATAAAGTTTACGCCAAACAATGGCCATATAAATGTTTTTACTACAATTGAAGGTGAACATCATATTACAGTAACAGTGTCAGACACGGGAGTTGGTATTGACAAACAGGCGCAGGAAAAAATTTGGGATGCATCGAAGCTACACACCACCGATGGGACGAATAATGAGAAGGGAACAGGGTTTGGCTTACTTATATGCAAGGAGCTTGTTGAAAGGCATGGCGGAAAAATTTGGGTGGAAAGCTCTCCTGGAAAAGGCAGCGAATTTAAATTTTCAATACCCATTAGCGGTATTAACGAAAGTTTTAATGCCTAATTAGGCCATTAGATTGTACACGGTGTTTGGGGAGATTCTTACTCTTTCTTTTCCAACTCCACTTATAACTCCAATGGTTTTGTCAGGCCCTTTAATAGGGTTGATAATGCGAACTATTGAGCCTTTCTCATGAACCAGCAACGACCTGACGTTAAGTATTTCATTGTCCTCTATCGCCTTGTCCTTATCTTTGCTATTGGTTGATAGCTGAACCTTTTTGGTTTCGGGGTTTATAAGAGGCACCTTATTTATAGTGACATCGGACTCTTTAAATACAAGGTTAACGTAAGGGGTTAAAAACTGATCAACCTGCTCTATTCTCCCCTAATCAGCTCGCTTCGAATTGCCCATGAGAATACACGAACATTATTTCTAATGTGATTGGCATTAATAGTTTGAGCGGTTGTTGTAAGATCTTCTTTATGAGTTTTCTCCATTCGGGTTATTCTATGAAACATAAAACCGTAAAGCCCAGCAATAACAAGTATAGATATAATAATTGTTGATGGTAGGGGTTTTACTTCATAAACCCCAAAAAATTATTGCTGCTTGATTTTTTTTGTTGTTGGTTTTTTGGTTCTTATGTGACAACTCGGCTTTATTATTATTTAGATATAAATCAGAAGGCTAGAGTAACCGTTTAATACTTTCGGTAACAATATGCCCATCGAAGAGTTGAACTATCCTGTTTGCTTTCTCAGCATCGGTAGGTGAGTGGGTTACCATAACAATAGTAGTGCCCTTCCTGTTTAAATCAGCTAAAAGGTTCATCACCTCTTCGCCATTGGTAGAGTCAAGGTTGCCGGTTGGCTCGTCTGCCAGAATTAGTTTTGGGTCACCAACAACTGCACGGGCAACAGCCACCCTTTGTTGTTGTCCGCCTGATAGCTGCTGGGGAAAATGTTTTTTTCTATGACCAATCTTCATTTCTCCCAGAACGTGTTCTACTTTATGCTTCCGTTCGCTTGCAGACACTTTCCTGTAAAGCAAAGGGAGCTCAACATTTTCATAAACCGTGAGTTCATCAATTAGGTTAAAACTCTGAAAAACAAACCCAATATTTAATTTTCTATGTATAGTTCGTTGCTTCTCTTTGAAGTTGGAAACGTCAATGCCATTAAAATGGAGTTTCCCGCTTGATGGGTTGTCAAGCAGTCCTATAATGTTGAGTAAAGTTGATTTACCACAACCTGATGGTCCCATAATAGCGATAAACTCCCCCTTATTTACTTCAAGCGATACGTTGTTTAGGGCTGTGGTTTCAACTTCATCGGTTCTATAAACCTTGGAGAGGTTAACTACCTTAATCATGGCTGAGAGTTTATTTAAATAATGATTCCGGATCTATTCGAATAGAAAGTCAAGGCTGTCTCCTGGCTTGCATTCTCTCTGATCTTCTCCGTGCTTGAATATACGAGCAGATTTTCCCCCCAGTAGATTTATTACGCCATCCTCCATGTGTAGTATTGACCCTTCACGAAGTCCTACAACGTAGGAATACGGATCCATTGCGATAAACTCTTCAATTCTTTCCTGACGTGTTTCACCGGCATGGCCATCTGGGTTGGCATCAAGGTAATGAGGATTAATCTGAAAGCGCACCAGATTGAACGCGCTGAAATTATCAGGCTCTACAATGGGCATATCGTTTGTTGTACAAATAGTAGGGCATGCTACGTTTGCACCAGCGCTCCAACCTATGTAGGGTAAGCCTTCCAGCACTTTAAATCTTAGGGTTTCAATAATGTCGAGTTGCTGAATGGTTTTTAGTAGTTTAAAAGTATTGCCTCCACCAACTACTATTGCTTCGGCCTGCTTAACTGCATTTTTATGGTTTCGCTTATGATGATGTAAGGACTCTATGTTAATATTAAACTGACTAAAATACTCCTTAACCTTTTGTTCGTACTCGTCGAGCGATGAAGTTGCTGCAGCGTATGGCAGGAAGAGTGCACTGCTTACTCCTCGCAAGAATTTTTTTATATGTTCTTTTGGATGCTCAAGAAACTGCTCACCTGCATTGGTTGAGTTGCTTATTAGTAGTAGTCTCATTTTTTTTGTTTTAGTGAAAGCTGGTTCGTACTATTTGAGGTATTATGAGATTGTAAAGTTACAAACTAAAACAAGCGGATTGATAACTCAGCTTGTAAAACTAGAATAGTTTGCAATTTTTAGCGAAAAAGCACTGTCATTCCAATATCAATTCCTTTAGATTCTTGCATTAACTCTATTGTGCTACTTAATACTTTTTTCTGATCTGCCATATTGTTGTTGTATATTGATTCTAATGTTTTCTCAAGAAGCATGTATTGCTCAGCAAGAGCAACATCGTCAAATGTATAGGTGGGCATCGAAATTATGTAAATTGTATCAACTTCTTTTGTACTATAAGTTTCCAAGTTTTTGTTATCAAGTTGAATAAGTTTTCCCTGTACTGTTGCCCATGTTGAATTTGAACCGGCATATTGCATTTTTTCTTCACCCTTATCAATTAGAAGGGCGTTAAGTTCGAAGCTACATGTTGGTCTATTCAGTGTTTTTGCTAGCTGGTTAAGTCTATAAGTTATATACGAGATAGTTTGGTTTAGGTTTATAGAGCTGCCTTCTTTAATATGATTTTTTAACCAGGAAATGACTAATAATCTTGCAAGCTTCATGTCCATACAGGGTAAGTTAGATGCAATGGTTAAAAGCAGATCTATATGGTTCGTTTTAAATGTAATATGAGTTTGCTTACTACCCGATGCTTTGCTAGCAATATGAATTGAATGCTGGTATGAGCCTATTGAAGCATCAGAACTAAATGGGTGTTTATTATCAGAATTAAAGGCTTGTGTAAGTGCTTTTGAAAGGTCCTTGTAATAGGCTATTCTTTTCCTTTTACTATAGCTATCTCTTATGAAGAAAGCAATAATAAAAATGAATAGAATAATTAGCGTACTTAGTATATATGCGAAATATTTTTGCTGCTGTAATTTTGATTGAATTATTTGGAGTTCTTTGGTTTTTTTGTTCGCTTCAAATTTCGCTTCAAGTGAAGAAAGTTTCTGTTCAACTTCAGTACTCTTTAGCGAGTCTCTAATACCAACAAATTGAGTGAAGTAGTTATACGCATTTTCAAATTCTTGCTTCTCTTTATGTACTTCGCTAAGAAGCCGGTATGTTTCCTTTAATAGTTCAGGCTGATTGTATTTTATGGCAACGGTTTTGCTGTTTGATAAGTACTTAATGGCATCTGGGTAGCGTTTAAGCTTAAGGTTGGCAAAACCTAAATTTTTTTGAACATGAGCCAATCTGGCTTCGCTACCTAACCTGGACAGTACTTCAAAAGCTTTGTAATGGTATTTTAGCGCGGTGTTATAATCATCTTTCTTTGCGTATAGAACGCCAATATTGTCATCAAGAATGGCAACGCCAAGGTCAATGCCAAGAGAGTCATAAATAGTTTTTGCTTTATTATAATATCTTTCTGCATTATCAAAGTTCTTAGTCTCCATGTATGCGGCTGCAATATTGTTTGATGCGCCTGCAGCCTCACTTAGCATTTCATTTTCTTCGCTGTAATTTAAATATAATTCAAAGTGCTGGATAGCCTTTTTATAATCCTCTTTGAAAAAATATATCTGACCAATGTTGTTTGTGACTAATGCCCATCCCATTGTATCGTGTATGCTATCAAACAGGGTTAATGCGGTGCTGTAGCTTTCAAGTGCTTTTTCGTATCTGCCCCAGGTTTTGTAAACCAACCCAATGTCATTGTGGAGACGGCCCATGCCCCTTATGTCGCCAGTATAATCATATAAAGCCAGTGCGTTTTTTTTTTGAGCCAGAGCTTCGGGGAACTCGCCCTGGCGGTAAAGCATGAAGCCTATATGATGAAAGGCATGAGCCATTTGCGAACGGTTACGCTGCTTCTCAGCGGTGCTTAGCGCTTTTTTCCAGTAAAACATGCTAGTGTTAAAAGCGCTGTCTTTGTAGGCAACGGCTATCTCTTTCTGTATTTCAAAAAGGAGAGAGTCGTTAGGTGTAGCTTGCTCCAGCCTTTTTAGACTATCAATATATGGATTGGCTGAAAGATGAATATAGTTTAGCAAAAGAATAAACGCTGGCAATAAAAAGAATCTGGATAAATTCATTTTGCTAAATTTAATGTAATGCGTTTAAAACTTATTGTATACGTATTGAACCGCTTAATAATTCTTTTTACGAAAGAAGCGGAATGATGCCACATCATTCCGCTTTAAAGTTAAAGAAAAAAAATCTTGTTTAAAAATTTAACAGAATTAGCCCTAGTGAGAAAGGGTAAATCTCGTCCCCTTTACCCTCTTCAAAAAGTGGAGTTGGGTAGTAGTTTGCAAATAGTTTAAGTTGTCTGTAGCCTATTCTGGCTGTAAAGCCATACCGAAACGGGGATAGGTTGTAATCGTCCTTAACCTTATCCTTGCCATTGGATGTACCCTCATACTTAACTTTTGTAGATGTTCCTATACGAACCCCACCAATAACACCTGCTGAGAAAAATATGCGATGACGATCGCTTTGAGTTGGAATTTGGAACTCGAGAAGTAACGGGGCGGTTAAGTGGGTTGTAGATAGCTTCGATTTGGTAACATTCTTGTTTGGGTCAGCAAAGTAGGAGCTGTCAGGTACAGTTATCCCGGTTTCATCAACTTTAAGAGTTATTTGGTTCCTAAAGTGATAGTTATTAAACTCAAAGCCCAATCCTGTTACTAGCCCCACCTTGTCGGTTCCAAATCCGAGGCTGTATTGAAGTATGTTTAAGTTTAAGTTCCATGATCGCCCTTGCTTGAGCTCAAGGTACCTTAAATCATCCTTCATGTTAATTGACTGGTTGGCATCCATAAATCCGTTGAAACCCCACTCAAAGCCAGCCCAGTGCCCTTTAAAGCTGGGTTTTCGCTTAAAGGTGAAATCATTGCCCGTAAAATCATCAACGGATTTGAATTCTTCATCATCCGGAATTTCTACGGAGGTTGAACCATCCTTCTCAACAATAACTATTTTCTTTTTACCAAAACGTATGGTGGTAGTATCGGTTTTGGCTTCTTGTTCAGACATATTGTCTTCATCTTGCTGATCTTGAGATTCAGCATTCATGTTGTTGTCACCTTTGGCAATGGAGTCAGTATTAGCCTCTAGTTTTTTTAGTACTTCTTCCTCCTGATTTTCTTGAGCAAAAACGGGGATGCAAAAGAGAATCGCCACTGAAATTGTAATGATTTTTTTCATCGTCATTTTATTTTTTATGTTTCTATTTCTGTTCAGTTTGCTGGTATGACGGTGAAGGAGGCTAAATGTTACAATTCATAT
>JBKHAH010000069.1:0-18018 GCA_046542995.1 Bacteroidales bacterium
AAACAAATAGATATCCCTGTCGCTTACGTGCTGGTAGGCTACCTGAGCATTTAGGCTTATTGAAATAAGCACAAACAAAAAAGTGTACGCCCTTTTAATCATCTTACTATTAAAATGAAAACTTAGTTAAAGGTATAAATATTTGCTAATTATTTGAATCAGTTTAAATGTTGAGTATCCTTTTTCAACTAAAAAAACACATTAAAAAAAACTCAGGAACCACCAAATAACGAGAGATAGCTACGTTTGCCCAAAATATTTAAAACTCCCTAAAACCAATAATTTGCCTAACCTCTTTAAGGGTTTTTGTTGCGCTTTCGCGCGCTTTTTCTGCACCTAATTTTGCTACCGTCCTAAGGTAATCATTATCCGCTAAAATATCTTCAATACGTTCGCGGAATGGTTCGGTAAAAGCAATAACATCCTCAGCAAGCTGCTTCTTCATATCGCCATAGCGAATCTCGCAAGAGTTATACTTTTCTTCAAAAAATTTTAGCGTATCAGCAGACGAAACAACCTTCATTATTGTGAACAGATTCTGTATGGCTTCTGGCTTGGGCTGATTAGGTTCTGTGGGGCCACTATCAGAAACAGCTTTCATAACCTTCTTCCTAATAATAGCAGGTTCATCGGAAAGGTATATGGCATTCCCTTCGGATTTGCCCATCTTACCGCTTCCATCCAACCCAGGTATTTTCACAAGCTGTTCACCAAAATTATAGGCAACGGGCTCAGGAAAATATTCGGTTTTATATAGCCTGTTAAAGCGGTTAGCAAACGTTCTGGTCATCTCCAAATGCTGCTCCTGATCCTTCCCAACCGGAACCTTGTGAGCCTTGTGTACAATAATGTCGGCAGCCATAAGCGTTGGATAGGTTAACAGTCCTGCATTTACATTATTAGGTTGAGTACGGATTTTATCTTTAAATGATGTGCAGCGTTCCAGCTCTCCCAGGTAGGCATTCATATTAAGAAGCAGGTAAAGTTCCGGAATTTCAGGAATATCGCTTTGCACATATAATGTTGATACATCAGGATCAAGCCCACATGCAATGTACTCTGCCAGCACCTGCTTAACTGAGGAGTGAAGATTCTCAGGGGTAGGATGAGTGGTTAGTGAATGGTAGTCGGCAATAAAAAAGTAGCACTTGTTCTCGTGCTGCATCTTCACAAAGTTCTTAAGCGCGCCAAAATAGTTGCCAAGGTGAAGTTTTCCTGTTGAACGAATTCCGCTTACAACAATATCCATAGCTATCTTCAGTTTAAAATAATGCACAAAGATATAAAAGATTTTAAGCCTTTTTGTCAATCCTTTGGTTTCAAGCTTACGAAAAACATGAGGGTTTAAACCAAAAAGCTATCTTTGCCAAATAATTAAAAGGAGGATAATGCGATGGAAGGAACAAGACTAAGCAAGGTTTCACGCCAAATTCAAAAAGATTTAGGCGAGATATTTCAGCGCCAAGCACAAGCACTGTTTCTTGGTAAAATGATAACCGTTACAAATGTTAGGGTAACGCCCGACTTGAGCATTGCAAAGGTTTATTTGAGTATTTTCCCTCCCGAGAATAAGGAGGAGACGCTCACCTTGGTTAAGCAGCAAACAAAAACCATTAGGCACGAGCTGGCTCAGCGCGTTCGCAAGCAAATGAGGATTGTACCTGAGCTTGCTTTTTATATTGACGATTCTCTTGATTATATTGAGAATATTGACCGTCTTCTTAAAGAGTAACAATGGTTAGGTTTGCAGTATCATTTCTTAGCAGATTTGTGCCAAGACACCACTTACAACGATTTTCAGGCTTGGTACTTAAGGTTATTGGCGTGTTTTACCTTGGGAATAAATTTGAAGACCCAATTACTGGTAAAAAGTACAGGAAACTTTTGCCTTATGGTAGAATTAACTCCCGACCAAATGCTCTGGCACCCCATTCAATGTCGCTGGAAAGGCACAGGTTGTTGTGGTTGTATCTTAAAGAGAAGACAGACTTTTTTACTAAGCAGCAAAAAGTGCTGCACATCGCACCTGAATACTGTTTTATTAAACGGTTCCAGAAACTTCCCAACATTGAGTATGTAACTGCTGATCTTATATCTCCCTGGGCAAAGGTTAAGCTCGATGTTCAGGGTATGCCATTCAAAAGCAACTCTTTCGATGTGGTTTTTTGCAACCATGTACTTGAGCATGTTCCAAACGACCATAAGGCCATGAGCGAACTATACAGGGTAATGAAACCGGGAGGTTTCGGCATCTTTCAGGTGCCCATTGATACTTCGCTGAATAAAACGTACGAAGATTCGAGTATTACCACACCCGAAGAGCGAGAGAAGCATTTTGGACAGCGCGACCATCTCCGCCAATACGGAAGAGATTACCCCGACAAACTAAGAAATGCAGGCTTCATAGTAACCGAAGATGATTTTGTAAACACATTGCCAAATAAATTAGCCGAACGTTATGCATTACCTTCAAACGAAGTTATTTATTTTTGTGTAAAACCCATAACTCCACAGCAATGAATTTCCCATTGTACATAGCCCGCAGATACCTATTTGCAAAGAAATCACACAACATAATAAACATCATCTCTTTAATATCCGTAGTTGGAATGGCAACTGGAGTTATGGCGTTGGTGGTTGTCCTATCCGTTTTTAATGGGTTCGACAGCCTTATTAGGAATATGTTCTCAACATTCGATGCAGACCTAAAAATTCAGCTTGTTGAAGGCAAAACATTCCCAGACACTTTAGCTGAGATTAATGATGTAAGAAACCATCCATCCGTTGCGGTTTTTTCAGAGGTGCTTCAGGAGAATGCCCTTTTTAAATACCGTAAAAGGCAGCATATAGGCGTTGTGAAGGGTGTTAGTCGTAACTATGCTCATCAAACAGGGATAGATTCAATGATTATTGACGGTGAGTTCAGTCTGTGGCGCGGGAGCCAACCGCTAGTTGTAATGGGACAAGGTGTTGCTTACTATCTAAATGCCAATTTAGCGCACTTCGATCCATTGGAAGTTTATATGCCACGCAGAGGTAAGTTGCCAACCATTAGTACCGCAACAGCATTCAACTCACGAGCCATTATGCCTTCTGGAATTTTTGGTATTGAGCAGGAGTTTGATTCTGAATACACAATACTGCCAATAGAGTTTGTTAGGGATTTGCTAAAGTATGATAATGAGGTAACCGCAATAGAAATTAAGTTGAAAGAAGATTACAGATCATCGCGAGTTCAAAAAGAGATTCAGGAGATACTTGGAGATAAGTACAAGGTGCTAAACAGGCAGCAACAAAACGAGGCGCTTTATCGAACAATGAAATCGGAAAAACTGGCTATAGGTCTAATACTTTCCCTTATATTGGTCATCGCATCATTTAATATAATTGGTTCGCTATCAATGCTAATTATTGATAAACGGAAAGATGTGGAAACGCTCCGGAGCCTAGGAGCTGACAATAGGATGATTCAGAAAATATTTACTATGGAGGGGCTATTAATATCATTATCGGGCACCGTTCTGGGTGCCATCTTCGGATTACTAATCTGCTGGTTGCAGGTTCAGTTTAAGCTGGTTAAATTACAAGGAACCGGAGGGTTTATTATTGATGCTTACCCAATTGACATACAGCCATTAGACATCACTTTAATACTGCTTCTGGTTTTATCAATTAGTTTTTTGGCTGCAAAGTTTCCTGTTAGAATAATAACCCAGCGTATTTTTGCTCAGGAGCAATCAGGAGAAAATCAGTAGTAATTTTATATGCTTAATGTAAAGGACTTAACGATAGCCTTTGGGAACAATACGGTTGTTCAGGAATTTAATTTAAGTATAAGTACTGGTCAGTCATTAGGAGTTGTTGGAGAATCGGGTTCTGGAAAATCAGTTACAGCGTTAGCTCTTATGGGGCTCTTGCCAACAAATGCTAGAGTCATTTCTGGTAATGCAATATATAACGCTCGTGAAGGGAAGGGTATCGATCTGCTTAAACTTTCTCAGGATGAGCACAGAAAGGTCAGGGGTAAGCATGTCGCCATGGTTTTTCAGGAGCCGATGACTGCCCTCAATCCATCCATGCGTTGTGGCAGACAGGTAGAAGAATCAATCAGGCTGCATCAAAGGGTTTCCCGGTTGCAAGTAAAAGGCATTTGCTTATCCTTACTTAGGGAGATGCAGCTGCCTAATCCGGAAAAGGTTCATAAAAGTTACCCTCACCAACTTAGTGGAGGTCAGAAACAACGTGTTGTAATAGCCATTGCTTTGGCAGGCAACCCTTCAATACTTATTGCTGATGAACCCACAACTGCCCTTGATGTTACGGTTCAAAGAGAGATACTCGCTCTTATTAAACGCATTCAGCAGAAACGGAACATGAGCTTGCTGTTTATTAGCCATGATTTGGGAGTGATTTCCGAAATCACAGGTAACATACTGGTAATGAAGGACGGAACTGTTGTAGAAAAAGGGACAACACAAAACATATTGAAAAATCCACAACATCCATATACCAAAGGGCTTGTTGCCTGCAGACCTCCCTTACATTCACGTCCATGGAAACTGCCTACCATAAATGATTTTCAGGACAAGCCTGAGGATTTTAAGCTAATTACTAGTAAAGAGTGGGAGGCTACCAATAATAAGATATACTCTCATGCACCAATCATTGAAGTTCAAAGGATTGATGTTGAATATGATATTAGAAGGAATTTTCTGGGAAAATCTACTGAGATTTTTAATGCCGTAAAAGGTATGGATTTCAACCTTTATAAGGGTGAAACTCTCGGGCTGGTTGGAGAGTCGGGTTGCGGAAAAACCACCCTGGGTAGAGCCATAATGGGATTGGTAGGCTATAGCAAAGGACACATAACTTACATGGGAAGCGAAGTTTCTAAGAAGAAAAAACCAAATATACGAAGGTTTAGGCGAGAGGTACAATTTATATTTCAGGATCCTTTCTCTTCGCTTAATCCACGCCATACAATAGGAGAGGCAATTTTGGAACCATTAATGTTTCATCAGATTGTAAAAGGGCTGGAGACTGGGCGTCAGAGAGTTAAAGAGTTGTTGAACCTAGTTGCGTTACCAGCAGATTGCTACTATCGGTATCCTCATGAGTTTTCTGGAGGACAAAGACAAAGGGTTGCCATTGCCAGAGCACTTGCACTAGATCCTAAGGTGCTGGTTTGCGACGAGATTGTTTCCGCACTGGATGTTTCTGTGCAAGCTCAAATACTTAACTTGCTAAACAAGCTAAAGAGAGAGTTGTATCTAACATATATATTTATCTCTCATGATCTTTCTGTTGTTAGATACATGAGTAACCGCATGCTTGTTATGCGTAACGGCATGAAGGTGGAGTATGGCGATTCAGATACCATGTTCTTTAATCCAAAAACAGAATATTCTAAGAAGCTAATTAATTCAGTTCCCAGAGCGAATACTTAGAAAAAATCTTCTGATTCATCAAGCGGGCTTTCTATAGAATCATCCACCTCCTCACAGTCAAGAATAATGTTTGAAAGTCGTAAGGGTTTTTCCCATTGGTCAAGAGGATTAACGCCTAACCTGCTATCCTCATAAACTTTCTTAAGAAAAAGCGCATAAATAGGTAGTGCCATATTTGCTCCCTGCCCCATACTAATATTCTGGAACCTTATCGATCGATCCTCTGCACCAACCCATACCCCCGAAACCAGATTTGGAACCATTCCCATGAACCAACCATCGGAATGGTTCTGAGTTGTGCCGGTTTTCCCCGCAATTGGCCCTTCAAAATTATAAAGCCACCGTAACCGACTAGCTGTTCCTTGGTTTACAACACCCTCCAAAAGATTTACCATTAGGTATGCTGTTTGCTCACTCATTGCTTCATTACTCTGAGGGAGGAATGTGGCAAGCACATTTCCGTTTTTGTCCTCAATACGTGTAATTAAAAGCGGATCAATGTGTACCCCTTTATTAGCATAGGTTCCATAAGCGCCAACCATTTCATAAACGGATACTTCTGCTGTTCCTAAAAACACTGAAGGAACGGGGTCTATTCTGCTACTTATCCCCATTTTTCTTGCAATTTCAACTAGTGCACTTGGGTTAAATTGCTTCATCAACCATGCCGATACGTTATTAACAGAATTAGCCAGCCCCCACTTCAGGGTCACCATCTCCCCATCGTAACGGGAACTACCAGAGTTTTTTGGTGTCCAGGTAGTGTCCTGAACCACGAATGTTTGTGGCACATTTGGTATAACATGGCAGGGTGAGTAACCCTCCTGCATGGCAAGTGTATAAAGGAAGGGCTTAACCGTTGAGCCAATTTGTCGTTTACCCTGCCTAACATGATCATACTTAAAATGCCTGAAATTAGGGCCGCCTACCCATGCTTTAACATATCCTGTTTGGGGATCCATCGCCATAAAACCTGCACGTAATTGTCGTTTATAGTGCATTATTGAGTCAAGCGGTGAAAGGATGGTATCTTTATCGCCTTCCCATGTAAATACCTTCATTGGCACCTCTTTATTAAAATGCCTGTTTATACTATCCGTTGAAACACCGTTGTTTCTTAAAACTCTATACCTTTCCGTTTGCCGAATTGCTTGTAAAATAATTGCATCAATCTGATCGTTTGACAAATCATCATGAAACAACCTATACCCCCGCTCCTTCTGTTCTCTGTCAAACTCAGGCTGTAAGAATTCTCCAAGATGCTCCTCAACTGCCTCCTCAGCATACTTTTGCATTCGGCTGTTTATGGTGGTATAAATCTTTAGTCCATCCCTATATAAGTTGTAGGTCGATCCATCTGGCTTCAGGTTCTTATTGCACCATCCAAAGTATGGATTTGTTTCCCACTCTAACGAATCCTTTTTATACTGCGCATAAGAATAATAGCGTCTTGGCTCTGGTTTTTCTGCAGAAAGCATTTTCCGTAATGTTTCCCTAAAGTATGTAGCTGGTCCAACATTATGGTCCTGAACTCGAAAGTTCAATTCTATTGGTATTGATGAAATTGAATCACGTTCCTGTGGGGTAATGTAGCCATACTTAGCCATTTGCGACAGCACGAAGTTTCGTCTTGCGATGGATCGCTCAGGGTTTCTCACTGGGCTATAGCGTGTTGGTGCATTAACTACTCCAACTAAAAGGGCTGCCTGCTCATGGTTAACTGAATCAGGAGTTGTGTTAAAAAAAGTTTTGGCTGCCGACCTAATCCCATACGCATTATTTCCAAATGCAACAGTATTAAGATACATGGCCATTATTTCATTCTTTGTATAGTTTCGTTCAAGCTTAACAGCAGTTATCCATTCTTTAAATTTTGTTATTACTAAATTTGTATTCCTCGCCAATTTTGATTTGTAAAGAGTAGTGTCTCTGGGAAATAGATTTTTTGCAAGCTGCTGAGTTATGGTGCTTCCGCCTCCGCTTCTCGATTGTCCCATAAGAATCGTTTTTATAAAAACCCTTGCTGTGCCCCTTGCATCAACGCCTGAATGATTGTAAAAACGAATATCCTCTGTTGCTAGAAGTGCTTTTACAAGATTGGGCGATAAGTCATCATAATCAACAAAAGTTCGATATTGAACATAGTATGACCCAAGTACAACGTGATCTTCTGAAAAGACTTCGGAAGCTAGATTGCTTTTGGGGTTTTCAAGCTCTTCAAAGGTTGGTAACGGACCAAAAAATTCAAGGCCAATTAAAACAAAAAGGCTTACTAATAAAACCCACAAAAAAGAGAAGATGCCCCAGAACCAAAGTTGAAATTTTTTGCCTAAACTGCTATTGGTGCTCATAGAACTAAACAATTTATTTGGGCAGTAAAGTTAACAATAAAATATTCACTGTAAGTTAATCTGCGTTAAGAAAGGATGAAGTTTAAACTTAAAATAGCTGATTTACAATAGTATATTTATTTTTAAACCCATCTAAAAACTTGACTTAGCATAATTTTAAAGAAATAAAAATCATTTGTCAGAACTTTCAAATTTTAAAATAATTTTGTACTTCGACTGCTAAATGCTTTACTTTGTTCAAAATTTTTTACCATATATTATATTAACGTTACCACATGACAGATAATCTTGTAATAGTCGAGTCGCCTGCAAAAGCCAAAACGATTGAAAAGTTTTTAGGGAAAGATTTTACCGTAAAATCAAGCTTTGGACACGTGCGTGATCTTTCTAAAAAGAAGCTAGGAATTGATTTGGAGAAGAATTATAAACCCGAGTATGTCGTCAATTCAGATAAAGGCAAGGTGGTTGATGAGCTTAAAAAGGATGCAAAAAAGGCAGCAACCGTGTGGCTTGCTTCCGATGAAGATAGAGAGGGGGAGGCTATTGCATGGCATTTAAGCGAAGTTTTAAACCTTGACCCCAAAAAAACTAAGCGAATTGTTTTTCACGAAATTACCAAGGAGGCCATTCAGAATGCAATAAAGAATCCCAGAACGATAAATTACGATTTGGTTAATGCCCAGCAAGCTCGCAGGGTGCTTGATAGGCTGGTTGGTTTTGAGGTGTCACCAATTCTCTGGAAAAAGGTTAAACCTTCTCTATCTGCAGGTAGAGTGCAGTCGGTTGCGGTAAGGCTTATTGTTGAGCGGGAAAGAGAGATCATTTCATTTAAAAGCGATACATTTTACCGCGTAACGGGTGTTTTTGAGGGCAACAGTAAATTTAAAGCGGAGCTTAATAGTAGGCTCAAAAGTAAGGTTGATGCCCATTCATTCCTGGAAACCTGTAAAGATGCAGAGTTTTCTATTGCCGATGTATCAAAAAAACCAGGGAAAAAAAGCCCCGCGCCCCCATTTACAACCTCAACCCTTCAGCAGGAAGCAAGCCGAAAATTAAGTTTTTCGGTGGCGCAAACCATGACAGTTGCTCAAAGGCTCTACGAAGCGGGCCATATCACCTACATGAGAACTGACTCGTTAAACCTTTCTGCCACGGCTATTGACGCTGCAAAAAAAATGGTTGTGAGCGAATATGGAGAGAAATACCATCAGACAAGGAGTTACAAAACAAAATCAAAAGGTGCACAGGAAGCGCACGAAGCAATTAGACCAACCTTCATAGAGAAACCCAGAATCTCGGGGAGTTCTGCAGAGCAAAAACTTTACGAACTTATTTGGAAAAGGACCATTGCTTCGCAAATGAGCGATGCCAGGTTGGAAAAAACCACAGCTACAATTAACATATCTAAGTCAGATTATAAATTTTTGGCTAGTGGTGAGGTGCTCCTTTTTGATGGCTTCTTAAAAGTTTACCTCGAATCAACTGACGATGAGAATGAGGAGACAGCAAAAGCGCTTCTACCGCCCCTAAAAGTAGGAGAGCAGTTGAAAGCCAGCGAAATAACTGCTGTTCAGCGTTTTACCCAAAAGCCCCCCCGTTACGCCGAAGCAAGCTTAGTTAAAAAGTTAGAGGAACTAGGTATCGGACGACCTTCTACGTATGCTCCAACAATATCAACCATACTTACCAGAGGTTATGTAACAAAAGAAGACAGACCAGGCACTGAAAGGCAATATACCGTTTTGTCTCTTAATGTGGATGAAATTTCCGAAAGGAATAAAACTGAAATACATGGAGCCGAAAAGTCAAAACTCTTCCCTAGTGATATAGGTATGGTGGTAAATGATTTTCTGGTTGAGCACTTCAAGAATATTGTTGACTTTAACTTTACTGCAAAGGTAGAGAAGCAGTTCGACGAGATTGCAATTGGGGAAAAGGAGTGGACTGAAATGATTGACAACTTCTACAAACCTTTCCATAAAAATGTTGAGAAAACCCTTGAGGAATCCGACTATAAGAAGGGAGAGCGAGTTCTGGGTACAGATCCGAAATCTGGCAAAAAGGTTATTGTTCGCATTGGAAGGTTCGGCCCTATTGCCCAAATTGGAGATAATGAAGGCGATGAGAAACCAAGGTTTGCAAGCCTACTCAAAGGCCAACTCATTGAATCGATAACGCTTGAAGAAGCGCTTGAGCTTTTTAAGCTTCCTAGGACTGTGGGGCAATATGAAGACAAGGATGTGGTAATTGGCATAGGTCGATTTGGACCATACGTTAGGCATGATTCAAAATTCGTATCGCTAAAGAAGGAGGACGATCCATTAAGTATTACGCTCAATCGCGCAATCGAACTTATTGAGGAGGGCAGAGAGAAAGAGCGGAACAAATACATAAAAACCTTCGATGAGGAGCCCGAAACACAGGTTTTAAACGGAAGGTGGGGACCATACATTAAGCACGAGGGCAAAAACTATAAAATCCCCAAAGGAACCAACGCGCACGAGTTAACCCTTGAACAATGCAAAAAAATTATTGAGGAGCAACCTGCTACAAACAGCAAAAAGCGAAGAACAACCAAAAGAAAGGCAAAAAAATGAATTTTGCCGACTACCTAAATAATTCCGAAGCCGTACCCCACTCAATGGGGCTACCCAAGCAAGCATCAATTTATGGAAAGGTATCAAAGCCAGTTAATCCGAGTAATATTACTATTGATGATAATACATTAGTTATAATAGGTGTAAACGAAAGCCGAAATTCTGCAAACATCGGCTCTTCTAAAAGTGCCGATGCCATAAGGAGATACCTATACTCATTATCGGGAGCGAGCATTAGCTTTAATCTAATTGATCTTGGCAACATTAAGGATACCTCAAGCCCTGCCGATACGTACGGCGCGTTAAGAGAAGTTGTCGCATACGTTAATAGTAAAGGGGGAAAATGTTTGGTTCTAGGAGGAACACAAGAACTTACCTGGCCAGTTTATCAGGGTATCACAGAGAACAGCAGCAACCTCAACGTTAGTTTTATCGATTATACCATCGATAAGGGAACCAACGATGGCGATTTTTCCGCTTCCTGCTATATCGATAGGTTTCTCGCAGAGCCGCAACAAAATCTGTTCAGCCTAAATATATTAGGATACCAAGGATACCTTACCAATAGCAACCATATAAGTTCACTCCAGTCATTGAATTGTGAACTAAGCCGCCTCGGTCAGGCTCGCAGTGCAATGACTGAGGTTGAACCAACCCTTCGCGATTCAGATATTGTTAGCTTTGATATAGCATCAGTAAGGCAGGGCGATTCACCAGGAGCAGCCTTCGCTTCGCCAAATGGATTTTACGCTGAGGAGGCATGTCAAATTGCAAGATATGCCGGCCTAAGCCCAAGAGTAAAAGCGTTCGGGCTATTCGAACTTAATACGCATAACGACACAAATGGTCAAAGTGCCCATCTGGCAGCACAACTACTTTGGCACTATATGGATGCATTTAGTGCCAGAACAAAATACATATTGCAACCCAACAACCCCTCGATAAAAAAATTTTACATAAAAAGTCCAATACCTAACGTAAACTTAGTATTTTTACATAATATATCGAACGATACATGGTGGATGGAAATAATTCATCCAACAAACGAAGGTAAAGAGCATGTTTTTATTGCGTGTTCATATAATGATTATAGAATGGCAAGCAATGGAGATGTGCCAGATAGATGGATGAGGGTTTGGAAAAAAATGACATGAAACACAGGGGCTGTTTGTCAGGCAAATAAAGCCGTTTAATCAAAAGAAATGGTTTTTTTACCTAAAAAAACAAGCAATTCAGAAACCTTAGCCATAAAACCGAAGTATAAGCTATAGGCTTTTACGGAGTTTATTAACATATAATTGTTAATAAAATTTGTTAGGAAACAATTTTTTTATTTACTTTACCTTTCCGTTAGGCTCGCAATAGGAGAACAAAGGAATAAATAAATGAAGAACAGGCTAGTACTCTGCATAGCATCTATTACATTAACCTTGACCTCATTAGGTCAGCAGGATCCTACGTTTAGCCATTCAATGTTTAACCAGATGGCCGTAAATCCAGCATTTGCAGGTAGTAACGAAATGATATGCGCTACTGCTATCAACAGGCAGCAATGGGTAGGATTTGGCGATGGCAGGCCAAACACCACCGTTGTAAACATTAATGCAGCAATAAGTCCTTTTGGATTATCAAGCGGAATAGGTCTTAATATTTTAAACGATCAGTTTGGATTTAATAATGATTTGGGGGTTGACCTTTCCTATGCAGTAAGGTTCGAACTGGAAGGAATAGGAAAATTAGCGATAGGCCTAAACGGAGGTTTCATTAACAATGCTCTGGATCCAACTTGGAATTTCCCAGAAGGGTCAGGCGATGCAGCAGTGCCTCAGGCAACCGAGAGCGCAATAAATCTCGATTTTGGAGCAGGTGTTTTCTTTAATAATGAAGAGATGTATTTTGGTTTATCTGCAACCCATTTGAATGAATCGCCGTATTATAATGAATATACAACCCATTACAAAAGGCACTATTATTTAACGGGAGGTTATTATCTTGATATGCCCAACGAATCATGGCAGTTTAACCCTTCAGTTTTTATAGCTAGCGATTTGGTTACTAACCAACTCAGCCTAACGGCTAATGTTATATACAATAAAAAGTTTTGGGGAGGCGTTACATACCGTGTAGGAGAAGCTGTGGTTGGTATGATAGGTTTGGAATTGTTTTCAGGAATGCGAGTAGGTTATGCATACGACTACTCAACAAGCGATATAGGTGGTTACAATGGTGGTTCACATGAATTTATGCTTGGTTACTGTTTTACCCTTAAGCGGGAGCAAACACCACAGCAATATAAAAGCATCAGATTTTTATAGCCATTGATCTGTTTTAAAAAAAAATTACGTTATTTGCAATTATAATAATTGGAGTGTTATGAAAAAACTTCTTGTTTTTGCTGTTCTTATTGCTGCTCTTAGCAGTTGTGGTCCATCTCAACGTGGCGAACTAACTGGGGTACCCGGAAGAAAAGGTTATCAGGATCCAACCCCATACAATATGGTTTTTGTCCCCATGGGTTCATTTAATATGGGTAATAACGACGAAGACGTAGCTTGGGCCCTTAACTCACCAGCTAGAACAGTGTCGGTTGATGCTTTCTGGATGGATCAAACCGAGATTACTAACAATCAGTACAGACAGTTCGTCTTTTATGTTCGGGATTCAATTTCCAGAAGATTACTAAGTCAACAAATTATGGACTTTGCCATTGAAGAGGATGAATTTGGCAATCCAATTGACCCCCCGGTTCTTAACTGGGATATCCCAATTGATACCAGAGATGAGGAGCAGCAAGAAATTCTCCGAGAAATTTATTATTCCGAGAACGAGAGTTTTTACAATAGACAAGAGGTAGATACCAGAAAACTTAACTATGAGTTCTTTTGGATAGACCTGCAGCAAGCAGCAAAAAAGAAAAATCGCTGGAACTTTGAATCAGGTTCATACGAGGAGGATGCTGAGGTAATTAATCAGATGGGCTCACCTGTTAGAGTAACTGACAGATCTTCGTTTATCATTCGCGATAAGGTGAATGTTTACCCCGATACCCTCGCTTGGATTAGCGATTTTAGTTACTCGTATAACGAACCCTATGCCACGCACTATTTTTGGCACCCATCATACGACAACTATCCCGTAGTTGGAGTTTCATGGCGACAGGCGTACGCTTTTACAATCTGGAGAACTCAGTACTTAAATAAATACTTAGCAGCAAGAGGATATTCCTTTGTAGCAGATTACCGTTTGCCCAGTGAAGCCGAATGGGAGTATGCAGCACGAGGTGGCCTCGATAATAACATGTACCCTTGGGGTGGTCCTTACACAAGAAACTCTGAAGGTTGTTTCCTGGCAAATTTTAAACCTTTAAGAGGTAACTATGTTGATGATGGCGGAATGATTACGCTTCCCGTTGGAAGCTATGAACCCAACGATTATGGAATATACGATATGGCAGGAAATGTCTCTGAATGGACGGCCAATGCTTACGATGAGAGCGCCTACATGTATATGCACGACATGAACCCTGATTATAAGTATAACGCAAAACCGAACGATCCTCCTGCACTTAAAAGAAAAGTAATTAGAGGCGGAAGTTGGAAAGATATTGGATATTTTCTTCAGGTAGGAATTAGATCTTACGAATATCAGGATAGTACAAAATCGGATGTAGGGTTCAGATGTGTAAGAACCTATACAGGAGCAAAATAATCACAATTAACTAAAGGCTTTTTTAACTTAACCAAATACAGCAATGGCATTTAAAATATCAGAAATTGTTCAAGGGTCAGGGTGGAAAAATTTCATGAAGTACCTTTATGCTTGGGGTGCTGCGCTAGTGCTTTTAGGTGCACTGTTCAAACTTCAGTACTGGCCAGGCGCAGGAACCATGCTTACCATTGGTATGACAACAGAGGTTGTAATATTTTTCTTCTCTGCATTTGAACCAATTCATGAGGAGGTTGACTGGACTCTTGTTTATCCTGAATTAACTGGTATGACTGACGAAGAGGAGCTTAGGAAATACCGAAAAGGAACTGGACTGGAAGGTTTTAACCCCGAGGATTTAAAAGAACTTATTGCCGGCGTAATTACAGCTACCGGCACAGGCGGACAATCCGCACCACCGCCACCACAACACTCTGGAGCAGAACCAACCTCTGTTAGTGCGCAGGGTAGTGCCGGGCTTGTATTCTCAGAAAAATTTAACAAGATGCTAGAGAGTGCAGAGATAGGTCCTGAACTGTTCGATAAGATTAGTAAGGGGTTATATAAGTTAAGTGATACAACATCTAAATTAACTGACATATCTGAAGCGGCATCAGCTACAAATGCTTATACGCAGAATATTAAAAAGGCAAGCGAAAGCGTTGCAGGTTTTTCAGAAACTTATCAAGGAACGGGGCAGGTACTTAACGAGTCTATGAATATTTTATCAGAGAGTTTCCAGAAAACTGCAGGTACAGTCTCTGAAAGCGGTCAGAATTTCATGGGAGGTGTGGAGCGATCTGTAGATAAGTTGCAGGAGAATCTTACTAAAGCCGGTGAAGAGGTGAGCGAAAGAATTGTGCAATCAGGTAACGATGTGGCAAACCAAATTAGCGGCTCTGCAAGCAGTTTATCCTCTACCTATATGCAACTTGCCGAATCAATGAAAGCAAGTGGCGAGATAATTGAAAGTGGTAGCGGAAGCTATCAGGAGCAGCTTGAGAAGCTAAACAAGAACATGTCCGCATTAAATGCTGCACATGAATTGCACTTGCAAGGTACATCCGAGAAATTGAAGGAATCCGAAAAGGTTTATTCTGGTGTAGAAGGAATGATGAAGAAGTTGAAAACATCGATTGATGAAACAGAAAAATATGCAGAATCCGTTGCGCAGCTCAATCAGAATATTTCTTCGCTTAATTCAATTTATGGGAATATGCTTTCGGCAATGAGCGTTATGTCAAACAATAAGTAAAATATTCATAAATATAGTTAGATACCATGGCAGGAGGCGGTAAAGAAACCCCCAGACAGAAGATGATAGGTATGATGTACCTAGTTCTAACTGCTATGCTTGCGCTAAACGTGTCGGCAACAGTTCTGGATGCATTCGTGTTGGTTGACTCAGGGCTTTCTCAAACAATCAATAGTTTCAAGATTAAGAACGAGCGCCTGTATAATCAGATGGAGAGTTCTTACGCGGTTAACCCAACAAAAGTAGGTCCTACGAAAAAGGTAACCGATCAGATTAAAGAAAAAACTACAGAGATATTTGATTACATACAAAATCTCAAGATTCTAACAATAATTGAAGCGGAGAAGGAGGATTCTCCCGCATTGCTTGATGATAAAGAGGTAGATTCTGGAAAAATAACAGGGAAAGGCGACACTAACATAAGCGGCGTGCTTTTTTTGGGTCCCGATGGAAAATCAGGTGAAGCCACTGAACTAAAGCAAAAATTAATTGAGTATAGAGAGTATATGCTTTCTCATGTTGATGAAGATATTGGGGAGAAGCTTGTAGTTTCAATCAACAACATTCTAAATACCGATGATCCCCCAATGAGTGAAGATGGTACACCTCATACCTGGGAATCAACTCGATTTGATCACGTTCCTCTTGTAGCCGTTTTCCCACAGCTAACCAAAATGCAACTTGATATTCTCAATGTAGAGGCAGAAGTTGTAAATTTTCTCCTTCAGCAGGTTGATGCTGGGGACTTTAAAGTGAATAAACTTGATGCTGTTGTAATTCCAAACACCGATTATGTTATTCAGGGTAATGATTTTAAAGCGGAAATCTTTCTTGCAGCATCTGACACTACTCAGGTTCCAAAAATTTACATTGGGAATTATGAAAAATATACTACAGAACAAGGATTAGAGGATTACCGTATGGTTGGGAATTATGAGGAGCTCCCAGTTGAAGGGGGTAAAGGAATATTTTCCCGAAGGGCAACACGCCTTGGTCAAAACAAATGGTCTGGTCTACTTGAAGTTACCGCACCCGATGGGTCAAAAATGAAAAGACCATTCGAGCACCAATACGAAGTAGCTCAGCCTAATGTAGTTGTTTCTCCAACTAAAATGAATGTTTTTTACCGTGGGGTTGACAACCCTGTAGATGTCTCAATTCCCGGAATATCAATGGATAAGATTACAGCAACAGTTGATGGTGGAGGAAAAATTAGTAAATCAGGCAAAGGGTTTGTTGTAGTACCAGGAAGGGGAAACATGTGCAATGTGACTGTATATGCTCAGATTGAGGGAACAAGGAGAAACATGGGGGCAAAACAATTTCGTGTAAGGAATGTCCCTAATCCTACAGCAGCTGTTAGAGGATTACCTCCAAGGGGGCAGGTGCAAAAGAATGTTTTAGCTACATCCTTGGCTCTTGAAGCACAGATGCCTCAAGGTTTTGATTTTGACCTTTCTTTCTCCGTTACCGGTTTTACTGTAATGGCAACAGTTGGAGGATTTGCCAGACAAGCAACGTCTAATAACCATGTAATTACAGAGGATCAGAAAAGAATCTTTGATGGGTTAAGAAGCGGACAAACGGTTACAATAATTGATATTACAGCCGTTGGGCCCGATGGAACAACGCGTAACCTAAATGATATTGTTTATAGAATACGATAATTATACTGATTATGAAAAGATTAGCAGTTTTTTTTCTAGGTGGGATTTTACTGGCATCTCTTGCATTGAGCGTTAAGGCACAAGAAGACAGGAAGGAACCATTGGTTAATGATGGTGTTTACGAAAGAGAAAACATAAACCAAAGAATCCCAATTCCTTACCCTCACCTTCGTGAGGCAGACATGTTATGGACTAAGCGAATATGGAGAAACCTCGATTTGCGCCAGCGCATGAACCATCCGCTTTACTTCCCTACAGAACGCATGCACGATAGATCAAGCCTTGTTCAAAGGCTCATGGATGCTATAAAGTATAATGAGATTAATGCATATGACCCCGACGTAGATGATGAGTTCTCCACACTCATATCGTACGATCAGATTTTGGCCAAACTAGGAGCAGAGGACACTGAGCGTCCAGATGTAAGCCCAACAACAGGAAGAGATACCGTAATTGTTGTTAAAGGATCAATTAACTGGGGAGAAATTAGAGAGCTGCTAATAAAGGAGGAATGGTTTTTTGACAAGCAGCACTCCACAATGCATGTTAGAATTATTGGCATTTGCCCAATTAGAGTATATACTCAATTTGTTGAAGGGGCAGAGGATGATGACCTTGATGTCGGCGGGGAACTTATGAGAATGCAGCTCTTCTGGGTATATTACCCTCATGCAAGATCGGTATTAGCAAATACGGCAGTCTTTAACGAGTTTAACGATGCTCAAAGAAACTCTTTTGACGATATTTTCTTCAAAAGAAGATTCGCATCCCATATAGTTCAGGAATCAAATGTATTTAATAACCGTAGAGTGAATGAATACACTTATGGTGGAATACCCAATATGCAGGAGTCTCAAAGAATTAGAAACGAGCTTTTTGAATGGGAACACGATCTTTGGGAGTATTAGCAGTGTAAAGATATAATCATATAAAAACAAAACGAGGGTGTCCAAAAACGGATTCCCTCTTTTTTATTCAATAAAATACTGATTATTA
>JBKHAH010000151.1:0-3309 GCA_046542995.1 Bacteroidales bacterium
CTTTTTTATGAAATTTTGATTTGGCAAACGCTTTAAAATAAAAAAATACCTTATATTTACATTAAAGCATTAAGGAATTACTATGAATCCATTAAGAATTTCGGAAACAAGCTATACCCCTGAAGTAAATTTAGATAAAGAAAGAAGCAGGTTTGAGTTTTATGGGAAGTCCTACCCAGAAGACCCAAAGGAATTCTTCCTACCCATCATAAATTGGATCGAGGAGTACGTGAAAAAGCCTAACAAAGAAACCAACGTGCTATTTAAGCTCGACTACTTCAATACTGCTTCTTCAAAAAAAATTGTCGATATCCTTAATATATTCAAGGAGGTTCACAGGCAAAGGAAACCTATTGTTATACACTGGTACTATCGTGCCGATGATGAGGATATGTACGATACTGGTGAAACATTTTCCGAAATTGTAAACTTACCATTTAAACTTACCCCCTACTAAATTGTAGTATTTACATTTTATGTAAATACTGTGAATATTGTAAAACAGTTTTTAACCACTTATCATCTCAATCTATACAGACCTAATATTATTTACAAGTTTGATCTTCTGAAAAAAGAGCAGAAAAACGAACTGCTTATTTAGGAAATTTTGTCACATGTGTTAATGTGTGTTAACAATCACACGTACAATATCATAAGGCATATAATTTGTCGTTTAATTTTTAGTAGTTAACTAAAAAAATGAATGCTATGAAAGCAAATAAAATTCTTTACCCACTTCTATATTCAATTATTGGAGGGCTTATAGTGCTCTTATCGTACAATTATATAGTTGATAAGCCCGCGGCAAGAGTAACTTCCGCCCAAAATGATTCTACACCTGTTGATTTAGCAATGCTTACAACAAGTACAGGTGAGATTACTGATTTTACATACGCTGCAGAAAGAACTGTGCATGCTGTTGTTCACGTAAAAACAAAAGCAATGCGCTCTCAACCCGGCTATTCATTTGGGCATCCCTTTTTCGATCAATTCTTCTTTGGCCCTCGCCAACAGGAACCTCAACCAATAATGGGGTCTGGATCAGGCGTAATTATATCTAACGATGGGTACATAATAACCAATAACCACGTTATTGAAAAGGCCGAAGAAATTGAGGTGGTTATGAACGATAGGCGAACATTTGACGCTAAGGTTATCGGAAAAGATCCTAACACGGATCTGGCCGTGCTGAAGATTGATGAAAACAATCTGCCTTTTATATCGTTTGGAAATTCAGAAACCCTAAAGGTTGGTGAATGGGTTTTAGCCATAGGTAATCCTTTTAACCTTAACTCAACTATTACAGCAGGTATTGTAAGCGCCAAGGCAAGGAATATCAATATTATGTCATCTGAATATGGTATAGAATCATTTATTCAAACCGATGCTGCAGTGAACCCTGGAAACAGTGGTGGTGCATTAGTTAATTTAAAAGGGGAACTGGTTGGAGTTAATACCGCGATAGCATCACAAACTGGTAGTTTTTCTGGATACTCTTTTGCAGTACCCTCTTCTATAGCCCAAAAGGTTGCACTGGATATTATTGAATTTGGCGATGTGCAAAGGGCCGTTTTAGGTGTAACCATTAGAGAACTAAATTCCGAACTGGCAGAGGAAAATAATATTAAAGAACTTAATGGGGTATTTATTGAGGGAATTGCAAAGGATGGCGCAGCGGAGGAAATTGGCCTCAAGAAAGGAGACGTAATACTTGAGGTAAATGGAGTGCCAGTTAACTCTCCAAACCAGCTACAAGAGCAGATAAGCAAATACAGGCCCAAGGAAAAAGTTGAACTCCTTATAAATAGGAACAATAAAAAGAAACAATACGAAGCCACTTTACGTAACATGAAGGGCGGATTTGAGATTGTACGCTCAAGCGAGATAATTGAAGCGCTTGGAGCAGAACTTAAAGAGGTTGATAGCAACCTTATGAGGAAACTCGGAATAAACCATGGCATTCAGATTGTTGACCTAAAAGACGGTAAACTTAAAGAGGGGGGCGTTGAAGAAGGGTTTATTATTACCCGAATAAATAGAAATAACGTTAAAAATGTTGAGGATGTTCCTCAAATCTTGCAAAATGTTTCAGGAGGTGTTCTTATTGAGGGTGTTTACCCAAACGGGCTTGTAGCCTACTACGCCATTGGGATGTAATTTAACCTGAATTATTCATAAAATATATGATTATGAATAATCCAGCTTAGAAAAAAACATTAATAATATGTTTTATAATATTGCAGTATGCATGGCTGTATACTGCAATATTTATTAATTTTGCGGTCTTTTATCAGTTATACATGTTGATATTTATAACTTACTCATACAGGGGTTTAACAAAACCATATCTATGATGTTATTAACTTGACATTATTCTTGAAATGCCATAACTTCGTGAAAATTTAAAAGCTTAAAATGAGACAACTTAAAATTACAAAATCAATTACCAACAGGGAGAGCGCTTCGCTTGATAAATATTTGCAGGAGATTGGTAAGGAGGAACTTATTACGGTTGAAGAGGAAGTTGAACTGGCCCAACGCATTAAAAAAGGCGATCAGGTTGCGCTGGAGAAACTAACCCGAGCAAACCTAAGGTTCGTTGTTTCGGTTGCAAAGCAGTACCAGAATCAAGGATTAAGCCTTCCTGACCTAATTAACGAGGGGAATCTTGGCCTTATAAAAGCAGCTGAGAAGTTTGATGAAACAAGAGGATTTAAGTTTATCTCATACGCTGTTTGGTGGATTCGTCAGTCAATCCTTCAAGCACTTGCAGAGCAGTCAAGAATTGTAAGGCTTCCCCTGAATCAAGTTGGCTCATTAAATAAAATAAACAAAGCGTTTTCAAAATTTGAGCAACAATTTGAGAGAACCCCATCACCTGAAGAGCTGGCAACGCTGCTGGAACTTCCGAAGGAAAAGGTTGCCGACACGCTAAGGGTATCGGGCAGACACGTATCGGTTGATGCCCCTTTTGTTGACGGCGAAGAGAATAGCTTGTTAGATGTTTTGGTTAATAACGACTCGCCCAATGCTGACAAAACGCTGCTTAACGAGTCGCTTTGCAGGGAGATTGACAGATCGTTAGCTACGCTAACCGAAAGGGAAAGAGATATTATTAAACTGTTTTTTGGCATTAGCACCCAAGAGATGACCCTTGAGGAGATTGGTGAAAAGTTTGGCCTTACCCGCGAGAGGGTTCGTCAAATTAAGGAGAAAGCAATAAGAAGGCTTCGCCATACATCGCGTAGTAAATTGCTAAAAGCATATTTAGGTTAAAACATTGATTGAAATGATTATTAACAAAAAAAG
>JBKHAH010000152.1:0-3309 GCA_046542995.1 Bacteroidales bacterium
TTTTCTCAAATTTCCGCCAACGGTATAGTATAAAAGCAGTAGCGGATTTCAAGGCAATTTTACCTGTCCGCTACCACCAAAGTTTCTCAATTGCACGAAACTTCGATTTACCACTTCACCCGCTATTGCTTTTATATAATTTTGCAGCCGGTATTTTATTGCTCTTTTCGTTTATAACTTACTACCAAATATTTAGCCTCCGTTTCCCCTATATTTTCCAACCTATGCTGGCAAGCCTCATGCCAATGGATATCACCTGATTTGAATTGCTTTTCTACTTTTCCCTCCTTGGTGGATTCATAAATAATCTGATAATCGCTGAGCGAATAGATCATCCGATTAATTCCAGAATGCATTGGAATATTTGAATTTATTGATAAAGTTACTTCAGTAACTTTAAACTCATCATTGTCTAATAAAACATTAGCAAATTCAGGTGATACCGAGTTTATGTCATTGGCTATTTGGTTTTCTCCGCATTCAGGCAGATCTGTATTTTTCTTAACAAAGGCTAACCATTCAGCTGTAGTCGTTCCATTATTTTTAGCAGCATGTTTGCCAGCCTCATGGTAATGGACCTCTCCCTTTTTCCAGGTTTTCGTTCCTAAGTCTTCTCCTTTCTCTACCCAATCAATGGAATAATCTGTCAATGAATAAATCACTCTGGTTTCGCCATCATGGGTTGGTTGAGATTCTCCTGGAGCAAGACTAATTTTAACAACTTTTGCATAATCATTTTCGAATAGAATATTGAAATCGCCTTTTTTTTCAGCAGTTTCTTGCTGTACCTGAGCACCTTGTGATTGATTATTCCTCTCATTTCCACAAGATGATAAAACGAGTAGAATGGAACTATAAATAAGAATGATGCATAAAAATGAGCTTTTCATTGTGACTAAATTTTATATTGTTTTGAATTAAAATTAAATGGCATACGCAGACCAAACATAACATTTCGTCCCATCATGTTTAACCCAAGTGGTTTGGTTACCGACAAATGGTCAAAGTAGGTTTCATTAGCGAGGTTGCTGCCAGTAATGAAAAGGTCAAGGGTTTGGCTACCAATTGCTAAGCTTGCCCCAACTTTGGCGTTTATTAAGGTGTATGCAGGGGTAATGGCTTCGTTTTGCCCCGTGCGGGTTTGCTCAAAAAAGTGCATGACTTCAATGGAAAAATGTGGTCTTTTTAAAAAGGCTAACTGTTCTTGCTGAAATATAATTTCGCCCGTCAGGCGATCTTGTGGGGTGAAAGTTGGATGGTCAACCCCTTCATTGTCGCCTGTAATTTCAGCGCGTATCATGCTATAGCTACCGTGAATGCCAAGCCAGGTTACCGGGTGTATATCCAAAGCTAACTCACCCCCCCATAAGTTGGCATCATTTTGAACATGTTGAAATATATTTCCGCCACCGATAGGAGCATCTTCATTGGTCTGGACCAGGTAGATGTAATTGTTTATAGAATTGAAAAAGGGAGCCACATTTATGGTAGCCCAACTCGTATGCAAATGATAAGTTAAATCCACTTGATAATTACTTTGGGCGTTCAAATCGGGATCACCACGCTCAAATCTACCACCGTGAATACCATTTTGAGTTAATTCCGGGATGTTGGGCGAACGGAAACCACGTGCGACATTGGCTTTTAAAAACTGGTTTTCAGAAACATTATAGGTTATACCCAAGGAACCGTTAACGCTGTTATAGATATTATCTACTTCAAAGCGGTCTGTATTGACGGTGGCCAACGGAAAAGATTGCATCTTTCTGTAATCATAACGCAGTCCGGAGGTGAACGTCAAAGATTCAGATAGTTTAAAATCGCCAATAGCATAAAAGCCAATGTCATTCACTTCGGAATCCGGCATGGGCACGTTGGGTTTGTCTTCATCAGCTTCGTTGTTGAGCAGAACTCCATTTACTCCAAAAACTAAGTTGTGATTACCCTTGGGAATATTAAATTTTGTGTTATAAGTAAGGGTGTTCAACTGCATGGAAACAAGTAGGGGTTGCACCAATTCCCCTTGCCCGTTGATTCCGCCACCGATCAGTTCGCGGGTGTTACTTTGGTAGCCTAAATCTACATCAAGGGTATTTTTCCCAAAAAAAACAGTGTTGTTGGACGATATCAGATGGTTCACTAAATCTTGGTACCATACCTCGTTTTTTCGCTCCTCGGTTAAAAGTGTCTCAGACAATGGGTTTGCAAAGAGACTTATTTGAGGGGCATTCTGAATGCCATATTCAGCATCTGTGAAATTGTAGTTAAGGGTAAAAAGGCCGCGATCTGAACGGAAACCCGTATTCAAGCTAAAGTTATTCTCATTTAATCTGGTGTTGTCAACTACATTGTTATCACCGTCAGAGTAGTCCTGATGCGACTTCATACTTCCGCGAGCCCCAAAAAAGAATTTATCAAGGCTACCCTTTATACCAAGGCTATTGAGATAACCGTTGGTGTTGCTGTGGTATTGCGAGACCACATCACCCCCGATACTATTGGGTTTAGCTGGGCGCTCCCTAATTACATTTACTACACCGGCCACGGCGTCAGAGCCATATTGCAAGGAAGAAGGTCCTTTGATAATTTCAACGTGTGAAGCTGTATATTCATCAATCAGAAAAGGGTGGTTGGATGAAAACTGAAAAGACTCTTGCTTAATGCCATTATTCAGGATGACCAAATTCGTGTTGGATAACCCGCGAATTACCGGTTGACCACCGCCCAACCCAAAGTTTGTAAAATAGACACCAGGTGTGCGTGCGATAGCCCTTGTAAAATTGACTTCCCCTGTGGTGGCAATGTCCTTTATCTTAACCGTTTCAATAGGATAGGGTACTTCGTCCTTTCGCTTTGCCAAGCCAGCGGTAACGGTGATTTCCTGCAACTCAATTTGCGTTTCTTCAAGCTGGACATCCAGGGTGTATTCAACAGCAGTATCTGCGCTCAGATCGATGGTTTTTGTTTGGGTTCTATAACCAATGTAGGTGATTTCTAGTGTGGCAACTTTAAGATAAGATGGTATCACCAGTTGATAGGTACCATCAGCCTGGGTTGTAGTACCGGTTAAGTTTTGATGTAATAATACGTTAACTCCTGTAAGGGGTGTCCCTTCCCGGTCAGTGACTTTACCTTTTATAAGGTTTTGAGCTTGTAGGTTCATTGCTGCCAGCAGCAGGAGAACAATAATGAAAATTTTACGTGGCATATCGCAGCATTTTAATTAAATGCAACTTTGTTGCAAATATAGTAAATAAATTTGTTCATGCAATCAGGGGAACAAGCAATAAATTTGTAGGACAGTAGGAC
>JBKHAH010000009.1:0-54899 GCA_046542995.1 Bacteroidales bacterium
AAATAATCTTTTATTACATTGTCAAGGCCCCGTCCCTTTAAGGTTCGGGGTTTTTTATTTTTGTTTGAATAATTATCAGTAGTGTCCGGAGAAAATTCACAATAATTTGTTAATGTGTTGATTTTGTTACGTCCCTACGGGACTTTGATTTAAAGGGGGTTCTTTTTCTCTTTACCGATATTTAGTCCCTAACTGGACTGTCCCATAGGTACGACATATTTTTTCCCCGGACAATAGTGAATAATTATAATAATCCCTACTTATCCCTAAACCTTAGGGCAATTTCCTTGTTATGTATTAACATTATACCTTTCAAATTTCATTATATTTGAGTAAATAAATTTTTATGCCATGCCAAAAAAAACATCATCCAATCAAAGATATAAGAAGGAGCAGCTGCTCAACGATTACTATATAGCAACCCTTAGTCGCGAAGTTAGTTTGCTTGGTCGCCGTGAGGTACTTACAGGTAAAGCCAAATTCGGAATTTTTGGCGATGGCAAGGAGCTGGCTCAAATAGCCATGGCAAAAACTTTTAAGAATGGCGATTGGCGCTCAGGATACTACCGCGACCAAACCTTTATGATGGCTGCTGGACTTTTTTCAGCCGAAGATTTTTTCGCGCAGCTCTATGGCCAAACAGAAGTTAAACTTAATCCTGGCAATGCTGGGCGTTCATTCAATAATCATTTTGGCACCCGTTTTATAAAGCCCGATGGCTCCTGGGAAGATCTTACTGCCACAAAAAACTCATCGGCCGACATTTCCCCCACTGCTGGACAGATGCCTCGTTTGCTAGGCTTGGCATGGGCATCAAAATTGTTTAGAGAGAACAAGGAGCTGCACAAATACTCAACCTTGTCAAAAAAGGGTCAAGAAGTGGCCTTTGGAACCATTGGCGATTCCAGCACATCTGAGGGGCACTTTTTTGAAACCATTAATGCTGCGGCAGTTTTGCAGGTTCCCTTGGCCATGACGGTTTACGATGATGGTTATGGTATATCAGTGCCCCGCGATTATCAAACAGCCAAGGGGAGTATCTCTGAGCTTCTTTCGGGTATTGAAAAGAAAAAGGGCGATGCAACTGGAATGATCATACTTAAAGCCAAGGGCTGGGACTATCCTGAACTCATTGAAACATTCCAAATTGGAGTTGAACGAGCCAGGAAGGAGCATGTTCCGGTGCTGTTTCATATAACCGAGATTACGCAGCCTCAGGGTCACTCAACCTCTGGTTCGCATGAACGGTATAAATCCGATGAGAGGTTAAAGTTTGAGAAGGATTTCGATTGTAACCTTAAATTTAGACAATGGATAATTGAGAATAAGCTGGCCACAGAAAAGGATATTGAAGAGGTAGAGAAAAATGCCATAAACGATGCCCGAGCAGCTAAGAACGAAGCGTGGAAAAAATATACGGGTCCAATCAAGGCCGAAAGGGATGCCCTTGTAAAAATCATAGATAATCGCTCCTGTGTATGTAAGCGTGAGCATATTGATAAGGTTGGCCTTATTACCGATGAGCTGCGTAAAATTCCGAACCCAATCCGTAAGGATAATATGAGCAGCGTAAAACGGATTCTGAGACATGTTTGCACCGATTGCTCCATTCGTAAGCAGCTACAGGCCGATTTATCAAAATGGATGACCGAAAACTATGAGAAAGCAACCGACCTATACAGCACCCATTTATATTGCGAGACGGAGCGTTCTGCCCTGAAGGTTAAACCCATATCAGTCGAAATTTCAGAAAAATCCGCTATAGTAAGCGGACGGGAGGTGCTTCGCGATAACTGGGATTATCAGTTTTCAAATAATCCGCTTTTGGTTGTTTTTGGAGAGGATGTTGGTAATATTGGTGGGGTAAACCAAACTTTTGAGGGCATACAAAAAAAATACGGAGAGGTAAGAATTACCGATACCGGTATTCGTGAAGCAACAATACTGGGTCAGGGGATAGGAGCAGCCATGAGGGGTTTACGGCCCGTTGCCGAGATTCAGTATTTTGATTACCTGCTTTACGCCATCCAAACCTTGAGCGACGATTTAGCTACCCTGCGGTGGCGTACCAAAAGTGGGCAGATGGCTCCGTTAATCATCTCAACCCGCGGCCACAGGTTAGAGGGTGTTTGGCATTCGGGCTCACCGCTAAGCATGGTAATCAACTCAATTAGAGGCGTGTATGTTTGTGTGCCACGCAACATGACTCAGGCAGCCGGAATGTATAATACCCTATTGCAAGCCGATGATCCTGCCCTGGTCATTGAACCCCTAAATGGATATAGACTAAAGGAAAAAATGCCCGATAACGTGGGCAAGTATCGTGTTCCATTGGGAATACCCGAAGTACTTAACGAGGGAACGGATGTTACGTTGGTTACTTATGGCAGCTGTGTTAGAATTGCGCAGGAGGCTGTTGAGCAGCTGGCAGAGTTCGGAATTTCGGTTGAGTTGATAGATGTACAAACGCTATTGCCTTTTGATATACCTAATACCATATTTGAATCCATTAGGAAAACAAGCCGTGTGGCTTTCTTCGATGAGGATGTACCCGGAGGAGCAACCGCATTCATGATGCAGAAGGTGCTGGAGGAGAGAGGAGCCTTCTTCCACCTCGATTCGGAGCCAAAAACAATAACGGCCAAGGAGCACCGACCAGCATATACAACCGATGGCGACTACTTCTCAAATCCCAATGCGGAGGATGTGTTTGAAACAATCTACCATATTATGCACGAAGCAAATCCTCAGAGGTACCAAAAGCTTTACTAGTTTTTTATAATTTCACCTTTTTTTCTGCTTTTGAGTATTTGTATCAGAGCTTGCTACATCTAATCGACCCTGCCTGAATGCCTGTAGGAGCAAGAAGGAAAGTAAATCGGTGCAAGTGTCGGTTACTAACTTTCAATTTAACCATTGTATTACAGTTTGTATAAACAATTTTTATGCAGATACTTTCGCACATAAATGGTGTAATTAAACCATAGCTTTATTGATGATTCATGTCATTATTCATGTTGATAACGCTCAATGAACCAACCTGTTGTTTACACAGTTTTCATCATACATTTGCAATTTATTCATGAGATTAAAATGTTTCTTTTTGTTATGAGAAAATCGAACTCAATAAGGTTTAAGTTGGTCTTAAATGTAGGGATTGGGATATACCTTACAGTGCCAATCATTAGTTAAGCACATAATTCTTTTTTTGGTTTAGTTAGGTTAATAGTTTCTTAAGTGAACCGCCCTCAACACGAAAGTGATTAAGGGCGGTTTCTTTATTAGGAGTATATTTTTTTTCTAATCGTCAAGTTCAATCTGTCTGGCTTTTGCCTCCCTGTCTTCCCCTTCAGCGTATCGTCTGATATTAATGTTGAAGCTTGCCATAAACATGCTCATAAAGGGGCTAATGATATTAAAAAAGGCGTAAGGTAAATATGTTAAAACGGGTACACCAAGTACGGCTGATTGTGTTGCGCCGCATGTGTTCCATGGTATAAGAACGGAGGTGACAGTTCCTGAATCTTCCAAAGTTCTACTAAGCACTTCGGGTTTAAGCCCCCTGTTACGAAAGGTTTTGGCAAACATTCTTCCAGGAACAACAATGGAAATGTACTGATCAGAGGCTGTTATGTTAAAGAATAGACAGGTTCCTACCGTTGTAGCCACAAGAGAGCCGGTTGTTTTAGCAAACCTTATTATGCTCTCAGTAATGCGAACAAGCAATCCTGCAGCCTCCATAACTCCACCAAAAATCATAGCGGAGAGAATTAGCCAGATAGTGTTTAGCATACCTGCCATACCGTTGGTGCTAAGCAGCTCATTAACCTTAATATCTTCTGTTGTAATGGCAATGCTGCCAAACATACTTTTCATTATTGCCACGTAACAACTCATTATGTAGCTACCTTTCATATCGGAAACTTGCTCAATAACATGCGGTTGAAATATTATGGCGAATGCGCCCCCAAGGAGCGTTCCAATCATTAAAGCGGGTAGGGGAGGCATTTTTTTAACTATAATTATAATAAGTATAGTAGGTACCAGAAACAGCCATGGAGTAATGTTAAAAGTATTTTCTATTGCAATAAGGGTTGATTCAATGCTGGCCTGCCCGCCAGTTTGATTGGAGGTTAAACCAATGATAAAGAAGATGATTAAAGTAATTAGTATTGAAGGCGCCGTGGTAAAAACCATGTACCTAATATGTGTAAAAAGATCGGTTCCTGCCATGGCAGGAGCAAGGTTCGTGGTATCTGATAATGGAGACATTTTATCTCCAAAATATGCTCCAGAGATTATTGCTCCCGCTACTAAACCCGTTCCAAACCCAAGAGCGTTACCAATTCCAAGCAATGCAATTCCAATGGTAGCCACGGTTGACCATGAGCTTCCTGTGGCTAGCGAAACCATTGCGCAAACGATAACGCAGGCAATTAGGAAAATGCTTGGGTGCAGTATTTTAAGTCCGTAATAAATCATTGCAGGAACAACACCGCTGAGCAGCCAGGTTCCTGCAAGAGAACCAATTAAAAGTAAAATTAACATCGATGGCATGGCGGAGCTAATGCTTTTAACCACCTGCTTGCGTACGTCTACCCAATTATGACCAAGCGATACAGCAACCACACTTCCCACTGTTGCAGCAAGCAGAAGTGCTATCTGGTTTGCCCCTGAGAGTGTATCCTCACCAAAAAAATACACATTAAGAACTAAAAATACGATAAGAAACAGGATTGGCGTAAAAGCTTGCAGTAAGGAAGGTTTTCTAGTGCTTGTCATTTTAATAAATCGCTTAAGTTGCTCCTCTTAAAGGCTTGGAAAGATAGTCAAAATTTAGAAAAAGCTGAGAGTTCATCTTATTGGTTTTAAATAATATTATTGGAATTAGAGTCCCTCTAGAACTTTATCAAGCCCTACACCCCTTGATGCTTTCACAAGTATTGTGAAGCCTTTCTTTGGGTTTGATTTTAGGTGATTCAGACAATCAAGGCTTGTTTTAAACCATTGGCACTCCTCAATGTGTTTAAAATTATCCCCTACTAAAATAACATTGTTAAAGAGTCGTTTTGCCATGTTGCCAATCCTTGTATGCTCTTTTTCAGTATATTCACCTAATTCAAGCATGTCGCCGAGTATTACCAATTTTTCAGAGTTTGCTGGTAATTTATCGAAATTGGTTAGCGCCAACTCCATACTGGTAGGATTTGCATTATAAGCATCGAGTATTACGACATTCTTCCTAGTATTTATTCTTTGTGATCTGCTATTGTTTGGCATATAGGCTTCAATTGCCTTAATGGCGTTAACCATATCAACACCAAAGTAGTTACCAACGGCTAATGCAGCTAGTATGTTTTCAAAATTATACTCCCCAACAATATTAGTTGTTACGTCATAGTATGTATTGTTATGGTTCATTGAAAAATTCAAAAAGCCGTTGACAGAATCAGCATTAAGTACGCTGAATGCATCCTGATAACCAATTCGTTTTTTAAAATCAAATTGCTGAGCAATTTTTACAAGTTTCTTGTTTTCGGAGTTAATGAAAGTTACCCCATTATTTTTTTCAAGGTGTGCATATAACTCCGATTTTGCTTTAATTACCCCCTCTATTGAGCCAAAACCCTCAAGATGAGCCTTCCCAATATTAGTAATTAGTCCATGCGTTGGTTTTGCAATTCTGCATAGCTCTGCGATTTCTCCAATATGGTTGGCCCCCATTTCAATAATAGCAATTTCGTGCTTTTTACTTACTGAAAGTATTGATAGTGGCACCCCGATATGATTATTAAGGTTGCCTTTGGTTGCAAATGTTTTGTATTTTGTTGAAAGAACCCTGTTGATTAGTTCTTTGGTTGTTGTTTTTCCATTGCTCCCTGTTAATCCAATTACAGGAATATTTAACGTTTCTCTATGGGCAATGGCCAGTTCCTGTAAAAAAACAAGTACATTGTCAACACAAATAATGTTCTTTTTACCCATTAAACTTTTGTTGTCAACAACGGCTGCAATTGCGCCGTTCTCAATTGCTTTTAAAGCAAACTTGTTCCCATCAAATTTTTCTCCTTTAAGAGCAAAAAAGATTGAACCTTCGTCAATCTCCCTACTGTCAATTGATGCAGTGTGTCCTGTAAGAATTAGTTCGTGTACCTTTTTAAGGGTGCTCATATTACTTTAATTAACAGTATATTCTCTAAATAGTAAGACCCCAATCGTAGTACGAGTGGGGCCTTGCTAATACATCTACTTTATGAGATTATCATCTTCTGTCTCCGGCACTTTGTGAACCAACAGCTTCCATTGCGCAACGGAAGCCAATATCATTGGTAGATGATTCTTCGTCAAGGAACCTTCTGGTTCCTGGGCTAAGCCAGTAAGCGCGGTCCTTCCACGAACCACCTTTGTAAACCCTTACTTTATCATCTATTAATGAGGTCATCCCTTCATCAGGTCTGTCTTCACGGGTAGTTTCTCCTTGGTAGTACATACGATCCGAATCATTACTTCTTTCAGCACCCTCATCATTGTATTCAATGCTTGAGGCAAGATCACCATCTTTATAGTTCTTATAGTAAGCCCTGTTGTAGTTTCTGCGATCGGCTGCTTCCTCAGGCTTAACATCTCTATAGCGTGCACGCCCGAGGCTATCTACGCTTTTTGGTGTTCCGTCCTGATTTGTATCAAGAGTTTGGAAAACATTACCGCGGAAAGGTCTAAACTCATCAGCATCCTGAAAGGTTTGAGGGCGATAGACATCTAGTACCCATTCGTTTACATTTCCAGCCATGTTGTATAGCCCGTAATCGTTTGGCCAGTATGACTTAACCGGTCCAGGAATTGGTTCCCCATCGTTTAGGTCGCCTGCAACACCCATATAGTCACCTCTGCCTCTAACGAAGTTAGCCATCATTTCACCTCTGTTCTTGGGCTCACTATTCCTTACGTTATGACCGTCCCAAGGGTATATTCTTCTCTCAACCATCCTTTCGTCGTATGTGTTACCTATAAGACTAACAGCAGCATACTCCCATTCAGCTTCTGTTGGAAGACGATACTTTGGAAGTAGAAGACCATCTTCAAATGTAATTTGCCTACCCTCTTCCTCACCTGGTTTTAAGCTGGGTTTGGTTTTGTTCACCGAAGCCTCATACATGCCAAGCAGGTATGCATCGGTATTGAAGTTTTCATCATCAACCTGCTGAAGATCCATGTTGATGTATCCCTCTTCAATAAGGATCATTTCGTTTACCCTATCGGTTCTCCACAGGCAATAATCATTGGCCTGTATCCAGCTAACTCCAACTACAGGGTGGTCATTGTACGCTGGATGGCGGAAGTAATTATTTACGTATGGATCATTATACCCAAGTGGGCTTCTCCAAACAAGCGTGTCAGGGAGAGCGTCCCTATATACATTTGGATACGACACGTAAACCCTTCTCAACCAGAATAGATACTCACGGTAGTCAACGTTTTTTACTTCCGTTTCATCCATGTAAAACGAAGCAACTGTAACTCTCCGTGGGGAATTGTTCCAGTCGTACATTAAGTCTTGTTCCACTCTTCCCATGGTAAAAGTACCCCCCTCTACAAAGACAAGCCCTGGGCCAGCCTTAGGGGTGTAGTTTTCTAAAACTTCATACCCACCATGATTGGGGTCATTGTAATTCCATCCGGTTGTTGATGATTCGCCTGATCCTCCGCCAAAAATACTACACGAAGAGAATGCTGTAACTCCGGCAAACAGCAAAGCGATGTAACTGTGCTTTATTTTCATAGTTGATGATTTTTCCTTTGGGTTCAACTGTTTTCCAACTTCAAATATAGAAATTATTGTTTATTTAAACACTATAAGTAACGAAAAAAACTAAAATTTCGGACTTTTTATTGGACTAATTTTTTTCCTTGACCATTCCTTATACTGAAAATTCATTCCAAAGGTTACCTCATGCGACGATGTATTTAGCCCTCTAAAACCTCCCTCAAGCAAACTAAAGTCGTAACTATATGATATGGAATACTTATCATCATGATAGCCTGCTACAAAAATAAAGGTATGGCTGGAATATCCTATGTTTTCACGTAACCATAAACCGGCAACAAAATACTGATGCGAAATGTAAGTGCCAATATTTATTTGACGAAAGTTTCCTTGCTGTTGATAAATAACATTTGGTGAGAGTATCAGGCTTTTTCTAAAAAAGTACCTTTTATATAAATTGATATTGCATCCAAGATGGCCAGTATATTTTCGTAGTAGATTAATCTTGTCTCCCTGTGTTTCTGAGTCAATGGGTTCTGCTAGATGGTGTGCTGCAAATCCTCCGTAAACGATGCCCCATTCACCCACAACTCCCGCTGCAAAATCGGGTAAGAGTTTGCTGTCACCAGAAAATCCAGGCGATCCAACAATCTCTCCTGTTGGGTCTATCATATCTGGAAATACTAGGTTTGATGTGTTTTGCGATTTAAATATACCCCCTGCCTGAATGCCCCCTCTAATTTGTGCATTATAGGCAACCTGAACAGTATAAGAGTATAAAATATCGGCTGTTAGCCAGTTTAATGATCCAAACCCTTGCATGTCATTAATAATATTTATGCCTACACCACTATTTTGGTTAATATAGTAGCGATCATAACTCGCACCGTACGACATGTATGGCGATTCTCTGATTAGCCATTGATTTCTAAAAACCATTCTTGCCCTATGGTGCTTTGGATGACCCACGTATGCAGGGTTTAGGTAGAGTCGATTAGCAAAAAATTGCGAAAAACTCAAATCCTGCCCAAGTGCATTGTTGGTCGCAAATATGATTATGGCTACTACGTATATATATCTCCAATAGACCATTTATTTTGTATGAATTAGAGCTATTGGTAACTCATATGCATTATTTTATTTTATGATAAATAACCGATGGTGTTCTGAAAATAAAAACAGCAAGAAAGCGTTTTTATTTTGCAGTTTAAAGTTAAATTATTCTTTTGTTTCTTTGCAAAAATAATTCAATTATCGAATGTACCGAATTTTATTAGCGTTGAAATGCTTTGTTCTTGTAACAAATGTTCTGTTTGGGCAAAATTACGAACGCACCATTAGTTGGCCTGAAGCTGATGAACAGGCAGCTGATACTCCTAAATTGAACCAAAATGAATCGCAGAAATTTTATTTATGGTTCGAGAAAAATGTTGCGTATCCCAATCAGGAAACCATGCTTCCTTTCTACAATGAAACCATAAGCATTTCAAATGAAATATATAATATAGAACAAATTGAGGTTAGCATTGAAAATAGCAAATTTGAACCTCTTGATGAAGGGCTGGTAGAATTAGTTCATCCTAAACATATAGAAGGAAGCAAAACATCTTTTGAGGTTTATAGAAGTAGGGGTAATAGTTACTTACAGGTAATGGTTCCTGCTCTTAGGGTTAGCCCTACTTCAGGCAGGTTGGAGAAGTTGGTTGGATTTAGTGTAATAATAGATGAGAAAAACACTGAAAAGCAAGATGTTAAAAGGCAGAAGGTTGCATCGCAATCTGTTTTAGCTCAAGGGAGTTGGCATAGGGTAGAGGTAAATGAAACAGGCATCCATAGAATTTCTTATTCAGATTTGCAATCCATGGGATTGTCAAACCTTGAGAACGTTTCCGTATGGGGGCATGGAGGTAGACAGCTGCCATTCTGGAATAACGAACCTTCCTTAGACGATCTTTTGGAAATCCCTCTATGGCTCGATAAAGGAAGCGATGGGGTTTTTAATCAGGGCGATTACATCTATTTTTATGCAACGGGGCCTGTTAGCTGGCAGTATAATGACGATGGTTTTTTTACCCATAAAATTCATGATTACAGTAGCACCATTAGCTATTTTGTAACAACCAGCAGGCAAAACCCAAAGCGAGTGCAAAGCATGGAGCCACCAGTAGCAAACCATAACAATCAAAGTAACTCTTACGATGCGCTGGTTTATATTGAAAAGAATGATACCAACCTAATAAAATCGGGTCGCCAGTGGTTTGGCGATTTGTTTGATGTTTACACAAACAGGACCTATAGCACAGGATTAAACTTACCTGTTTCCGGAGGAAATGCTGTAATTAGGGTTCGAACTGCAGCTCGATCATCGGCTTCAAGTTCATTCACCGTTAAAGCGAATGGTGAAACTATTGGTAGTATCCCTATGTCATCAGTTAATACTGGTTATCAGTATGGGAGTTTTGCTTCAGCTACTGAGGAAACATTTGATTTTAGCTACAGCCAGAACGAACTGCAGATTGAACTTATTTACAACAAGCCTTCGCCTGCAGCAAAAGCTTGGCTCGATTATATTACTGTAAATGCCCGGCAGCGTTTGTCGTTCGGGTCAGAACAGCTCCAATTTAGAGATGCCAAAAGTATTGGTGATGAGTCAGTAACCCTTTTTAGTATCGACAACGCTCAGAGCGGTATGAGGGTGTGGGATGTTACTGATTTCTTTCTACCCAAGGAATTGGAATTTGAAAACCAATCGGGGACGGCACAATTAAAAGTGGAAACCAGCCAGCTAAGAGAATTTATAGCTTTTTTACCAAACCAGGCATTGAGTGTTGATATTGCTGGAGAGGTGTCAAATCAGAATATTCATGGTGAGAGTCAGCCCGAAATGGTAATTGTTACACATCCTGATTTTTATTCACAAGCAGCTGACCTAGCCCAAATTCATAGTGAGGATAGTGGATTAAGAACTTTGGTTGTTACAAATCAGGAGGTGTATAACGAGTTCTCATCTGGTACCCCTGATGTGTCGGCCATAAGGAATATGATGAGGATGTTTTATAATAGGGCAAATTCTGAAAGTGAGATGCCTAGATACTTGCTGCTTTTTGGAGATGGCTCATACGATAATATCACTGATAATTCTGCAAATACAAATCTTGTTTTAACCTACCAGTCGGAAAATTCTCTTCACGTTACTAGTTCTTTTGTATCAGATGATTATTTTGGACTGCTAGATGAGAACGAAGGGGAGTCCTCCGGAATGCTTGATATTGGTGTTGGTAGAATTCCTTCGGTTACACAGGAAGAGGCCAGTACAGCCGTTCAGAAAATCAGGAATTACCTCAGTCATTCATCCATAGGAAGCTGGCAAAATCAGCTTAGCTTTATTGGCGACGATGGAGATAATAATATTCACATGAGAGATGCCAACAGGTTGGGCTCATTCGTTGAGGATAACTATCCGCATTATAACGTTGAGAGGATCTTCTTTGATGCTTATCCACTAGAAATTTCATCTCAGGGAGGTAGGTACCCCGATGTTACCAATGCAATTAATAGCAGAGCAAACCAGGGCGCATTAATCATCAACTACCTTGGTCATGCCAATGCAAAGTGGTTGGCGCATGAAAAGGTGCTTATGATAAGCGACATTCAATCGTGGAGGAATCTCGACAGGCTACCCCTTTTTGTAACCGCTACCTGTGAGTTTAGCCGTTTTGACGATTTTTACAATAAATCAGCAGGAGAGCACGCACTTTTTTCAACAAAAGGCGGGAGCATTGGGTTGCTATCAACAACAAGGGTGGTTTATGCAAACCCAAATTACACACTGAATAGAAATTTCTTTCAGTACGTTTTTGAGAAATCAGCCAGCGTAAACGCAGGAGATAGCGACCATTACAGGCTTGGGGATGTATTCCGGTTGGCAAAGGTTGCAACGGCAGGAACCAACAAACGAAACTTTATGCTGCTGGGCGATCCGGCATTAAAACTACATGCTCCCGAAGTTGAACTTGGTCTTAATAGTATTAATGGAACTTCAGTAAACGAGCCGCTTGATACGTTAAGAGCCCTGTCTAAGGTTACGATAACTGGGGAGGTTTCTGGTCAACGGAGTTTTGATGATTTTCAGGGCGAGGCCGAGATAATACTTTATGATAAAGCAAAAGACATTACTACCCTGGCAAATACGGGGGGTACACCATTTGAATTTACAACCAGAGATAATGTAATATATAAAGGTAGGTTGAGCGTTACCAATGGGCAGTTCTCTGCTTCGTTCATTATTCCCAAGGATATTTTTTACAACTATGGGGGAGGACGGTTTAGCCTTTTTGCTCATAGCGGATTAATAACAGGTTCTGGGTATTTTGAAGATTTTATTATTGGTGGCGTAAGCGATAATGCTGGGGACGATGATGAAGGTCCCGGTATTAGCATTTATATGAATGATGAGCAGTTTGTGTCCGGTGGAATCACGGATACTAGCCCTAAATTAGTGGTTCTTTTAGCTGATAGTTCTGGGATTAATACAACGGGTGCGGGGATTGGACACGATTTAACCGCAACTTTAAAGGGCCAAACAGATAAGAGGATAGTGCTAAACGATTACTATGTTGCCGATTTAGACAGCTACCAGAGTGGGAGGGCAGAATATCAACTCTCAAATTTAGAGGTTGGTAATTATAGCATTAATGTTAAAGCCTGGGATGTTTTTAATAATAGTTCTGAGTCTGAAATAGAATTTATAGTTAGCCCCGATGAAGATTTGAAGTTGAGCCATGTACTCAATTACCCAAATCCTTTTACAGAAAGCACTGGCTTCTATTTTGAGCATAATCAACCCTACAATGATTTTGATGTTTCAATACAAATTTTTAGCCCTTCGGGGAAGTTGGTAAAAACATTGGAGCATTATTTCCCCGGTAACGGTAGCTTTAGGGTGGGACCAATCTACTGGGATGGGTATGACGATTTTGGTGATAGAATTGGTCGTGGAGTTTATTTTTATAGGCTAAGAGTAAGACTCTCTGATGGTACATCTGTGGAGGCATATCAAAAACTAGTATTATTAAAATAAGCTTGTCATACTAAATTTGTTTTTTAATTGTTATCATTTCAACTAATTTTGCCGTCAAATTTTTTATTGAATATTATGCAAACGAAACTACTTACGCTTTTTCTATTGTTTATTCTTTTTATTGGTAAATACGATGCTCGCTCTCAGGGAGGAGAGATAGATATTGGAGAGTTAACCGGAGGTTTGAATGCTTTAAGAGTGGCCGTCCCTTTTCTAATGATTGCTCCCGACTCCAGAGCTGGTGCCATGGGCGATCTAGGGGCAGCATCAACCCCTGATGCAAACAGCCAGCACTGGAATCCATCAAAATATCCATTTACAGAATACGAATGGGGCGTTTCTATTTCTTACACCCCCTGGCTCCGTAATCTGATAAACGATATGGATTTGACCTATCTTTCTGGGTATTATAAGTTTGATGATCAGCAGGTTTTTAGTGCTACATTATTATACTTCTCATTGGGTTCCATTACATTTACAAACGATCAGGGGCAAACCATGCAAACCCATAATGCCAATGAGTTCGCTTTTGATGCAGCCTACTCAAGAAAATTCTCCGAAAAAATTAGTGGTAGCATCGGTTTCCGTTACATTCACTCCGATTTAACAGGGGGCTTTGCTCAGCAGGGCCAACCAACAGCAAAGGCAGGGAGCTCTGTGGCCGCTCACATATCCACCTATTACCAAACTCCTTTGGTAATTGATAATAAGGATGCTGAGCTGGCTGTTGGTTTAAATATATCGAATATGGGATCGAAGCTATCCTACAACGATGATGCTGTTAAGGATTTTATTCCAACCAACCTTAGGCTTGGTTCGCGCTTATCGCTTGATATGGACGCCTATAACACAATATCGCTAATGGTTGATGCAAATAAACTCCTCGTGCCAACCCCTCCAAGATACGATAACCCCGATGATATTAATGAGATTACCGCAGGCATGGATCCTGATGTACCTTTAATTACTGGTATGATTCAATCGTTTTACGATGCCCCAGGTGGTTTTGAAGAGGAAATGCGCGAGATTAGCTTTGCAACTGGCGTTGAGTATTTGTATGCAAAACAGTTTGCTGTAAGAGCAGGGTACTTTGATGAGCATTCAACCAAGGGGAATAGGAAGTATTTTACTATTGGTGCAGGCGTAAAGTACAATATCTTCCAACTCGATTTTGCCTACCTTGTTCCTCGTGCAGGGCAAGCGAATCCGCTGGCAAATACAGTACGTTTCACCTTGGCCTTTGAGTTTGATCCATCTGAGCCTGGTTTGTAAAGTGTTTTGGCATGAATAGCATAAGAATTGGAATTGGTTACGATGTTCATAAATTAGCCGAAAATCATGATCTTTGGCTAGGTGGAATACTAATTCCGCATCATAGGGGTAGCGTTGGTCATTCCGATGGCGATGTGCTGATTCATGCCATTTGCGATGCAATGCTTGGTGCTATTGCCATGCGGGATATTGGATATCATTTCCCCGACAACGACCCTTCATATAAAGGGATTGACAGCAAGCTTCTACTCAAAGAAACTGCTAGAATTGTAAATGATGCTGGCTACTCCGTTGGTAACATCGACTCAACAATTTGTCTTCAGAAACCAAAGCTTAAGGAGCTTATACCTAAAATGCAGAATGTTTTAGAGGGTGTGCTTGAATTAGAGGTTGGTTCGGTTTCGGTTAAGGCTACCACAACAGAAACACTTGGTTTTGTGGGGCTGGAGCAGGGAGTGTCTGCTTATGCAGTTGTATTACTTCAAAAGAACTAAGCGCGTAATGTCAAAAAAAACTTTGGTTCTAGGAGCAAGTAGCAAACCAGGCAGGTTCTCCATGCTAGCCATTAAGAGTCTTGTAAACCATAATGTTGAGGTTGTTGCTGTTGGTGCCAGACCCGATGAGGTTGACGGCGTTCCCATTGCGAACTATCCAATATTCGATAAAAATATTCATACTGTAACGCTCTATCTAAATCCAACCAGACAAAAACAGTATTTAGATTATATTTTACAACTGAATCCTAAACGAATTATATTTAATCCAGGGACTGAGAATCCTGAGTTACTTAAGTTAGCGCGCGAAAATGGAATTGAAGTTGTATTTGATTGTACCTTGGTTATGCTCAATGCAGGTAGATACTAGTGAGTTTTGTTTTTGCTATACTTTTAGTTTGCATTAGTGTGGTTATATAGGGTCAAAAGTAGTTTCCGAAAGGTTTATGGATAGGTTAAATGCAGTTGTTCTTTACGGTGAGGGTGGAACAGGAATTCCAAGTTTACTTGTAAATAACCCAGAGAAGTTGGTTTTTTAACGTATTTACAACTTTCAAACGTACTTTGTGGCCTGACTTTACCCTAAAGATGCAGATCGCAGGATATGGCTCTGTCTCGAAAAAAAATAAACATGCAGTAAGGAGGATATTAGATCATTGCATTAGCTGATCCGATGGAAAAAGAAAGGATGTAATTTTAAGCCCATACAGGTTCATAATATGCCCCGTGAATCATTTATAAGGTAAATGAAGTCCATAGGTAAACTGGGAGGGCAAAACAAGGTGCCTCACCTTAAGAACGATAGAAGTATTGCAGATAGGTTGTTGGAATACTTTTAGTCAGCGTCAGCAAGAAAACTCATGTTTTCCTGCAAGCACAACTACTCAACAAGCTTAATTCCATCCTTTTCCAAGGTAATTAGTCTGGCTTTGTAAAGCGAACCAATGGCTTTCTTAAAAACTTTTTTACTTATTCCCAGTAATCCGTAAATATCCTCAGGGTCGCTCTTATCAGTTAGCTTAATGAAGCCATTGTTTTTTTCCAGCTTGTCAATAATTCCTTTCGATATTTCGTCAACCTTTTCGTAACCGGGTTTTTGAAGTATCAGGTCAATCTTTTCATCATCCCTAATTTTTTTAACGTACCCTGTAATGCGTTTCCCTCTGCTAAGGTGACGGAATACTTCATTCTCGTATAGCACGCCCCAGTGCGCGTTGTTTATTATGGCGCTATAGCCAAGGTCGGTTTTGTTGTATATAAGCAGATCTACCTCTTGCCCAACTTCGTATGCAGGGGGTGTATTATCTAAAAATTTATTAATTTTTGCCGATGCTGCCAGTCGGTTGGTTTCATAATCAATATATAAGCCTACTATATACCATTTGCCAACCTCCATCTTCTGCTGCTGCTCTTTAAACGGAACAAATATATCCTTAGGTAAGCCCCAGTCTAAAAAAGCCCCTGAATTTGTAACAGATACAGCCTTGAGGCTCCCTATTTCACCAAGGGTAATTTTTGGGCTTTCGGTTGTAGCAATAATCCTGTCCTCAGAATCGAAGTAAATAAAAACCTTCAGAACGTCATCCTCTTTAGTTCCTTCCGGAACATATCGGCGGGGTATAAGTATTTCTCCATGTTCGCCACCGTCAAGGTAGCATCCAATGCTTACTACTTTTTCTACTCTAAGGTCATTATATTTACCAATATCTGCCATTGCTTATTTTTTTGTTATTGCAAAAGTATGGGTTTTTATGCTATAAATTGCAGGTGTTTAATAAATAAATGGCTATTTTCCTAATATGTTTATTTTTAAGGGGAGCTGATGAATTTAGAGTCTATCGCGCTCTTTCATTACTGTGAGTAAACGTTTAATTATCTCAGTGCGTTTGTTTTTATTTGTTTCATTTAAAAGGTTACTAATGCCATCTGCTGTTTTTTCAATAATTCTATGTTGATTTTCAATTTGTTTCTGGGCTTTGTTTAGTTCCTCCTGCTTGGTGATTAATTTTTTATTTAAAATAGAGGATTGAACTTTGGCGCTATTCACATCTAGTTTGAGTATATCTTTTTCTGAAATGGTTTCTTGGTATTGCTCAAATAGTTCATTGTACTTATTTTTTAACCTCTTATTCTGATAGTAAAAAATCATGAAAACTATTAACGATAAAGCAGCAAGGCTAGTGATTATAAAAAAAGGTATTGCAAGATCAATATTAACCAATCTATTGGAATTTATTTCTGGTAACTGTGTGTTTGTGTTATCGGGTATTGAGGTTATTTGCAGGTTAAAAATATTCTTTACAAAAAACAGGGCGAAATATGTTAGAATTCCTGCAAATAAAGGTGTAGTAATCCACCCAATGGCGATACCCACAAGTGTCCTGAACCTGATTTCTCGCCCACCCTTTATCAGTCCAATGCCCATAACCGCCCCAACTACTACCTGGGTACTAGAAACAGGCACTAGAGGAATAGGGGGGAGTCCCAACGAAACTATAAAATTTGATAGCGTGCTTGAAGAAAAGATAAAAAGCACAAGTGCTTGAGATAGAACAACGACAAAGGCTGCTTCGGGTGTTAGCGCAAGAATTTTTCTCCCTACCGTTTGCATAACATGCTTACTGTATGTAAAAATGCCAAGCGAAATGGCTAAACCTCCAATTAAAAAAAGCACCTGAGCTTCATTTAGGCTAAATATCCCGAAGTTTAATTTAATATTTGGGGCTGACGATACAAACATGCCCATAACATTGGCAATGTTATTTGCTCCCAGGCTGTATGCGCCAAATGCTCCAACAATTATTAATCCGTATCGGAGTATTGAATCGAGCTTAATAACATGTATTCTTGCTCTTCTTAAAAAATATCTAAGGGAAAGGAATAGAAGAATACCAAATATTATTCCTAGAATAGGTCCGCTTACCCAGGTGCCAACTATTTTTGAAAGTACCTTTAGATCTGTCCCTCTTCCAGCAAATAGGGCCCAGCCAATAATTCCACCTACCACTGCCTGGCTAGTTGATACGGGCAACCCAAACCTAGTCATTGCCAGCACCGATAATGCCGCACAAAAAGCTACAGTAAATCCCCCTGCAAGCTTGTCAACTTCACCTAGCTTATTGAGAGTATCGGTAGTTCCATGTCCCTGAAAGACTGCTCCAAGTACTACAAAAACGCTGGCTATCCATGCAGCTCTCCTGAAACTAATCATTCTTGATCCAACGGCGGTCCCAAATACATTGGAGGCATCGTTGGCACCCAACGACCAGCCAAGAAATAAACCGCTAGATAGAAGTATGAAAAATAGCATTGCTGCTTGTCTAAATTGTTCGTTTTATGGCCATTATCGAAAGCATATCGGCAGCATCCTCCGCTGCATCTGATATGCTCTCTATGTGCAGAGTAAAGTATCTAAGGTGAAACTTTTCGCTTAGCTTCTCAATTTGCAGCTCCTGAAATACTTTTCGTTTAATAGCATCCGCAAGCCTATCTGCTTCCTTCTCGAATAGGTAAACCCTATGAATCATTTCTTTTACTGCCTCAGGATTACGAAAGTATGCTCTTGCCGCAGGAACCACAGCATCTATAGCGGAGCAGGACACCTCTGTAAGCTTAATAAGGTCGGCATTTAGTACTGTGGGGATTTTGGGTATTTCCACATCGAACTGATAAAGGCTCTCTTTTGCAATATCAATTATATCATCAAGTACCTCTAACAGGCGCAAAATATCACCTCTAAGTTGAGGCATCAGCGATTGAGTGTATAGAATATTCTCAACTTTTCGTCTGTTGCAGTCGGCATCAGTTTCTAGTTTCGAAAGGGTCTTTAGGTTATCAAGGAAAAGTTCCCGATTGTTGTTGAGATAGTTTTTTACCCCTTCCTTAAATAATAATCCTCCCTGTTCAATGCTGTCTAAAAATGAATCAATTAGTACTATTGACTCATTTGCATGCTTAAATAGTACCATAATGTTGTTTTTTGCTTTGCACAAATATAAAGCTTAAAATTTTGCTTGCTTCATAAATTGCGATGGCGACCACTTAGATTTTTTTAAATGAGGATATATATCATCAAAAAATAATTGAGGTGGCTGCAATATTTTAATATATTGCTCAAAATTATAATGGTAAAATAAAGAAACTTATAACAATAAAATGTCTCCTTTTACTATAAGAATAGAAGATCTTCCTAATGCTGCAATGATTCTTAATTCTTCAGGTGATATTATTGAGGTAAATTCGAGTTTTGCAGATATCTTATCTTTCCAACAGGAAGAATTAGTAGGTTCCTCTGTTTATCGTTTTTTGATAAGTGAAGAGGACCAGTCTCATTTCAGAAAAATTATATCGGAAATTAAAATAAAAAAGCCAGGTAAGTTAGAGTTGGTTTTTTTATCTAAAGATAACCATAGTTATACACTTGATGTTTTTCCCTCGTACCTTAACCTAAATTCGTCTGCAGAAAGTCTAGTTCTCATTCATGCAGTTAATGTAACGCACTATAAAAGAGTTAACGATGAGTTAAAGGAGCAGCGAAGGTTCCATAGAACGCTGGTTAATAATATGCCTGCTGTGGTTTACCGTTGTAATAACGATTCTGAGTGGACAATGAACTATGTTTCACCGTTTTGTGAGGAGTTAACTGGCTATAAGCCCGAGGATCTTTTGAATAACAAGAAGGTAAGTTTTAATGAGATTATCCATCCTGATTATCGTGAAGAATTATGGGATCAATGGCAGGAAGCAATAAAGAACAGGCAAGTATTTACTGGTGAGTATATTATAATTACAGCCTCGGGGCAGCATAAGTGGGTATGGGAGCAGGGTGTTGGTGTTTTTGATTCTAATGATGAGCTGATTGGTCTTGAGGGAATAATATTTGACGTAACAAAGCGTAAGGAAACCGAGGATGCTCTTAGAATCAGCGAAAAACGCTTCAGGCTTATTCTGGAGAATATGCCAATTCTGCTCAATGCTTTTGATGATGATGGGAATATGATTGTTTGGAATAAGGCCTGCGAGGAGGCTACCGGTTATTCTGCTGATGAGATTATTGGTAATCCCAATGCCTTCAAAATCTTGTACCCCGATCCTGCTTACAGGGACCATGTTTGGAAAGCATCTTTAGATCCTAATAATAAGAATAATGTTTACGATCTGGTTACAAAAGATGGGAGTGTAAGAACCATCTCATGGTTTGATACTTATCATCATGTATCCATTCCTGGTTGGTCAACATGGGGCATAGGCCTTGATATTACTGAGCAGAAAAAAGCACTTGAGGCCCTAAGCGATAGCGAAGCAAAATTCAGGATGCTGGTTGATAACGCTTTTGATGGAATATACTTAATGCGCAATAGGCGTTACGAGTATGTAAATCAAAGGTTCGTTGAGATTACTGGTTACAATTGCGAAGAGCTAACCAGCGCCAATTTTGATTTTAATATGCTGCTTACCAATAAAAGTCTGGAGATGGTTGAGCAACGCTACAGGGATAGGGAGCAGGGCAAGCGCATTTCACATCAGTACGAGTTGCAAATAAAGTCTAAACAGGGAATTATTCGTGAGGTTGAGGTAAGCACTGCTTCCGTTTCAAAAAGTCAGGATGTTCTGGTGCTGGGAATTATGCGTGACATTACGGAACGAAAAAGAACGCAGAAGCTAATAAAAGATAACGAGGCGAAGCTGAAAAGGCAGAATGAGGAGTACTTTGCACTAAACGAGGAGCTTACCGAAACTAATAACCGAATTAAACAGATTAACAGGGAGCTCCGCGATGCAAACCAGCGTGCAGAGGAGCACGACAAGCTGAAATCGGCCTTCCTTGCTAACATGAGCCATGAGGTTAGAACGCCCATGAACGGTATTCTTGGTTTCTCTCAACTACTGCTCGACGGCACTATTGATAATGCTGAGCGAGAGGAATTTGTTGGGATTATTCAGAATTGTGGCAATCAGCTCTTGGCAATAATTAATGATTTAATTGATATCTCAAAAATAGAGGCGAATCAAATAAGCCTTAACCCAACTCCTGTAAATATTAATGAACTCCTTAATGAGCAGTTACTTCTGTTTAAACCAAAAGCAGAGGCCAATCATTTGACCCTTGAAAAAGAAAGCACCACGCTCGCCCCCGCATCAACAATAATGGTTGATGGAACTCGCTTAAGGCAAATTATTTCAAATCTTATAGGTAATGCAATAAAATTTACCCCTGAAGGGAGGATTAGCTACGGATGCATTAGAAAGCACGATGTTATTGAGTTTTACGTAAAGGATACTGGCGTTGGTATTCCCGCCAGCAAGCAGGCATATATTTTTGAGCGTTTCCGTCAGGTCGAAACAGAGTTAGCCCGTCAAACCAGCGGAACAGGGTTAGGGCTAGCCATTTCAAAAGCTCTGGTAAGCAAAATGGGGGGTAAAATTTGGGTAGAATCGGAACCTGGACACGGCTCCACATTCCGCTTTACCATTCCAAGTAAAGATGCTGTTAACCATGTTGTAGATCCGCTTGTAACCGAAAAGCGATACCAAACATTAGGTAAAAAGCCACAAATACTAATTGCTGATGATAACGAGATTAACTACCTGTATTTAAAGGAGCTTTTAAAAGGGGTTGATGCTGATTTGCTTTGGGTTACTAATGGCCAGGAGGCGGTTAGCTACGTTAGGAATAATCCAAATATAGATTTAATCCTAATGGATATAAAAATGCCCGTTATGGATGGGTACGAAGCAACCAGAGAGGTGAAAAAGATTAGACATGACTTGCCAATAATTGCACAAACAGCCTACGCAATGACCAGCGACCGGGAGAAGGCCGCTGAATCCGGTTGCGATGACTACATCTCAAAACCAATAAATAAGGAAAATTTTATTTCCATTATTAATCATTTTTTAAATAGCGAGTAGTTAGGTTCTCTGCTTTTTTCTGTTTATTAAAATTTATTTGAAATTTTGTTTTTGCATTGATTAAAAAAGCATATATTCGGGACGTTTTAACAAGAATATAATCTTATATAAATTATGCAAAAACTTGTAGAGAAGTATTGTGAAATGCCAGCTGGTATCAGGCGCCCCATGTGGAGAGTATGGCATAACCTTATCCTGAAAATTGATAAAAACAAGGACGCTGTTTTCATGAACTATGGTTATCAAAGTTTAAATGGGGAAGCAAAACTTAACCTTAAGCCAGAGGATGAAATTAACAGGTATTGTATTCAACTGTACGATTTTGTTGTTAGTAAGGTTGATGTTGAAAACAAGGATGTACTTGAGGTTGGCTCTGGCAGAGGTGGTGGTGCTTCATACATTACAAGATACCTAAAGCCTAAGTCTTACACAGCAATGGATATATCATCAAATGTGATAAAGTTCTGTAATGAATATCATAATGTGGATGGGCTTAGCTTTGTAACCGGTGTAGCCGAGGAGCCTCCCTTTCAGGATAATTCATTCGATATTGTTGTGAATGTCGAATCAGCACGATGCTACAAAAGCATAAGAAAGTTCTTTATGGAGGTTAAAAGAATGCTTAGGCCCGAAGGTCAGTTCTGCTTTGCTGACATGATAAAGAGAGGGGAGTATGATGAGGTGAAGGCCGATCTGCTAGCCAGTGGTTTTGATATTGTGCACGAAACAAATATATCACAAAATGTGGTAGAGGCTCTTAATGCTGATCATGATAGGAGGAATGGTGTTATTGAGAAGAAAGCCCCCAAATTTTTAAGGAAAGCTTTTCAACAGTTTGCCGGTACAAAAGGAACCGAACGTTACGAGTCCTTTGCAAACGGGAAAATGGAATATTGGAGCTTCGTTCTTAAAAAGAAGTAATAAGTATAGGTTTCGTGTAATTACTTTATTCTTTTTCTAATACAATAACTGTCCAAAAAGTTAAGGGTAAACCCCGTTTGAATAGCAATCATTCTTGCATTCAGAGGGAGCCTTCTTTTTGGACAGTTTTTTTTTGCGCATATCTCAATAAAATTTTTATCTTTATGTGCATTGTAAATCTTGACTTACCAACAACAATAGAGTTATTGTATGAGAAAACAAGGTAACAAATTTGGAGCATTTAAAGGGGTATTCACTCCTTCAATCCTTACAATACTTGGCGTAATAATGTACCTAAGGCTTCCTTGGATTGTTGGGCAAGCTGGACTTTGGGCTACTCTTGGTATTATAGTAGTTGCCCACATCATTTCTGCAACAACTGGTTTAAGCGTAGCCAGCATTGCTACCGACAAAAAGGTTGAAACGGGCGGAACCTACTACATGATTTCTAGAAGCCTTGGGCTCCCTATTGGCGGTACGCTAGGATTGGCCTTGTTTGTTGGATTATCGTTTAGCGTTAGTTTGTATATTATTGGTTTTTCCGAAACGCTGCTCACAGCTTTTGGTTACGAGGTAACTTTAAATACCATACGTATTGCCGGAGTAATTACACTAATCGTTGTTACCGTAATTACTTTCATTAGCACTAACCTGGCGCTTAAAACCCAATTTGTTATCCTAGCTGTTCTAGTGCTATCGGTTGCTTCTATTTTACTTGGTAAGCACGATATGGCCCCAAAATCCCCATTAAGTGGAATGGCAACCAACTCACTTCCATGGATTGCCCTTTTTGCTATATTCTTCCCGGCTGTTACCGGTTTTGAGGCAGGTGTGTCAATGTCGGGCGATTTGGCTAATCCCAAGAAGGCAATTCCTAGCGGGACTATTGCTGCTATTATCGTTGGATTATTTGTATATATTGGCTTAGCCTTTTTCTTTTCGCACACCGTAGAGCGCGATGCGCTAGTGAACGACCCTGCTGTTCTTTTTAACATATCACTCTATTCCCCATTGGTTGTAGCTGGAATTTGGGGAGCTACGCTTTCATCTGCTTTTGGTAGCATCCTGGGTGCTCCGCGTATCCTTCAAGCAACTGCCATGGACAGAATTACACCCAAGATTTTTGCCAAAGGTGTAGGTGCTGGAAATGAACCTAGAAATGCCCTTCTGTTAACCTTCGTTATTGCATTGTCAGGAATCCTAATAGGTGAATTGAATATTATTGCGCGTATCGTTTCAATTTTTTTCATTATAACGTATGGTTTCTTAAACTTAACCTGTGCAATTGAAAATTGGGCAGGGTCAGACTTTAGACCATCTTTCCGGATACCAGCATGGATAAGTATCATGGGGGCTATTGCCTGCTTTGTTGTAATGATTCAGCTAGATTTTATTGCCATGATTGGTGCAACGTTAGTTCTTGGAAGTATTTTCATCTTTTTTAAAAGGAGGGAGCTAAGTTTGCAGTCCGGCGACACGTGGGTTGGTTTCTGGTCGTCAATTATTAAGTACGGCCTGCTAAAGCTTGCAAAGTCTGACACGCAGAACCAACGCAACTGGCGGCCAAACATCATTCTTTTTAGCGGGAAAGTAAAAGCACGTCCCCAACTCATTAACATGGGCCGAATCTTGGTTGGGAAACAAGGAATTTTTACAAATTTCGAGCTGGTTGAAAGCACCGATGGAAAATTACTTTTTGAGAAAACAGCTACAACAGTGGTGGAGACAGATAGCAATGGGAAAGAGGTAAAAACCAGAAGGCACGCATGTAGCGAGATTTATGATGGCATTCTCACCATATCCCAAGTGTACGGATTTACTGGCTTTGATCCTAACACGATCCTTATGGGGAGCGGGAGGCGGACACCTAATCCTGACAGGTTTTTTGAGACCATAGGAGCACTCCATAAGCTAAACTACAATTTACTGTTTTTTAATGAGGTAAAAAGAACTATTGAGCCTAAAAAGAAGCAATTAGATTTATGGTGGACCGGGAATAGCCGTAACCTTAGCTTTGGTCTCTCTTTGCTTAAATACATTACAACGGATCCAGCATGGCGCAGGGCTCATGTAAGAGTCAATGTAATTAACTACAATAGTGCCAAAACCGATAGCATTTATGCCATTGTAAGTCAGATGCTCGATAATTCAAGGCTGATAGGAACTGTTAAGGTTATTAATAATTCAGTTGAAAAAGTATCGGAAGTCGATATTGTTAAGGGAGAATCTGCAGACACAGACCTCTCGATTATTGAGCTTAAACTATCCAAACATAAAAACACTACTGACTGGGCAACTTATGTAAGCCGAGTCGTTGAACTCCCTTGCTCATCATTGATAATTGAAGCAAGTGATAGTTTTGAACATATTGATGCCCATACAATTCCTCAGGAAATTCCTTTAAGTGCTGAAACCAACAGCAAAGCCCCACAGCCCATAGTAGAATCTGTGAAACTCCCCGATAAGGAGCTGCTTGCCGAGGAGATTCATAAGATTATAATTAAACATGAGGAGTTGCAGAATGATTTTATTGCCAATTCAATTGTAAATGCAGAGCCATTGTTGTTTGCATTTAAAAATGATATTGAAGGTCTAACAAAAAAAGTGTTTAATTCGGTTCAAGGATGTATAAGTGATACTGGGAATAAGAGTGTGGAAGCATTGGTAAACAAGAGCTTATCTGATTTTTCTTTCCAAACCAAAAATAAAGTTTCAGATTTTTATAATTCAACTCTTAAGAGAATTTACGAAGGCTTGTCTCAGGCGTTAGATGTTTACATGGAGAATACACAGACTTTCAACCATAAACTACCACCAAGGCTTATTGTTAAGTTTTCTCGTAACGATTTTAAACCAAGAAGAAACGATTCTTTACCAATTAAACTTTTTAAACTACGAAGCAGGATTCGAGGAATGCTATTTGGTTGGCCCATTAATCTTAAAGTAGAGATGTTTAAAGCGGCCCATTTGTTTCTGTATGCAAATAGGCTAGAGGCCTTGGCCGATTTCTATAAGCAGTTTGGCCTAACATCATTTAGGTTCGTTAGTAATTTTCGCCGTTGTTTGGTTGATTTAGGTAAGAGCATCGAGCAAACTGTTAGCAATCAGAATCCTTCTGATAAATCAGCAAGCTTGAACGAAGCGATGGACAGGACAAAGCAGCTGCTGGTTGAGCTGGTTACCGATTTGGAATCGGCTAATAAAAATACGATCCATGCGTTAAATGCAGATATTAGGCAGAATATACAAAGGCTCAGCTTTGTAATTGGGAAACCCGAATCGAAATATCTGCTTTCGCCCTATAAGAGATTGCTTAGTAAAAATTTGCATGAATTTGATAATGTACATGCAGCCCCCGATGTATGGCTTAAAAACATTCAGCTATTTTCAGGGAAGAGCATTATGGAGTTTACCATAATTTCGCTAAAGCAGCGCTTTAAAATAAAGTTAAAAAAGCATGTAGATGAAATAATGACATGGTCTGATAGCAAGATGAAGGAGGCAGTTGGTGAAGTTAAATTGGTGTTACATGACTTGAAAACCCTATCTGAGGTACCTGATTCATCAAAAATATTGGAGAAACTATCAGAATTAAATAATCCTGCCATGCAGGAGCGTTTTGAAGTGTTCTTTAAAGATGTTAATGATATTTTAAACGAGCTGCCTGAGGTAATTGAAGTGAATGACGATAGTTTTTTTAGTGAAGTGGATAAAGGGAACTTCCCAGAAAGTGAAGTAAGGAAAATTAACTTAAGAAGTAAAGCCAAGTTTTACGTAGGAACGGAACTTATTAGCAATGCTCGCAACTCTTCCGATGAGCTCTCCGATGCTCTAAGAGAAGTATCAACTAAAGTTGCCGATAAGTTGCGCTTGGCACTCTTTAATATAGAAAATATAATTTCCTCTGAAGATTCTGCCGAGAATACCCAGCAAAGAGAGAAATTGGCCAATGAGCTTCTAAACGATATTGTCGCTCAGGAATTGAGGATAGGCAAGGCTTTTGAGCAATTTGAAGCAAACCTAAATAAGTTTCTTAACCAATCGTTAGAGCCCTTGTACCAGCTGGTATTTAGTAAGCAGCTCGATGTGAAAAAAGTATCAAAGAGACAAAAATTTGCACCATTCAGGTTAGCTGGCAGTGCATTAAAACCAATATCTACTTTTTTTAATAATCAGCTGGTAAAAATATTATACTCTCAAAGCGAGGGGATAATGCTGGCGCAAAGAATAACCAATTTTGAGAAGGAGCATAAGATTAGCAATCAGGCGGTTCAGGAGATGCTGGTTAGCCTAACGGGCAGCGTTGAGGTTAGGAAAAGTATCCCATTCTACTATCAGAGCCTTTTCTCCGGTAGCACAGCTTTAAGTAAAGATCTTTGGGTAAATAGACCGGCGGAACAAAAGGAAGCTAAGCGTATTACGGATCGTTATAAAACGGGGTACTCAGGGGCTCTGCTAATTTTAGGGAACCGCAATTCCGGTAAGAGCACCCTTTCAAAATATATTGCAAATACATACTTACCAAATTTCGAACAGCATACGGTTAGGGCACCAAAAGGTGGCTCGTCAGATAAAAAAGTGTTTACCGAGGCCCTTCAAAAGGCACTTACAGTTCAGGTTGATCCATTCTACTATTTGCAAACATCTCTAAAACAGCGCGTAATTATTATTAATGATTTGGAGCTTTGGTGGGAACGTCATCCCGATGGGTTTGAGGTAATAAATGAGCTGATTAAGATGATGGAAGCATTTAGCAGTAAAGTGTTCTTTATTGTGAATTGCGGCAGTCTCGCGTATCGCTTAATTAGCAAGTTCTTAAATTTTGATGCATACTTCATGGGGCAAATTGAGTGCGAGCCATTCGATGCTAAAGAGCTCAAGGATATTATTATGCACAGGCATAGAACCGGGGGGTTAAGGCTTTTATACAATGGCAAGGGAGAGGCTACGCTATCGGAATGGAACTACGCTCAACTTTTTAATAAGTATTTCAATCTGAGCGAGGGTAATCCAGGCTACGCACTTCAGGCATGGCTGTCGAACATTACAAAAATAGTTGGTAAAACTATTTACATAAAAGCACCAGTAATGCCCAACCTATCTCACTTAAATAGTATTGGCGAGGATCTTTGGCTAGTTCTATTACAGCTGGCTTTGCATCGAAGAATATCAATCAACAGGCTTACAAAGGTGCTTCATCAATCAGAATCACAAATTCTTACTTTGCTAAAGGATATGCAGCGTGCAGGTTTAGTTGAGGAAAGATTCCCGGGAGTGTTTGCCATAAATGCAATGCTTGAACCGCATATAATTAAAAAGATGAAGGAAAAAGGGTTTTGCTAGATGGTTCACATAATTATATTTAATAAATACATTAAGTTAATTCATTATATTTAATGGTATAGCTCAGAAAAATACATTACCCATGAATATACGTTATCTAATTTTTGCCATTGCACTATTTGTGGTTCTTCGGTTCACCATGAGCATGGTAAAATCGTTGCCCAGGAACAAAAGCGTTAAACGAATCCTGACTAGAACGTTCCCGCTGGTAGAGTTTGCTATCTGGTTAGGTTTTGGCTTCTGGGTTTTGAGCCGTGTTTTTAGCGATTACACCTACTATCACCTGCTAATCTCTGTAGCTGTTGGATGCTTAGTCCTTATTGTAGGATGGTATTTTCTTCGCGATTTTATCGCTGGCATAATCCTTAAAGCTGAAATATCTTTTGAAAACAATCAGCACATTCGCACACCACAGGCAGATGGGATATTAAGAAAGTTGGGGTACCGTTCAATTGAGATTGAAAGCAGTAACGGTGAACTGGTGAAAATACCATTTAGTCAGCTGGCAACGAATTCAATACATCTTCAGAATGTTGACGAAACCATGCAAGGGCACGAAACAACTTTTAGTGTTAGCTCAAAAATCCCAATACAGAACGTAAAGGATAATGTGTCGTACGAAGTGATGCTCCTCCCCTGGGCCTCTATCACCCATCAACCAAGTATAAAAGTGATTGATCAGGGGGAGGAGATGAACACCTATAAAGTGCATTTCCATGCTCTATCCGATCGGCATGCCGAGTTTATTCGTCAACATGTTGGGTTAATCTATTCTGAGAACAAAGACTAGCTCTTTTTTAACCTTTAACCAGTTTTTGTGTTATATAATTGTTAGAAAAATCCAAAGTGTCAAGTTCTGAATGGGCCATAAAAACAAATTCATAAAATGAGTACTGTAGATATCTTATTACCTGCCATGGGCGAAGGAATTGTCGATGCCACCATAACACGCTGGCTTGTAAATGTTGGTGACATGGTTGAAGAGGATCAATCAATTGCTGAAATTGCAACCGATAAGGTTGACTCTGAGATTCCATCACCAGTTGCAGGAAAGGTGAAGGAGCTGCTTTTTAAGGAGGGCGATATGCCCAAGGTAGGGCAGATTATTGCTTTAATTGAGGTTGAGGGTGATGAAAAGGATGTAGCTGATTCTCCATCAACTCAAGAGCCAAATAGTAAAGATGAGAATATAGAAGTTGAGCAGCCAAACGAAGCAGATATTCCTGAAGTTAAGCCTGGCAAGCAGAAGCTACCTCCAGTTAGCCCGCTGGTTAGAACTATAGTTAAGCAAGAGGGTATTTCCCCTGATGAGCTAAATAGAGTTGAGGGAACGGGGCTAAGCGGGCGCATTACTCGCGATGATATCCTTACCTACATTCAAAAGCGTAATAAGTTTACGGATAAGCCCAAGGAGCCCACTGCCGAGAATACCGTTTCTAAAGGCGATAGGGTGGAGGTGATGCAAATGGATCGTATGCGAAAGCTAATTGCCCAGCACATGGTTCATTCAAAGCAAACCTCGGCTCATGTTACCTCATTCATTGAGGCGGACGTTACCAATCTTGTGGCCTGGAGAAATAGCGAGAAAGAAAAATTTAAGGAGCGTGAGGGCGAGAAACTCACCCTTACCCCGCTATTTATTGAGGCTGCTATTAAAGCGATCAGAGAGTATCCGCTTGTTAATAGCTCCGTTGATGGCGATAATATACTAATTAAAAAGAATATCAATGTTGGATTGGCTGCCGCTTTACCCAACGGCAATCTAATTGTACCCGTTATAAAGGACGCCGATAAACTGAGTCTTGTTGGGCTATCTGCCAAGGTGAATGATCTGGCTAAGCGCTCCAAGGAGAATAAACTACAACCCGACGAGATACAGGGTGGCACATTCACTATCACCAACCTTGGAATGTTCGATACGCTTACAGGCACGCCAATAATCAACCAGCCTCAAGTTGCAATTCTGGCTATTGGGGCAATTAATAAGCGCGTTGTGGTACTGGAGTCCGATAGTGGCGATACAATTGGCATCAGACAAATGGTGATGCTTTCATTATCGTACGACCACAGGGTTGTTGATGGGGCTCTGGGTGGCATGTTCCTAAAAGCGGTAAGGGATAACTTGCAGGATTACTAGATAGTGCTATGTAAGGTGTTGGTTGTTTTGCCCATCATTGACTGACATCTTTTTGGCAGGCAATAACGAGTTACGAATCTGTCATTGAGAGTTCAATATGTAAATAACAGATTATATGTGAGATACGTAAGCCTGTCATTGGTAACAGTCTCGTCTCATCATAAATAACAACGAAACGATGAAGCAACCTTTTTTTAGAGAGATTGACTCGCAATGAGCGAACTATAGGTGATTTAAAGCTAGCCTCCCTTACTTTTTTTATTTCTGATAAACTTTTGCAAAGTTATTAACACCACAACCATTCTTTTTCAAGAAAAAATCATGGCTGTTCGTACTACTAAATCTGTAGTTAACGTAAAATCGTATCGTTTTGTTGGTGATTTACAGAATCATTAGCTATATTTGATATGGTTATGAAAAGAAGGCAAATTTTTATTGTTTTTTTAAGTTTTTTTGTAAAAAGTGTTAAAATGCTTTACTTTAGCATGTTTTTATAATAAGAATAAAAATGATTGGGCCTTCTTGTTAATATCATAATCGTATGAAATTATTTAATATAGTTTGATGATAAGGATTTTATACACAATAATTTTAGTTATCATTCTTTCTGTTTCTGTTCAGGCGCAACGTGCCTCGTATTTTCGCAGGCTTTTTGTAGATGCTGAGTACTATCTTCTATACGAGGATTACCGTGATGCTTTACCACTATACATGGAACTTTACGAAAAGTATCCCAATAATGCGAATGTTGCTTACCGTATTGGTCAATGTTACCTGAATATTCCTAATCAGAAACACAGATCTTTATCATTCTTCGAGCTGGCAATTAAAGATATTACAGATTCTTACAACGAGGGTTACTTTACAGAGAAGCAAGCTCCGCCAGAAGCATACCTGAACTATGGTCGTGCATTAAGAATACAGTATGATTTTGAAAAAGCGCTTGATGCATTAAACAAGTATAAAGCGCTAATAAGTGGAAATAACTCAGAGGGAGCAGCCCTTGCTAATCACGAAATTAAATCCATAGAGTATGCCCAAGAAAGCATGGGAACTCCCATAGATGTTAAGTTTACCTCAGTGGGCAGAACCGTTAACTCACGATTCCCTGAAATTATGCCCGTAGTTACGCAAGACGAGGAGATGCTTGTTTACACCTCAGTTCAGCAATTTTACAGCGCCATTATGATGAGCACAAGGCGCTCAGATATATGGACGCATCCAATAAACCTTAACAGCCAGATGTTTGCCGACGGTCCCATTCGTACAACTGGTATATCTGCCGATGGCACTACTCTTCTTTTGGCACGTAACGATAACGATATTTTCAATTTATATACCAGCAATTACGACTCTACCAACAATTCCTGGAGCGTAATCTCAAGAATGCCAAGAGAGATAAATTCGAGAAGTTGGGAGAACTATGCTTCATTCAGCCCAACAGCCGATACCCTGTATTTTTCTAGTAATAGATCAGGTGGTGCTGGTGGCTTTGATATATACATGTCTGCTAAAGTTGATGGGGAGTGGGGCGAGGCTGTTAATATGGGAGAGGTTTTCAATACAACTTTCGATGAGATTGCACCCGTAATTTCACACGATGGCCAAAAGCTCTTCTTCTCTTCCAAAGGGCATACTACCATGGGAGGTTTTGATGTGTTTGTTTCTTATAAAGAGAATGGGAAATGGACTAAACCCCAAAACTTGGGCTACCCATTGAATACAACTGATAATGATGTGTTCTTTTATCCTGTTGGCAATGGGGCTAGAGGGTACATGTCTCGCTCAATGCCCGATAATGCTGGTGAAGACGACATTTATTTAGTAGAATTTGATGTAGGAGAAGAGGATAGCAAGAAGGTTGAGCCATAGGATGTTGATGAGGATATTTTAAATCCTATTCCTTTCCTAAGTAATTCCCAATAGTACATGTATAATTTAGTGCCAAAACAACACTAATTCTATAGATTAATCACTTGAGTTTCGTGCCTTTTTATAACTGACAGTAGCTTAATCGAGTACGTTTTTTTTTATACTATTTTTTTATACCTTTGGTTTACAATACGATTTAATATGGCTAACTGTATGAGATTAAGATATGCGATAGTTTTAGTATTCAGTATATTTTTTATATGTGGCACATTTGCACAGGATAATGATCAAATAGAAGAGCTTTATAGGGATGCTAACGCTTACTTCTATTTTGAGGATTACGAAGAGGCTCTGGCACTCTATTTAAATATTTATCATCATTACCCGGATAATTCAAACCTTGACTACCGAATAGGATTTTGTTACCTAAATATACCTGGGAGTAAAGAAAAAGCCGTACCATATCTTGAGCGAGCAACACAAAATCTTTCTAACAGATACAGAGAGAATTCCATTAGAGAAACAGATGCACCTGTTGAGGCGCTATTCTACCTGGGCAATGCCTATTATGTGAACGGTCAACTTGATAAGGCCGAAGAGGCTTACTCGTCATTTCGGAATCAGATTAAAAATGAAAGACGATACGATATGGAGTACTTTAATCATCAGATTGAAGGGATAAAACGATCAAGAACCCTCCGGAGCTTCCCCGTTAACTTCATTCGTAGCAACTTGGGTTCAAAAGTTAATAACAGGTTTGCAAATTTTAATCCTGTTGTTTCAGGCGATGGCAATACCTTGGCCTACACAACACAGGAGCCTTTTTATCAGGCTGTTTACGTTTCAAAAAAACAGGGTAACAAATGGGGAGAACCACAGAATATAACCCTCGATCTGGTTGTTGATGGCGATTGCAAAACCCTCTCTCTTTCATACCACGGTGATGAGTTGTACCTTTTTAAGGACGATGACCATGTAGGAAATATTTACGTTACAAACTTTGAGGATGGTGGTTGGACCCCCATGCGTAAGTTGAACGAGAATATCAATACTGAGCACTATGAAACCCATGCCAGCATTTCATCCGATGGCACCAAACTTTACTTCACAAGTAATCGTGAAGGGGGCTATGGCGATCTGGATATCTATGTGTCAGAAAGAAAAGCTAACGGAGAATGGGGGGCACCTAAAAATTTGGGACCTACAATTAATACCCGATTTAATGAGAACACACCTTTCATTACAACTAATGACGAAACCCTGTTTTTTAGTTCTGATGGACACAGCAGTATGGGCGGATACGATATATTCTTATCGCAACGCAAAAGTAATGGGGAGTGGTCAAAACCCATTAATTTAGGTTACCCCATTAATACAACTGATGACGAGCTGTTCTTTCATCCGGTTGATGATGGCTCAGTTGGGCTGATGGCCGTATTCGATCCCAAGGGGCATGGCGACCTAGATATAACAAAAGTTGAGATTTTCCTCCCAAAGTATCAACGTAGCATTATTTCATCAACCGATTTCTTTGAGAAAATGGACAATATCCCGTCAAATACATTGGTGGTTGATACTGTAAACGTATCTGGTGTTGCTTTACTCGATCCGTCAATACCAGAACACATGAAATATCTCGATAATAATAATGAATATACCGTTTTTTTTGAAGGGAAACCATACCAGCTAAGAAATAATGCTGAAGTTACTGATATTATTGATAAAAAGCTTTTAGGCAAAATTTCACCAGAGAAATTAGACATCTCACCTCCGGATATTGCCCAAAGAGATGATTCTTACAGTAACAAGAGCATTATGGAGCTAGCAAAGGATTCCTCCAAAGTGACTATTGTTGATAAGGACCATTCTGATTCAATTGTTCATCCTGTTAAAGATTCTTTATCGACAAATGCCAAAACCTACAATAAGGGAGAAGAGGAGCTGATTGATACTATAGTTAAGCCACATAAAATAAAAGATAAGAAGAGGGAGCTGGATGATGAAACTCGCAAACTGATTGATATGCTACAGCTAATTGCCAGCAATAGTCAGGAAGACGATATTGACAGGCTGATGAATTACAGTTGGAATGTTTCATCAGATATTATGAAGTTGCAATCAAAACAGCTGGCAGAACAGCTGGCCAGAGAGAATAAGATTGTTGGTTTTGCTGAATTTTTCACTCGCTTTTTCGACCAGGTTAATTCAAAATCGGTAAAGAGAAGCCTAAAGCATTCACGTCAGATTTCCATCTCATCCTCCGATGAGGATTTCTTCTTCCGTGTACAGGCTTTCAAGAAATCAGCCTCAAATGAATTAGCCTTATTAATTGATGATGCGATAATCTCCCAACCTAGCATCTCCTCATTCTTTGAACTATGGGAGTATTTAAATAAAGAGCGGGAGAGCCAGTTCTCTTCATTACAGCAAGAATTTATCTCCTTGGTAATTGAAAATGCTGTGAGCGACTACTTCGCATTGCCAAATGACTACAAGGATGAACTTAAGGATGACTTATCTGTCATAAAGATTTCTTTAGGCTGGATTATCGCTCTATCAGTCATAGGTGTTTTCGTACTTATTTTGCTCTTTTATATTAAAAGAAAGAGTTAAGCGAGATAGATTGTTTGTTTTTATTGCTGATTTTCTATATATTAATAATGGAAAGGAGTTGGAAATTTTTTGATACGTTGAAGGAATAATGAATGTTACAGTGTTTCATGACTTGCAGCTCCCCTTCTTTTTTATTTGAAATCCTTCGGTTTTGTAGGGCATAACGCTTAATCAAACAAATTGGCCCGTTTGCCATGCCGTTAAGGCTGTTAGTAAAAAATTAAAAGATGTTTCAAAAATATGGCTGTAACACAATTTTTTATCATATTTTTGTTATAAACAGATTTTAATCTTTTACAAATATAAAACCTTAATTTGCCTTATTGCCCCTTTTATATTATAATAAGCACTATGAGAATTAAAAAATTTATCATAGGATTAGTTGCCATCACAAAGAAGAGTCTATTCCTGTGTATATGTTTTTTTGCTTTATCTATGGTTACAATGCCTGAACTAAATGCCCAAGAGAATGATTACAGAGCAAGGTTCACAGATGCTGAGTATTATTTCATGTTTCAAGATTTTCAAGAAGCCTTACCGTTATACCTTGTAGCCCTTAAGGAGAAACCTAATAACGCAAACCTTCATTACAGGATTGGGCTTTGTTATCTTAGCATTCCTGGATTAAAGTATAAGGCAGTCACGTATCTTGAGACAGCCATTCAGCAGATAAATCCTTCATACCAAGAGGGCTCTTACAAGGAGGAAGGGGCTCCAAATGATGCATACTTTCACTTAGGAGAGGCCTATAGAATACAAGAACAATTTGATAAGGCGATTGCTTCCTATAAAACATTTAGAGATTTACTTGATACTAGGGACGTGTATAGTCTCGACTTTGTTAACCAGCAGATAAAGTCATGCGAGAGAGCCAAGGAGATGGTTGAAAATACCCTCGAAGTTGAGATGGATCGAATTCCACTCTTCGGTACCGATAAGTATATATCATTTGCCAGTAGATCTTACGATGGGAATCACATCCTTCTTACAGTTCAGGAAAAATTCTATGATGCCATTTATATGTTCTCCAAAAAAGATAATGGCGAATGGGGGCCTCCACTTAATATAACCCTTGACTTAGCTGTAGAAGGGGAACTTTATACTACCGCATTAAATCATGATGGAACCGAACTATTCCTTTTTAAAAACGATAGAGGCGTTGGAAATATATACTCAAGTAAAAAGGTGGATGGCAAATGGCAGCAAGTTCAAAAATTAGGAAGAAGCATCAACTCCCGCAGGTGGGAAACTTATGCCTCCGTCTCTCCCGATGGAAATACCCTTTACTTTTCTTCTAACCAAAGAGGAGGCGAAGGTGGACTCGATTTATACTATAGCAAAAAGCAACCCGATGGCGATTGGGGACGGGCAGAAAATTTAGGAAAAGCTATTAACACCCCTTATAACGAAGAGAGCCCTCACCTCTCAGCCGATGGCAATAGGCTCTACTTCATCTCGCAGGGTCATAATAGCATGGGTGGATACGACATATTTTACTCTGAGCGCATTGGAGAGAATGAGTGGTCCGTTCCTACAAATATGGGATACCCCATAAATACTTCCGATGATGATATGACCTACTACCCATTGTCAGAAAATACAGGTATGCTTACAAAGGCAGAAAAAGGGAATGCTAACGTAAGGCGCCTCTATAAAGTTAAAATACTGCCTCAGCCTCATGAGGTAAATGTTGATATTGTTGGAAATATTTCGCTGGCAAATAACTACGAAATTGAAAGCAGTAGGTTCACGGTTTCATTAGTTGATGCTGAAACTAAAGATACCCTTGAGTCTGTAAACCCTGCAGAAAAAACGGGCAGGTTTAGCCTAAGTTCCAATGCAGGTTCTTTCCGGATTGTGGTTAAAGGCGAGGGGTATACTCCCGTTTCAAAATCGGTAGTAATCCCAGTTACTTATTCTCAGTCAGAATATCCAGTGGAATTTACTTTGGTGCCTGTTGAGGTTACTTCTGGTGATTACCTAACAATACGTAGTATCCTGTTCGAGTTTGATTGTGATAAATTGAACCGTGATGCGGAGTTTGAACTCGAAAAATTGTACGGATTACTATCAAAGTATCCCGATATTACTTTAGAAATTGCAGGACATACCGATAATATGGGGTCTGCAGCCTATAATTTTAAACTTTCGCTAAGAAGGGCAGAGTCTGTTATTAATTACCTTGTTAATAAGGGTATCGATAAAGAACGCCTTGTGGCTAGAGGAGCGAGTGTTTTTGAGAACGTTGCGTCAAACTATAATGCCGATGGGACTGATAATCCCGAGGGGCGTAGTCTTAACCGAAGGGCATCCATTAAAGTATTGCAATCCGATGAGGATGTAAAAATTGAACATGCAATGAATGTTCCTGAGCATTTAAAACCAAGAGAGCAGAACTACACCATTTTACTAGCCCCCATTAATAGCGAGATAAATGAAGAGAAGTTGAATGAATTAAATAAGCATTTTGATTTTGAAGCTAAAAGACTTACCGGGCATAACAATCAGTTTGCATTTTCATTGGGTTCATTCAATCATAAATCAAAAGTCTTAAAACCTCTCAACTATGTAATTGACAATGGTTTCCCATTGGCAAAAATTATGGGAGAGGAAGATCTAGATATACTTATTGCCAGATCATTGTCTGATTCAAGAGCTTCTCAAGGGTCAAATAACAGGTTATTTACAATACAGCTGTTCCCTTACACTGATTCCCCTGTTGATAAATCATCTTTTAAGGATGTAGAAGTAATGGAGGTGAAAGGCGAAGATGAGATGTACCGCTATATTTATGGTAAATTTTATGGCAAGAATGCTGCTCAGGAGGAGTTGCGCAGAGTGAAAGAGATGGGGTTTGATAAGGCATTTATTGTAAATATAAATCGATTTAACGGAATATGAGGGGGTTCTTGGAGAGTAATGCAGTGAAACTAAGAGCGCCTGAACCAGCCGATATTGACCTTCTGTACTCATGGGAAAACAATATGGAGATATGGAAGATGAGTAATACAGTTACCCCCTTTTCAAAGTACGTTTTAAAAAAGTACCTAGAAACATCTCACCTTGATATATGGGAGTCCAAGCAGCTTCGGTTAGTTATTGAGGCCAAAACACAGAGTTCTCTTATGCATATCCCCGTTGGTCTTATTGATTTGTTCGATTTTGATCCTTTTCACCTTCGAGCTGGTGTTGGAGTTCTAATTGCAAGTAAGCAGCACAGGCACAAAGGTTATGCAACGGAGGCGCTAAAACTTCTGGTGCGTTATGCCTTTGAAACGCTTCAGCTTCATCAGCTCTACTGTAATATTGCTGAAAGTAATAGGATTAGCATGCAGCTGTTTGAGAATGCTGGATTTAAAGTGGTTGGCGTTAAGCGTGAATGGCTCAAGGTTGTTGATGGATGGGCTAACGAGGTGATGCTCCAGCAGATTAATCCCCTGCACAACATAAATAATAGCTAAACATTTTAATGGTATTAATTTACAGAAACTCAAGTTTTTAGTAGGTAATACTGTTGTACCAGCAATCATTTAAATCTTTCCCTCAGCACATAGGAGGTTGTATTCAGGAATGTCTTGCAAAGGGTAAAATTTTTTACTCTCATTATCAATCCTACTGCATAGGTGAGTAATACCATTTGTTACTACCAGATAGTTGGCTTTTAGCGTAAGGTTGTACCTTGCAGCTTGTTCGTAAGTTTTGCGGGTTAGCTGTATATCAGGGGCTTTGCACTCCACTATAAGCATTGGTTTACCCTGTTTGTTAAAGGCAACAATATCAACTCGCTGTTGCATGTTATTTACTTTAACTGGGTGTTCAATTGCCAGTAGGCCCCTAGGGTATTTTTTATATGTGACAAGTAAATTAATAAAATGCTGTCTGACCCATTCTTCTGGCGTAAGCGCAACATACTTTTTGCGTATAGGGTCAAATATTTGCTTTATTTCCCCCTCTTTTCGAATTTTTATTTCGTAAGCAGGTAGGTTTATTTGGGTGTTCATTCTTTTTGAATTTGTGTAAAAACGGCATATATAAACCCATACGATTATAAGTATACACCATGCAAAGGTGAAAAAAAAAATGTATTTTTGCTTAATTATACTAGTTGAAATTGTGTGAAATGGTGTATAGCTTATTTATTAAGAAGATTTTTCGTGTAACTAAAATTGAATCAGATGAGAACAAAAGAAGATATTGTTAAAAATTGGTTACCTCGTTATACTGGGCAAAAGTTAGAAGATTTTGGTACCCATATTCTGTTGACAAACTTTAGGTACTACCTTGAGTTTTTTGCCGAATATAACAACACCGAGATAGTTGATCCAACTGCAAATATGCCCTGTGCAACCGCCGATGGCATTACAATGATTGACTTTAGCATGGGCAGTCCAAATGCTGCAACCATAATGGACCTGCTTAGCGCCACAAACCCCGATGCTGTTCTGTTTCTGGGGAAATGTGGAGGGTTAAAGAAAAAAAGTGAGCTGGGCGATTTGATACTCCCAATTGCAGCTATACGTCACGAAGGAACTTCTAGCGATTATCTTCCACCCGAAGTGCCTGCACTACCTGCATTTAATTTACAGCGTGCTGTATCTTCAACCATTCGTAATTTTAATCGCGATTACTGGACAGGCACTGTGCTTACAACAAACCGAAGGGTTTGGGAGTACGATGATGTTTTTAAAAACTACCTTCGCGATATAAGAGCAATGGCCATTGATATGGAAACTGCAACCATCTTTACCGTAGGTTTTGCTAACGAAATTCCCTCAGGGGCATTGCTGCTTGTATCCGATCAGCCTATGATATCTTCTGGGGTTAAAACCAGTGAGAGCGATAAACTTATAACCAATCTGTTTGTTGATGATCACATTAAGATTGGTATTGAATCGCTTAAAGAGATACGTGACAACGGAAAATCTGTAAAACACCTACGTTTTTAAGAGTTAGTTTATGGCAAAAAGAAAATTATTGGCAGAAGCCTGCGCTGAGGTGATAAGTGAATTAAAGAAAAAAATCTACAGGCCAATCTATTTTCTATATGGCGATGAGTCGTACTATATTGATGTAATATCAGATTATATTGCAGAAGAGGTCTTAACTGAGTCGGAGAGATCATTCAACCAGACTGTAATGTATGGGAAGGATGTTGGATCACAGATCGTAATAGAAGCCTCCCGGCGTTTCCCAATGATGGCCAACCAGCAGGTGATTATTGTTAGGGAAGCGCAGCATATTAAGGATATTGAACAGCTCGAAATCTATCTAAAATCACCACAGAACTCAACCATACTGGTCGTTTGCTATAAGTTAAAGCCTGGTGCAAAGCTCACTGAAAAGGTTAAGAAAGTTTCAAAGGCAGCTGCAAAAGTTGGTGTTACATTCGAATCTAATCGATTGTACGATAACCAGGTGCCTGCGTGGATTGCCAGTCATTTGAAACAGCATGATATTGGAATCTCTCCACCATCAGCTGAGTTGCTTAAAGATTATTTGGGTAACGATCTAAGTAAAATAGCCAATGAGCTTGATAAACTCATTATTACGCTACCTTCGGGAACCAAAAAGATTTCCACCGAGCATATTGAGGAGAATATTGGCATTAGCAAGGATTTTAACAGGTTTGAACTTACTAAGGCGCTTGGCCAGCGAAATGTTGAAAAAGCGAATAGAATTGTTGATTATTTTGCAAAGAATCCTAGTAACAACCCATTTGTGTTATCAACAATGGCCATATACCAGTATTTTAGCAAGGTGTTTAAGTATCATTTTTTACCAAGCAAAGCGCAGCGCGATGTAGCTATTGAGTTGGGGGTTAACCCCTTTTTTGTATCCGATTATTCTAGTGCTGCCCGGATTTATAACCCAAAAAAATGTGTTCAGGTTTTTACGCTGCTGCGTGATTACGATATGCGATCAAAGGGTGTAAATAATGACAGCGTTGACCATGGGGCGCTGCTAAAAGAGCTGGTCTTTAAAATAATGCACTAGTTTTCTTTATGTTTTCAAGTTGATTAATGTAACATTCTAAAAGACAAGGAAATAAATGACGTTTATTATTATTGCAGCCACTGCATTAGTTTCAATTCTTGCTTTTAATGAAAGCCGGTTGATGGGTAAACTTTTAATGAGCCCATACCTTATTATGCGCCAGAAAGAATGGTATAGGTTAATTTCTCATGCTTTCGTTCATGCCGACTATATTCACCTTTTTATTAATATGATCGTTTTCTTGTCATTTGGTTTGGCAGTGGAGAAAATCTTTGAGGAGCTTAGTAGTAAAAATCTTATTGGTAGTCCAACCTTACACTTCTTAATGCTATATTTTGGAGGCATCGTTATTTCCAGCCTAACCACACTGCGCAAGCATAAGGATAATTATTACTACCGGAGTGTTGGCGCTTCTGGGGCGGTATCAGCGGTGGTGTTCACCAGTATCTTCTTTAATCCCTTAAATAACCTGTACCTAATGGGTATTATTCCTATTCCTGCCATAGTTTTTGGGGTGGGGTATTTGGTTTACTCCCATTATATGGGCAAGAAATCGTCCGATAACATTAATCATGATGCGCATTTTGTGGGCGCTGTGTTTGGATTTGTTTACCCATTACTAATTGACCCCAAACTTTTCAAAGTGTTTTTAAATGGTTTGGGTTTATGATGAATGAATACAGCATAACCTTTTATGATTTGTCAAGCCAGGCTGAGGTTTTTAATTACGTGGTTATTGCTGCCAGTTACAACGGAAGTTGGGTCTGGGTACGTAAGAAGGGTATGCAAGAGTGGGAGATGCCAACAGGGCATGTTGAGATTGACGAGAAGCCCGAGGAGGCAGCACGGAGAGAACTTTGGGAGGAGTCTGGTGCGGTTGAGTTTGAATTATATCCTGTTTGCGATTTCTCCATTGAGCATGGAACCCGAAAAAGCCACAACAGGCTTTTCTATGCTCAGGTAACGCAAATGGGAGAGCTGCCAAACTTTGAGATGGAGGAGGTGTCATTACGTAAAACGCTTCCTGATAAATGTACCTACGGGAACGTACATCCTGTTTTACTTGATAAAGTTATGAGAATGCTTGATTCCCTTGATTTAAAGAATCATTATTAGCGTGTATGTATTAGTTATTCAAGGTTTTTTTGATGATAAGGAAAAGTTACATATGGCTAAACGGGGAGTTCATACCCAGTAATCAGCCAGCACTTCGTATAAATAATAGATCCTTTGCCTATGGCGATGGTTTTTTTGAGACAATCCATGCTTATGGTACAGAGGGGCGGTATCTGCATCTGCACTATAGTAGAATTAAGAAAAGTTTATCCGTGCTAAACATGGAGATGCCTCCTTTTTTTAGTATAGAGTTTCTTGATAGGGAGATTACCCGGCTGCTAAATAAAAACCGACATTTTGGCAGCGCCAGAGTTAGACTAACAGTTTTTAGGGATGCAGACGGATTGTACACCCCAACTAAAAATTCTGTTGGCTTTGCCATGGAAGCAAGCCCATTGTCTCAAGATTTTTACCCGTTAAATTCAAAGGGGCTGGTGGTAGATATATTTACAGACATTAGGAAACCAATAAACATGCTATCGCCCATTAAAAGTTGTAATGCGCAGCTTTACGTGATGGCAGGATTGTTTAAGCAGGATGCGAACCTTGACGATTGCCTTATAATTAACGATCAGAATCGAGTTATTGAGGCAACTTCATCAAACCTATTTGTAGTGCAAGGCGATATAGTTCGCACTCCATCTATAGAGGAGGGATGCGTGGCTGGTGTTATGAGGCAGGTTGTTATTGATTTAGCCCAAAAACATGGCTTTAAGGTAATTCATGATGAGGCGATAGAGGTTGACGCATTAGTAAATGCTGATGAGATGTTCCTGACCAATGCGATAAATGGAATACGATGGATTGTTGGTCTGCGCCATAAGCGATACTTTGGCATGGTTAGCCGTAAGTTAAGCCATGAGTTGAATGTTAGCACATTTCCCCATCAGTTTAAAGATGGGTTCTCTGGGTAAATTGTCCAGGGTTTATACTTTGCACCCATCTGGTGGATGGTCCTGTTCCATAAATCGTCCTTGCCTGCCATTATCTGAACAATATCAAGCTCCGATACAACCCAGCTGCTTTCCTTCAGCTCATTGCTAAGCTGTTTTTCCTCCCAGCCAGAGTAGCCAATAAAGAAGCGTATTTGGCGGGGCGTAATTTTATTCTGCTGAATAAGTGCCTTAACGGCTTCAAAATCGCCACCCCAGTATAACCCATCCGAGATAAGTTTTGATTCGGGTATTACATCACCCAAAGTGTGGATAAAATGGATGCTGTTGGGGCTAACGGGGCCACCAATGGATACTGTCGCAGGAAATTCAGGGAAGTCAGGTAGTAGCTCCTTTATTTTTATATCAACTATATTATTTAAAACGAACCCTACAGTTCCCTGCTGGTTGTGCTCAACAAGGAGTATTATGGAGCGTTTAAAGTACTGATCCATAAGTCCAGGTTCAGCTATCAGGATCCGCCCCTCACGAGGGGTTATCTTCTTATGCTTTATCTTGAAAAAATTGATATTCTTTTCCATTTTTTCTAGAATTTTGACTTGACGTTCAGTATTCTGTGCGCAATATTAAAATAAATTTGACACGAATCAAATTCTGAGTAAAAATACGCACTTATAACCAGTTAGTAGAATTTGTGCAAATGCTGTGCCAGAATAAATGGTTGATAATGCATACAGATATTTCTGATTACTAAATTCTTGCTGCTTTCACTAGAGGGAAAGGTTTGGGAATTAATGATTCAGGTGCTGGGTGTTTACCTGCGACCTTCACATTCGGTCATAATCATGCGGCAAGCGTTATTGTTTCCTAGGCGACATGCCTGATGAAAATCGGAGCATGCCTTGGCTCTGTTGCCAGAACGGAGGAATGCCATGCCACGATTATAAAAGTTCATGCTGCTTTCAGGTTTTAAATCCAGCGTCTTGTTGTAATCCTGTATAGCCTCCTGGTAGTTACCCAGCCTGTAGTGCGAGAAGGCCCTTTGGCTAAGAGAGGTAGAATGTCTGGGATTGATGCTTAGGGCTTGCGAGAAGTCCTGAATGGCATCTTCATACCTCTCGTCCTGCATGTAGCTTATGCCACGGTTCACGTATATTTGATGCTCGAATCGTTCATCGCTCAGTTTAAGTGCCCTGTTAAAGTCTTCAATGGCTCTTCTGTACTGCCCACGTAAATTGTTAACAATCCCTTTGCGAAGATGAAATTCTGCGTTGTTTGGATGTTTTTCCAGTGCATCCTCAACAACTTTTTGTGCATCCTTATGATTTTGTGCCAGAAGATGCGCTCTAATCATTCCGGAAAGAGCAGATGTATCACTTGGAGACTCTTCAAGTGCCTGTGAAAAATAGTTTATTGCCTCATCGAGTTCGCGAGCCTCAAGCTTTTGATAGCCGAGCGAGATTAAGTTTGTTGTTTGCGCTTCCGTAGATGTAGATGGAAGCAATAACAGCAAGCTAATTAGTATATGTAAAAAAGCTTTCATTCTATGCTGCGTAAAAAATTCATACTAGTTTACAAATGACGATTCAAACTTTGTTCTGTTTACAATGGCTCTACCTAGTGTAACCTCATCAGCGTATTCAAGGTCATCGCCAAAAGCAACTCCCCGGGCAATAACGCTCACATTAACCGGGTGCGGGCTAATTTTTTTAAAGATATAAAAATTTGTTGTATCACCTTCAAGCGTTGCGCTTAGCGCCATTATAACTTCTTTTACGTTGCCTTCGGCAATTTTGTTTATCAAATTATCTATCTTTATATCAGCTGGGCCAATGCCCTCCATTGGGTTTATTACTCCTCCCAGAACATAGTATAACCCATTGTACTGATTTGTACCCTCAATGGACATTACATCCTTGATGTTCTCAACAATACAAATTGTAGATTTGTCGCGATTTGGGCTTGAGCAGATGGTGCATATTTCGCTGTCAGAAATGCTGTTGCACTCCTTGCAGTACTTCACCTCATCCTTAAGTTTTATTATTGCGCTGGCAAATTGTTGCACATCAGGGTTTGGCTGACGCAAAAGGTGTAACACCAGGCGGAGTGCAGTTTTACGACCAATGCCCGGCAGGTTAGAGAACTCATCAACAGCATTCTCTAAAAGTTTTGATGGGAAACTTTGGATACTCATATATGTATCATATTCATTCTTATGCAAATCTACAAATAATCAGCCAAAGCAAGGCATAAGAAAAAATTTTTTATTTGGTCAATTTTCTATAGCATTGCAGTATTTTTAATAAAACTGCGTATGGAACCACTTTGGGTGATATTTATCATCGTTTTGTATTTTGGGGTTTTACTGGCCATTGGTGCATATACAAGCCGGAATGCTAACAATGAATCGTTCTTTCTGGGTAATCGCCAATCGCCCTGGTATGTTGTTGCGTTTGGTATGCTTGGGGCATCCCTCTCTGGGGTTACCTTCATTTCAGTGCCTGGTTATGTGGGCGATACACAGTTCTCGTACTTGCAAATGGTGTTGGGCTACCTACTGGGCTACTTTGTGGTGGCAAACGTGCTCTTGCCCTTATACTATCGCCTTAACTTAACATCCATTTATACTTATCTTCAGGATAGGCTTGGTTTTTATAGCTATAAAACAGGGGCATCCTTCTTTTTGATATCAAGGATTATTGGTGCATCGTTCAGGCTGTTCCTAGTGGCAACCGTGCTGCAGGTAACAATTTTTGATGCATGGAATATCCCTTTCCTGGTTAGCGTGCTGGTTACCATCGCGCTTATTTGGCTGTACACAAATAAGGGTGGTATAAAAACAATAATTTGGACTGATACTCTGCAAACTGCAGCCATGCTAACAGCAGTAATTCTTACAATATATTTTATTGCTAAGCAAATGGATTTATCGTTTGTGCAGATGGTTCAAACCATAAAAGAGAGCGAGTATAGCAGGGTTTGGTTCTTTGATGATTGGAACGATAAGCGGCACTTTGTAAAGCAGTTTTTTAGCGGCGCTTTTATTACTATAGTAATGACGGGGCTTGATCAGGATATGATGCAGAAGAACCTTAGCTGTCGCAATATATCAGATGCTAAAAAGAACATGTACTGGTATGGGTTTGGTTTCCTACCCTTCAATTTGATCTTCTTGTCGCTGGGCGTTCTGCTATTTATTTTTGCTAATCAGAATGGGATTGCCTTGCCTGCACAGAACGATGAGCTATTCCCAACAATTGCAACGCAGGGCTACCTACCTAAAGTGGTAAGTATATTGTTTATTTTGGGTTTGGTAGCGGCGGCATACTCAAGCGCCGATTCGGCTCTTACATCACTAACAACCTCATTTACCGTTGATATTTTAAATCCTAAAGATAAGTCGGAAGCTGAATTAAGGAGTATTAGAGGTAGGGTGCATATTGCCATTTCGGCTGTAATAGCTTTAGTTATAATTCTCTTTAGGCTAGTGAATGACCAGAGCGTGATTGCTGCCATTTTTACAGTGGCTGGCTATACCTATGGCCCCTTGCTTGGGCTTTATGCATTTGGATTAACAACCCGTTTGCAGGTGCGCGACAGGTGGGTTCCGCTTGTTGCAATACTCTCACCAATTGTTTGCTATTTCCTTTCCAGATATTCAGCCGTTCTGTTTAACGGGTATCAGTTTGGGTTTGAACTGCTAATGGTGAATGGTGCAATTACATTTGCTGGTTTGCTTGTGCTTAGTAGGAGAGGGCGTGTTCCCAATTCGTAATAATGCCTGCTGGCAAATTTAACTAATAGCCATGCTACTACGTCCTTGCCGCAGGGTTCAAGTAAGTGTCTAATTCTTTGGATACTAGTTTTACGAGCTGGTTGATTCTGGTTATTTCCTTTTCCATTCCGTGCTTGAATTGGATGTTATAATGATTCTCAATAAAATAAAGTAGCAGATTTATTTCGTTGGTATTTAATAGCAAATCGGTTCTTAAATTGGAGTAATAGGATAGCTCCTGCTCTGGGATGCTAAAGTTTGTCCTGAGCAACCATGCAATTCTGTAGTAGATGTAGGAGTTTTCCATGCTTCTTCTGCTTGTTAAAAAGAGATGTTTGAGGTGATTTTTACCTAAGTTGAGCGATATGAGTGAAGCGAAATAACGCTTTACTTAGGTATAACCCCGATATAGAAAATGTTGCATTTTACCGAATGGGTGAGATGAAATGCTTACATTTCCTTAGTCGATTGAGTGGAATCGCTCAATTTGGGTTTTAGTTTAGTCCATAAGTATTCTTATTGAGAAGTAACCCTTGCAAATATAGTTGCAAGGATTACTTCATTAGCTTTTAATAACAGGCATGCTTATACTAATATGCTTTTTCAATATTCCAGACAAAGGCTCTGATGCCAACCTCCTTGTTAACCTCATCAAGTTTCTTTACACAATCAAGTAGAGGGTCAACCTTCTCATTAGGGATAATAACCATTGCCGCAGAGTTCATTTCAGGCCATGTGTGAGTACCTTTCCTGGGGTCACCCGTTTTTGTTCCTCTTCCCTGAACATCGCTCCACCATGTATATCCTCTTATTTCCATCTGGTCAAAAATAAACTCGACTTTCTCGGTATTTGCTTGATTGAAAACAATCATTACTGATTTCATAATAGAAATTTGTTTAGTTATTCTCTTTTAAAAATGTAAATCGCTCCCTAACCTTTCTAAGCTTATCCCTTTCGCCTCTGCGCGATATGATTCCATATACAACAGGTACCAAAACGAGGGTTACTAATGTTGAGAATACAAGCCCCCCGATAAGCGTAATTCCCATGGGACTCCAGATTTCTGACCCCTCGCCGGTGCTAAGTGCCATTGGTAGCATTGCCAGTACGGTTGTCATGGCGGTCATAAGTACTGGTCTTAAACGCATTTTACCTGCATAGGCAATGGCCTCATTAAGTGGTTGTCCTCTGTCCCTCATAAGGTTGATATAATCAATGAGAACAATGCCGTTTTTTACCACAATGCCAATTAGCAGTACGGCCCCTAGCCCCGCAATTACGCTAAGGGTGGTATTGGTTATTAGTAGTGCCAGAATAACACCGGTAAATGAGAATGGTATTGAGAACATGATTACGAAAGGCATAGCGAACGATTCAAACTGTGATGCCATTACTAGAAATACAAGTATAACGCTAATAAGGAGGAGTAGGGCAAGGTCTGTGAATGAGTCTATCATCTCTTCATAGTCGCCCCCTACATTAACCATTACACCCTGGGGTATTTCTGTTTTGTTTATAATGCTATTTATCTCACTTGCTAAATCGCCCAGTGCGATTCCAGAGGGAACAGCAGAAACGGTAACAGTACGTTCTCTTCGTTTTCTTTCAATGTTTGGTGGGTTAAAGTATTCTTTCACCTCTCCAACTTCACCAAGTTTTACCTTTTCCCCTGAAGGATTCATTATGGTAAAGGCTTCGATATCTGATATGGAGCTGCGGTATTCCTCCTTATATCTTACAACTATATCAAACTCATCACCCTGCTCCCTAAGGAAAGAGGCGGTCATTCCAGTAATCCTGTTTCGAAGGGCGGAGGCTACCATAGCCGTGTTAAGCCCATGTTCTGCTATTTTTTTATTATTTAGTACCAGTTGTAGTTCGGGTCTATCATCTTTGCGACTTATTTGCACATCCTCTGCACCGGGAATGGCATCAATTTTAACACGTAGTTCTTCAGCGAGCTTATTTGTGGTATTAAAATCGTAACCGTATATTTCAACATCAACTTTATTCTCCTGCGAAGAGCCACCTCCTGTAGAAACGGAGTAATCGGCTATTTCAGGGATTTTCTCAAGTTCTCTCCTGATATCATCGGCAATTGTCCATACCGAGCGCTCACGTTCCGATGCAGTAAGTAATCGCATCCCGATATTAATTATATTTGAGCTTGTTTCGTTGAAAAGTGACATCATGCCTCCGTCCTCATCTTCGCCAGAAGAAACTGACATTATCCTGACTTCTGGATACTTCCTGCTAACGATCTCTTCAAATTGTCTGGCTACTTTGATGGTTTCCTCAACCCTTAGGCCAGATGTTAGCTCTATGGATGCGCTAATTTGCCCCTCGTCGGCTTCGGGCATAAATTCCATACTTAAAAACTTTATCAGGAAAAGCGACCCAATAAAAGTTGCCAGTGAAAGAACCAGCACCTTTCTCTTGTTTCGAAGGGCGATCCTTACGGTACGTTCATAAAAGTTCTCAAGTTTGCGAAGCATAGGCTCAATAATTCTTTCGTGTGAGATTTTTCTTGGGGCCCTGCTTTTAACTTTAATGCCCAGCAGCAATGACGACAGCATTGGCGTTAGAGTGATGGCTGCGATAGTTGATGTTACAACCGTTATGGTTACAATCCACCCAAGCTGTTTGAATAGCACGCCCGTCATGCCACCCACAAGGGTTAATGGGAAGAACACGGCCACAATAACCAGCGTTGTAATAATAACCGAAAGCCATACCTCATTTGTTGCATAAATTGCAGCCTCCCTTGCGCTAGTACCACGCTCAATATGTTTTGAAATATTCTCCAGTACTACAATGGCATCGTCAACCACCATTCCTAGAGCAATGGAGAGGGAGGCTAGAGAGATTATGTTTATTGACCCCCCAGTTACGTATAGGTATATAAAGGATACTATTAGAGATATGGGTATGGTAATCATAACAATGAATGTTGCCCTCCATTTACCCAGGAAAAACAGCACTACCATAACTACAAATAGGAGCGCCCAAAGCATGGTTTTTGATAGGTTGCTTATTGAGTCGCTGATGAATTCAGAGGTGTCCATTATCTCACTAATCTGCACATCGGGAGGTAAGTCCTTTTCTAATTCATCAATGGTATTGCGAACGTCCCTAGCAATTTTTACCGTATTGGCTCCCGATTGCTTCATGATAAACATCCTGACTCCCTGTTGACCATTGATACGCTCTTCCAGGGTGAGGTCCTTAAGTGTATCTCTAACAGTTGCAACATCCTTTAAATAAATAGAGGAACCCTGAAAATGCCCAACAACAAGGTCTTCCATCTGGTAACTTTCATCAAACTCGCCCTGCACCCTAAATTGGTAGTTCATTTTGCCCATCTTGATATTTCCTGTAGGCATATTAAGATTTTCGGCTTGTATAACGCTACCAATCTGCTCAATGGACAGGTTGTATGCGTCCACTTTTAAAGGATCCACCTCAACGTAAACCTTTCTTTGGGGTGCCCCTATCAGGTTTGCAGATCCAATGCCATCAATTCGGTTAAGGGGATTGATAATTTTCTCTTCCAGCATTTTCTCTAGCCCAGCGTAGCTCTCTTCTGCCGTAATGGCATAGAAGAGGATTGGCATCATGCTCATGTTGAACTTAAATATTGTCGGCCTGTTAACGCCATCGGGAAGGTAGTCGTAAATCATGTCAATGGCGTCCCTAATATCATTGGATGCTTCGTTGAGATCGGCACCCCAATCAAACTCAAGGCTAATAACCGAGAGGTTGTCGCTAGAGGTTGACGTGATCTCTTTAAGGTTATCAACAGTATTGAAGGCATCTTCTAAAGGTCGGGTTACGTTGGTTTCAATATCGCTGGCATTTGCCCCAGAGTAGTTGGTCATTACAGATATGTATGGAGGATCCATCTCTGGGAAAAGATCGATGGGGATATTTATGACGGAGTACAATCCCATTACGATAACGGCTATAAAAACCATCAGGGTAGTAATAGGCTTATTTACGGAACTTTTGAAAATACTCATTGTGTTTACTTTTTATTAATTGAATTGTGAAGCAATTATTGCTGAACATTTACAGGGGTACCATTTAATAATCGGGAATGACCTGCTACAATTAATTTGTCCCCAGGTTTTATCCCATTGGAAATAATCTCCACCTTATCATCGAAGCGTGTTCCCAATTCAACAACTAACCTGTGGGCTTTGCCATCCTTTTCAAGGAAAATGTACCTTTCATTTGAGCCTTGTAATTTCATTACAGCAAAGGAAGGTACCACAAAAGCCTCCTCCTTGTAAAGATTAACGCTTGCCCTGGCAAACATTCCGGGTCTTAGCTTCTTATTTGGGTTAGGAATTGTTATTTCGAGTGGAACTGTGCGTGTAATTGGATCAACTGTTGGGTAAACTGTTTTTATACTACCTGTAAACACTTCGCCTGGGTAAACATCGGTTGTTATGTTAACCTGCATGTTTTCCTCAATGCTTGGGAAGAACCTTTCCGAAACATTTACCATCGCTTTTAGCTTATTGGTTTGAACAATATGCAGGATTGCAGATTTTCCAACCTGAGTATTGGGTGCGCCTGAGTACATCTCCCCATCTTCATAAAATTTATTGGCAACTGTTCCTGAAAAGGGAGCCACAAGCCGGGTATTCTCTTTGAGAAACTCTACATTTGATTTTGTTACTTCGTACTGTGTTTTAATTTGGTCGTACTGTTGTTGGGTTGCACCACCCACTTTTTTCAGGGTGTCCATTCTGTGGTAATCTTTCTCAATGCTTTGCAGTTGTATCTCAGCTTGCTTTAGTTGCGTTTTGTCCATCTCTACCAGTACTTGCCCTTTTGTAACTTTCGTTCCTGCCTCTACATGAATTGTTTTAATCTGCCCTGGCGAACTTGATGCAAGGTATACCTCTTGGTATGGCTGTAAGTGAGCTGTTTGTTCAACCTTACGATCTATTTCCATTTTTTCAACATTCATTACCCTAACCGATTCAGCTTTTTGTTTCTCACTAATGGCGTTTTCGTTGTTCGAATCGCTTGATGAGCAGCCTGAAAGCAATGCGCTTAATGCAGCACCTATAAACACGAGGGTTAGCTTTGATTTCTGTATGGTTTCTATGTTCATTTCTCTGAATTATTTAGTATTTATATTATTATCGTTTTTTTATTACAACTTATTAAGTAATTTATCCAATGCAATTTGAGCTTCCATTAGTTGAAGTTTCGCAGATATATAATTATTCTCAGCCTGCAAGTAGTTGTTATTTGCAGTGGTAAGGTCGAGGCTGGAGATAATTCCCTGCTGGTACTTGTTGTTAAGGTTTTTATAAACCCTCATGGCAACCTCTACGTTTGCTTTTTGACTCTCGTACTGCTCAACTGCGTTGCGTAGGTTGTACCTGAGCTGCTTTTCCTGAATCATTAGCTGCTCGGAGAGCAAGTCGCGCTGATTCTCGGTTATCTCGTGGTTAATCTTAGCTTGATTGACTTTGGATCGTCTTGCTCCGCTAGAAAAGATAGGTATGCTCACGTTGACTCCAATAACATGGTTCGGGTTAATATCGAAGTCAGCTTTCAGAATCTTTTCGGTATAGTTATAGAATCCTGCTATGGTTGGTAGGTATGCAGATTTTTCCATATTGATTTGCTTCTTAGCGATGTCTGTTTGAAATTCCATGAGTTTGAAATCAAAGTTGTTTTGCAATTCAAATGGTTGAAGTAAACTGGTTTGGTACTCGGATTCGCCAACAATATCATCAATTTCATCAGTAAGGATAATGCTAACATCGGCTTGTAATCCAATTTGTAGCCTAAGCATATTTAGCGCGAGTTCTACTTGCCTCTCAGCAGCACGAAGTCCATTTTCCAGCATGCTTACCTGTACCGATAGTTGGTCGTAGTCAATCTCCTCAGCAACGCCCACCTCAACCAGCTTCTTGGTTTTGTTGAGTACTTCCTTCATGTTCTCAATGTTTTTAACCATAACAGCTTTCGATTCCATTGAGATGAGGGACAGGATGTAGGCCTCAGTTACCTGCGCTTTTATGTCCAGCTCGCTTTTTTCCAAGCTGGTTTTGGTCATCTCTTTAAAAAGTTTGGCGGTCTGGATACCTACTATGTAGCTGCCGCTAAATACAAGCTGACCAACAGATACGCTTAGGTTACTCGTTGGGTCAAAGTCGATTGTAAACTCACCCATGCCCGGCATGGCCCCTAACGATGCCGAGGAGCCAAAAAAGTTTGAGTAGTCAACCGTGGCGTCAATCTGAGGGAGCCCTTGTGCTATGGTTTCTTTCAGCCTTTCGTCTGCCTCATTAACCGAAAGGTTGGCGTTAATTACATTCTTATTATGCTCAAGGGCGTGCTCTATGGCTCTCTCTAAACTAAATTTCTCCTCGTTTTGCGCTGTGGCTCTTGGAGCAAATCCAAGGAAAGCCAGTGCCAGAATAAAAAAGATTTTTTTCAATGTTCTTTGCATGTTTACCTATTTAAAGTGTTACAAATATTTTAGTTTGATTGAACAAAACTATTGCCTATACTTTTTTTTGTGAAGTGAAACTTGGTTGAAACGGGCATATTTCAGCCTAAACTTTCAAGTTCTACTAGCTACTTGCCAGCCATTTTAAGAATTCAGCCACCTTATTCTTGCTAACTGTTATTTTTTGATCAAAGTGAAATGTAAGGTTTATGGATAGTTTCCTGGCAAAGTATTGCGATGTGTCTTTAATTGCGGCTCGGTTTACCAGAAACTGCCTGTTAGCTCTGTAAAAAGTTTCTCCAGCAATGGTTTCAAGTTCTTCAATCGATTTGTTTATTGAAAACTTCTTCTGTTCAAAAGTGATGATTCTTGTGATTTCATTCTCAATATAAAAAAGAGCAATATCTTTTATCCTGACAGGTAGGATTTTATCGTTCTTGTAAACTAGCACAGAGGTTGGAGTTTTCTTTCCCTCAAGCAGCTTAAGTATGGTTTCGTATTGAGGTGATGCTTGGGAGAAATTCTGCTTTAGCTCTCGATATTTTGCAATGGCCATCTCAACGGTTTTTGTTGTAAATGGCTTTAGCATATAGTGAATGCCATTAACTTTAAAAGCATTCAGGGCGTACTCGTCGTATGCCGTACAGAATATGATAGGGGTGTTAACTTGAAGTTTATTGAAAATTTCGAAGCTAAGCCCATCGCCAAGCTGAATATCGCTAAAAATAAGGTCTATCTTGGTTTTGTTACTTTTGAAAAAGTGAATTGATTCAGTAACAGACTTTAAAATATCTATTATTTTTGCATTTGGAACAACCTTAAGTATTGTTTGTTCCAAATCATTAGCCGTATGCTGCTCGTCTTCAATTATTACTATATTCATTCTCCAGTACTTTTATGTTAACGCTAAATGAATTTTCATCCTCCTTAACAATTACCCTATCCCCTGAAATTATTTTATAGCGTTCGGTTAGGTTAGCTAGTCCAGATTTGGTGGATTGTTCTATCGATAATTTTTTTTGTATGTTATTGCTTACGCAAATCCAACCTTGAATATAAGTTATGCTTATTACAAGAGGGGAACTGTCAGTTAGTACGTTGTGCTTTATGGCATTTTCAAGTAGAACTTGTATTGAGAAACCCGGCACACAACCAATATTTAGTATTTTTTCTGGTATATTGAATGAGAAACTTAGTGCATTGCCAAATCTTATTTTTTGCATTTCCATGAAATCCTCACATAGTTTCACCTCTTCTTTGAGACTCACAACATTCGATTCGTTTGAAGATATTGATACCCGTAGAAAATCTGAAAGCCTTACGATGTACTCTTCAGCAATATCGGGACTCTTATTTATTAATGACTTTAAAACGCTTAGCGAGTTAAAAAGGAAGTGAGGGTGAACCTGCTGCTTAAGCTGGCTGTTAAAGGCTTTAACATTCTCAATTTTAAGCTGAGCATTCTCCAATTCTATCTTGGTTTTTTTCTCTCTTAAAAGAATGAGTTCCTGCATTAATAACACAAAGGAGTTGCTAAAAAACCCCATTAGGAAAGGAGCGTAGAAGCCCTTCTCAGCATGTGGTGCAAAATCTTCGTAATTGTGTGCAATTAGTTCAGGTAGGTTAATGCGGTTCATCAATATAATATATAACCCTGATAGGGTTACAGTAAACAGGTAGCTGTAAACGTATCTTTTAAAGGGTTTGTTTTTTGTTTCAGCAGATTTGTCAAATGTGCGAACAAGGAGAATGTTAACGAGCCATACCATGTAAAAGTTAACAAATGAGCTGGCAAAGAAAATCGGGAATAGTATTAACGGGATGGCTTTTATGGTAATAAAGAACGGAATGGTTGATAGAATGGCTATAAGAACCGATGTGTAAACAGCAACCCTTAGGAGTTTCCCTATTATATTTTTTGCTTTTGTCATTGCACAAATTTATACATTTAGTTTCTTGCTTTTAATAGATTATCAGGTTGAACCGTTCAATTTTTATTTTGAAATGGACAAAAGTTGGGTTGTGTATCATTAGGCTCAACTTTAGATTCATGATTTTTTTGTTTTTTTTTCACTATTGTCCGGGGAAAAAATATGTCGTCCCTACGGGACGAGAGTTTTACTTTAAGTAGCATATTACCAATATTTTGTCCCTACGGGACAGTCCCGTTAGGGACAAAATATCGGTAAAAGAGAAAAAGAACCCCCTTTAAATCAAAGTCCCGTAGGGACGT
>JBKHAH010000070.1:0-16903 GCA_046542995.1 Bacteroidales bacterium
ACACAGTGGGGTAATGTAAGAAAAAACAAATTCCCACCGTCATCGCGAGGAAGCGCTTTTTGCTGACGAAGCGATCTCATGTATTGAAACTGACAGTCCGCCACACCGTCATTGCGAGGAGGAACGACGAAGCAATCTCATGGATTGCAAAGGATTGACTGATTGACTGCCTGCCTCGCATGTCTCGGGAAGCAAGCTTAACGAGGGGATGCGAAGCATAACGAGGAAAGACTGATTGTATCAACCAATCACCCAATAGTCACCCCGAGCGCCTGTCCCGAGCGGAGTCGAGAGGGAGTCGAGGGGCAAACACCCATAACTCCGCGCCTCTGTGTTCAACTTTCAGCAAACAGCATTCATCCAGCAAAAACAACCATTCATGTAAATAGGTGAAAATACCTACAACATCTTGTAAACAAATTACTAACATTGCGTAGTATTTCATTGGCACAAAAAAATTACTTAAACTTGCAAATTGTTTAAATGGTAAACACCTTTATATATGGTAACAAGAAACAAAAAACCAACCGCAGGCCACGCGCTGGCCCCTAGGTGGCAACTAGTCACTAACAACTAGTTACTAACAACTAATCACTAACAACTGAAAATAATCAATCATTAAATTAATTTTTAACTAAACAATTCAAGCTATGAAAAAACAAAATTTACTTAAGTTGGCTACAATGATGATAGCCATGTTTTTTATGACAAGCGCGATGGCGCAAGGTGATCCTGCTGATTATGATTTAATTAGCAACGATGGGGATGTGTCGTATGTTACTCTTGATGCAACCATTCCTCTTTACGTAACACCAGACAACACGTTTCACCCTTCATGGACCCCTATTTCTAATGACCTAACAGCAGATTTTGTATGGAACTTTTCTGATGATGGCTCATGGACAGATGGAACAGAAATAAGTCTAGCTGTTACTGATAACTATGTTGAAATTACAGGTAATACAGCTGGTTCTTATCCGATTAATGTAAAAGAACAGGCACCAGCCGCTTTTGGAGGTTGCGAAGATCCAACAGGACAAGACTTTACTGTTACGGTTATTGAAAAGCCAGAAGCAGGAATAGTTGGTGACGGTACTAATAACACATGGACTGAACCAACAGCAGGTTATGAGTACTATATGTGTGGAGATGCTTTGGCTGAAGACCTTACTGTTACAATTACAGAAACTGGTGTACCTGCAGCTTTAGCTTCATATGCTTATGAGGTAGAGAAGCGTGTGGTTAATATTGATGTAAGTGATGTTGAAGACGGTGCTACAGAAGTATTTTCTTCAGTTGCTGACCACACAATAGCAACAAAACTTGCTACAGGAACAGCTGATGGAGGTTCAGAAACTGTATCAACTGGTGATATGCCAGTTGTTGATGGCAAAAGAACAAAGTATGAATTTACATTAAGGAGTGCTACTGATTATACTGGTTCTGGTGCTGATGGTATCATTTCTGGTATTTCTCACAAATCTGACTACCTAACTGTAGAAGGTGGTGGTGAAATAACAACTTATCCTTTTACAGGAACAACTACTGTTACTTATATTGTTAACCCTGCTCCAACAACTGGACCTGTGTATCATATTCCTAACGATTTTAACTTGTAGTAATACCATAGCCTAAGCCCTGCCCAACAGCAGGAGAGGCTAAGCAATACCACGCCCCGCCGCTTCGTCGCGGCTGGGCGTACAAAAGGGAAAAGGCTAACCCAACCCTTGACAGGGTTTCAAACCCTGTCAAGGTTGCTGAAAAGCCCAAAAACGTTCTTTAAAACATTGATTTTTTAAGACTTTCCAACGTTCCGCCGGCTGGCGGTTCATGGAAACGTCTGCAAAACATTAGAAAAAAAAATGGTACGATACCAGAACATAATAAAGAGGGATACAACCCGCCGTTTTGGCAAGCCCTGCATTCGTAACACCCGTATCACCGTGTTCGATGTGTTGAGCTGGCTAGCTTCGGGAATGACCCCCAGCGAGATTATTGCCGATTTCCCCGAGCTCACCCTCGAGGACATTAAGGCAACCCTTGCTTATGCCGCCGACAGGGAGCATAAATTAATAGGAGCGTAGCATGAGGCTACTCTTCGACCAGAACATATCGTATCGTATTGTAGCCAAGCTACAACCGTTCTTTGAACAATGTAAACAGGTAACACAGGTGGGTTTAGCAAACAGCACCGACCTAGAAATTTGGCAGTATGCCTTTAATCAAGGCTATGCTATAGTAACATTTGATGCCGATTTCTTTGACATAAGCTTGCTAAATGGTCATCCACCAAAAATTATTTGGATACGGACGGGCAATAAGCCTACAGCACAGCTTGCAGAAATGCTTATTGCGCAGAAAGAGGATATTGAAAGCTTTATAGCTAGTAGCGAACTAGCTTGTTTAGAAATAGTATCAGAATAAAAGGGGGTATAAAACCTGACAGGTTTGAAAAGCCCAAAAACGTTCTTTAAAACATTGATTTTTTAAGACTTTCCAACGTCCGCCGCTTTTTGGCGGTCTTGGAAACGTCTGCAAACAAAAAACAACAGGCAACGATCAACAAGTAACGAACATGCAAGTATCAGTAAATATAAATATTGAACAGCTAATTCAAATCATCAAAAATCTTTCCAAGGAAGAGCAGGAGAAGTTAATGGATGAGTTGAAAAAGCCAAAAGAGAGCACTGCAAAAAGCGGAAGTAATTTTCAAGATTTTCTGCTTAACGCACCAACTATGTCTGATGATGAGTTTAATCAGTATGTTGAGAATAGAAAGAGGATAAGCCAATGGAGAACCAACTAATTTGTCTCGATACTTCCGTAATAATTGATTTTTACAGGAAAACCGATAAGTCAAATAGTTTTTTCTATAAGCTGGCAAAAAATCATCAACATTTTGCAGTGTCTGCAATAACTGAGTACGAAATTTATACGGGAAGTAATCCCGAAAAAGATATTTTTTGGAACGAGTTCTTTGAAAAGGTCATCTCTTTACCGTACGACCAAAAGGTAAACCAAACCGCCATTGCAATTGAGAGGCAGCTAAAAAGGGAAAGAAAGCAAATTGATATTCCTGATCTCTTTATTGCTGCAACTGCTTTGACGAATAGGTTACCAATTGCTACGCTCAATACAAAACATTTTGAGCGAATACAGGGTCTTGAACTTATTAGCATGTAAACACATGAATAATAAAAGGATAGAGATGCTAAAACGATCTCATTGATTGAGCACCCCCGCTACCGCACTATTTAATCGTGTGGTAACGAAGAAGAGTAAAGCCACACGAGAGGATTTGTGCGGCAGCAAGGGAGAAAAAGTTAACCCTTGACAGGGTTTCAAACCCTGTCAAGGTTGCAAGGCTGAAAAGCCCAAAAACGTTCTTTAAAACATTGATTTTTTAAGACTTTCCAACGTTCCGCCGACTGGCGGATTATGGAAACGTCTGCAAACATTATTTTAAACAAACAACAAATTGAATAAACTTTTACATATAGCAGTACTAATCGTAACAGGAATTTTTCTGGCAGGGAGCATATCTCAGGCCCAGGAAAATCCGTACGATCTCCCCATGGCCTGTGTTGGCTCTGTGGAGGAGTACTGGGTAAAAGGATTTAACGGAATTTCCGATTTCGATTGGCAAATTACCGACCCCGATGGCAACCCGCTGGACGAGAATCTTTACACCATTATAAATAGGGGCGATTCGGTTCTTGTATCATGGGATGAGTCTCTGCCCGGCGGCATCTATACGTTTAAGGTTACAGAGCACACCGATTATGGCTGTACCGGAGATCCCTGGGAGCAGAACATCGTTTTAAACTCCCCACAAATAAACTTCCCCTGGGATGGAGCGCCCGAGAGCGTTGCCGTTTGTTTTGGTGATGAGGCCGAGCTCGACCCCGGCGATTACGAGCAGTACCTTTGGCAGGACGATTACACCGGACAGATATACTACACAGGCGAGGCCGGAACCTACCAGGTGCAGCTTATCGACAGCGATTACAGCTGTAGCTATCAGGATTTTGACGTAACAATACACGATCTTCCTGAGGTAGATTTAGGCTCCGATACCGTGCTCTTTGGAGCACAAACCCTCACGCTTGATGTTAGCGATCCCGATATCCAGTTTTACGATTGGAGTACAGGCGAAACATCACCCTGGATAGAGGTGGAGGGAGGATTTGGACAGCAGCACATTTCCGTTACGGTAACCGATATTAACCAGTGCGAGGCCAGCGACACCATTTTTATCGATGCAGCGGATTATAGCAGCCTTCGTATTCCCAAAGCATTTACGCCCAACGGCGACGGTGCCAACGACACATGGGTTTTTCCTGCACCTAGTGAGGAGGGGAGCCATCTTTACCCTTATTTAGATGATGTTGATGTTCGCGTATTTAACCGTTGGGGAAATTTGGTGTGGCAGTCTAGCGGGATGTTCCAGGAGTGGGATGGTCGCGATTTAGGTGGCAGGCCGCTCCCAATGGATTCGTATCACTACATTATACGCCTTAATGTTGATGGAAAAGTGTTTGTATATAAGGGGAGCGTAACAATTGTTAGGTAAAAAGAAATTGAGCAAAAAAGAAATATTCTCTCTAACAAGAAGAAGCCTTTAAACATAACGGCAGGAAAACAGGAGGGACCAAATTATGAAACGAAGAGTAATACAAATATTAGTTTTCATGTTACTGGCGGGCGCAGCATCGGCACAGCAGCAGCCAATATACAGCCAGTACATGATGAACCCATACCTCCTAAATCCAGCTATTGCTGGTTATCAGGGCATTACCGATTTTAACCTCACTGCTCGCGAGCAGTGGCTTGGCTATAGCGATGCACCAAGTACTTACGCCATTAGCGGCCAAACACGTATTCTTAAAAGTAGCTTCCGTAACCGTAGCCGTATGATAAAGAACCGCGTGCGCAGGCGTCGACCCAGCGGACGAGTTGGCTTTGGCGGTTACCTGTTTAACGACATGAACGGTAGCGTTCGTCGTACTGGCTTGCAGGCCACCTATGCTTATCATATATACGTTCGCGATATTCAGTATAGCGCTGGGGTTTCATTATCAGCCTTTCAGTTTAAGGCCGATGTTTCCACATCGGACCTGTACGATCCCAGCATTCACGACCCACTTATTCAGCCCGGACAGGCCAACGCCGACCTCTCGCCCGATGCCAACATTGGTTTTTTAGTTAGTGGCGATAATTTTTATGCCGGATTATCAGCAACCAGCCTATTTCAGAGCTCCATACAGTTTGGGTTGGGTAATTCGCAAAGCGCCTATCGGTTGGTAAGGCACTACTACCTGCTTGGTGGGTATAAGTTTCAACAGCGCCGCTCCGATTATGGCTTTGAGCCATCAATTATGATGACCTTAACCGAGAAGCTATCATGGAACCTAGATATAAATGTTAAGGGTTACTATAAGGATGATTATTGGGCCGGATTATCATTCAGAACATCTGGCGCTGCAATTATCATGTTTGGTATGAACTACCAGCAGTTCTACTTTGGATATGCCTTCGACTATAACTGGGGCGATATCACCACTTTTAACCATTTGGGTTCACACGAGATTATGATTGGCATGCGCCTTGGCGATAGCGCCCGTAGGTACCGTTGGCTAAACCGTTTCTAGAAGTTTTAACTTATATTTAAGATACAACCTATAAACCTGACAGGTTTTTAAAACCTGTCAGGTTTAATCAAAAATAACCAAATAAACACTATCCTTTACCAACAATTGCCTCAACCTCATCAACGGTAACAGGAATGCGCTTATCGCCAAGCAGGCGGCAGCCATTCTCGGTAATAAGTATATCATCCTCAAGCCTTATACCGCCAAAACCTATGAACTCCATAGCCTTATCAAAGTTGATAAACGAGGCGTTAATCTTCTCTTCCTTCCATTTTTCAATTAGGGCTGGTACAAAGTAAATACCGGGCTCAACAGTCAGCGTAAAGCCAGTTTGAAGCCTACGACCCAGACGAAGGAACGCAGTGCCAAATTGGTCTATACGAGAGATCTCATCATCATATCCAACAAAATCTTCACCCAGCCCTTCCATATCATGAACATCGAGGCCCATCATGTGGCCTAAACCGTGGGGCATAAACAGGGCGTGGGCACCGCTGGCAACAGCCTCATCAACATCGCCCTTCATAATGCCCATATCTTTTAGTCCTGCAGTAATAACCTTAGCTGCTTCCAAATGAATGCTCTGATTGGTAACATCCGGCTTAGTAATATCAATAGCTTTATTTAGGGCATTGAGCACAATGTTATAAACGTTTTTTTGCGTATCGGTAAATTTTCCGCTTACGGGGAATGTTCTGGTAAAATCAGAAGAGTAGTGCGAAGCAATCTCAGCACCGGCATCAGTTAGGAGCATGCGTCCCTTTGTAAGCACCTGCGAGTGATCGTGGTTGTGTAGCGTTTCGCCGTTTTGCGAGAGTATTATTGGGAACGATGGCATGTGACCATGACTAATGGCCACTCCTTCAACAATACCAACTAATTCTTGCTCAGTAATTCCGGGTTTAGCAAAGCGCATATTCGTTGTATGCATAAGGTATCCAACGTTGGCGGCCTTGTCAAGCTCTGCAATTTCCTCAGGCTCTTTTATAGAGCGTATTGAAACGATGGCTTTTATTAAATCCGTTGAAGCATACTTATTTATAAGCCTGTGGTTAACGCCAATCAGCTTATCAAGGGTTATAATGTTTTCGGCGCGATACTGAGGTAAGAAGTGGATACGGCGCCCATTCTTTATGGCACGCTGAAGCGTTGATGCAAGCTCATTCATTGGATGTGTACACAGAACACCAACTTTTTGCCCAAGCTCATTAACTGAGGGTTGTGGTCCCATCCAAATTATTGAGTCAAGGTCAAAATCATCACCATAAAGGCAATCCTTACCGTTTTCAATGTCAATTATGCCAGCAAAGTTAGGTAGATCCAATCCAAAAAAGTAAAGGAAGTCGCTATCCTGTCTAAAACGATAAGTATTAGAAGGGTAGTTCATAGGCGAAAGGGTGTTGCCCATAATTAGCACCAGCCCGGAGCGTATCTTTTTCCTGAGCTTCATCCTTCTTTCTGTATAAACCTGCTTATCAAACATATAAATAATTTTTAGTTTACAATAGTAACATTTTATTCAAACAGCTCTAAAGGTATATTGTTTTTTTAACGGGGGCAAAAATCCGCGAATGATAAAAGTCATCAAGGCGTTAAAAAGGGTTAATTGTTGGATTGATGACTGGTCAAATCTGTAAGGTTTTTCTCTATCAGCCATTCATTCATTCACTCACTCACTCACCCAACCAATTCCCACCGTCATCGCGAGGAAGCGTTTTTTGCTGACGAAGCGATCTCATTAAACAGGAAAGTGTTTATGACTTGATATAAAAGAGATAGCTTCGTCACATATTACACTTCATCGTTATCCTTTTGAATTAGATTGCTTCGTCCTTCTGACGTCGTCCTCGCAATGACGAAGAACTCAACTGACCACCGCCCACTGACCATCTCGTCAACCTCCTAACAAAACGTCGGTTTACGAGACACGGCCGCCCACCGCCCACCGATCACCGACTACCGTCCACTGACCACCGATAACTGCCCGTCTCCATCCAATTTCATCAAAGAATTTCACACATTCACCAAAATAAGTCTTTTTACCTATAACAATATCATTTTGTAAACCTTATATTGCATAGTTAAGTTACAGAGAATTACAGAGAAAGACCGAATCAGAAAACCACATGCCCGAAATCGGACATTTAATAGTTGCATCATACGGCACAATCATTCTTAATGTACATTAAATAAGCAAGTTGTAAAAATTGGAGTGAAAATTGCATTATTATTTAAGGTTAAATTTCATTAAGCAAAATATATATTTATGAAAGCATATATCCCCTCATTCAAAATGAAAACATATTCGAGAGCCCTTGTTTTTCTACTATTAATTACGCCAGTTTTAGGTTTTTCGCAAACCAATGTTTTTTCTGACGATTTTTCAACATGGCAGGGTTGGAATACCTACGAGTCTGGTAATGTAGAATACTCAAGTAACCAAAGCTTTATTGGTAGCTATTCACTTAGAAAAACCACCAATAATGATCCTGACGGTGGCTACAAGCTTTTGGATGCGCCAATTAACAGGGAGTTTACATTTACTGGTAGAATTTTTCGACCTTCAACTGCTTCAGGTGGTGTACAGGATAGATTAGCAATTTCCAATGGTAATTTTGATGGGTACGGATTTAGACTTTCAGAAACACAGCTTGGAATTGAAAAAAGAACAGCAGGAGAAGGAACAGATATTAGTACCCTTGTAAACATTACTGGTGATCGTCCGGAGGATGAGTGGTATCGTTTTGAATTTACCTCAAATGCCGACAATACATTCACAGTAACAATTTTTGATGAAGGAGGATCACAATTGGCAACCGTTACCAGTAGTAGCGATACGGATTTCAATCTCTTTGATAGAGTTGTTATACATGGGGGCTACGATTATTATGTCGATAATATTCAGGTTGATGCTGATAATCCCATAATAACAACACCCCGTTTGGCCGGGCCAGGTGGTGTAGGTAACAGCGATGGTTCCGATGATCAACCTGCTTTACAAATGTGGTTAGACGCTACTACGCTTGCTTACAACAACAACGACCCTGTAAGCGTTTGGAGCGATGTTTCAGGAAATGCAAATAATGCAACTCAACCAACCGCTGATGAGCAGCCATTATTTCAGACCAGCCAGATAAACGGTAATCCAACCGTTAGTTTTGATGGTTCAGATGACTTCTTATTCCTTAATGGATCTATGATAACAAATACCGATTATACTGTAATGTCAGTAGCGAGTCGCAGGTCGAGCGGATCTCGAAAAATTATTGTTGGCGGTGATAACACAGGGACAGACAACAACCTTCATATCTATTGGGAGAATGAGGCTAATTATCGTACTCATCATTATGGAAACGATGTATCAACATCAATGGTTTCAACTGCTGAGGCATATTCTGGCGGAACGCAAGCCAATGAGTATGGCTTTTTTGCATCGGTTTTAAATAGTGATTTAACTTCAGAGGAGCGACGTCATTATCAAAATAATTTTCTTCTTGGCACTGAAAACAGAACAGGCCAGCTTAACAGTTGGAGCGGGGCAGCTATTGCCAGATATACACCGTCTAACAATTACGATGATATTGATGTGGCTGAGATGCTTATGTATAGCAGCGGTCTTAACGATGCTCAGGTGGCAATTATTAGCAACTATCAGTCAATTAAATACGGAATAGCAATAGCAGGGGTTAATTATACACCGGGAGATGCCGCTTATATTCATGATTTTGTAGGAATAGGATCATCCGATGGTACCCAAAAGCACACAAAAACAGCAAATTCAGGTGGAGGCATCTTTTTACGTGAAAGCAATGGCTCGCTCGATGAGAGTAATGAGTATGTTTTTGCTGCACATGCAAACCAATCGGTTGGTGAAACTACCAACGATCTGCCTGCCCTTTCCGAAGGCTCACTCATTTCTCGGACACAGCGAATTTGGTATATTGACAGGACAGAAGCAACCACAACATCCGCATCCATTGGTTTTGATCTAAACCAAATAGGATTAGGTGAGGGATCAGATAATCAAATATTCCACCTTCTTTACCGTAACACTACGTCAGGTGATTTTTCAACCATTTCCGGAGCAATTGGTATTGTGTCTGGCGGCTTTGTTTGGTTTAGTGTTGATAACGATGACTTATTGGATGGGTATTATACCATAGCCCGTAGCGATCAAACAGGCCGTACCTGGTATTCTTATCAAACAGGCGATTGGGATGATTACCAAACATGGTCGTTAGAATCGGGTGGAGGTGACATTGTTAACCCCAATGATGAGACCCCAACAACATCCGCAACGGCAGGTATTGATAAGGTGGTTGTACTTTATCCATACAGGGTTACTGTTAGTGCTGATAATAAGCAGAATGCCATACTGGAGGTTAGGGATGGTGAGTTGGATTTTGGCACAACTACAGGCCACAACTTCTCCTCAATTCAAGGGCAGGGGACAATCCTTCTTAATACCGATAATTTTCCCGAAGGCGAAGCGTCCGATTTTAATGGAGAAAATGGCGGTACAGTTGAGTATTATGGTACTGGCCATAATTTAACAACAGCACGTACCTTTAATAACATGAAGGTAAACCTTACAAATTCAGCCGATGAACTAATTATGCTGAAAGATTACACCCTACATGGGAATCTTACGGTCGAAAACGGAATTTTTAGCATTAACGACAATACTTCAACCACAGTTTTGGAGCTGGATATTGCAAAAAATATTGACGTTAATACAAACGGCCAAATTGTTGTAGGTTCAGGTAACACCATTGGTTCCTATTCAATTTCTGGCAATATGCCTGCTTTAGGAGAGTATCACAATATTTTCCATCAGGTGAGAGTAGGGGGAGATTTAACCAATAACGGATCCATACGTTTTACAAACCAAGGCGCTCCTGATTATGCACAATTTACTAGTAACGGTGCTGCCACAGTTACTTTTTACGGAAGCACAAATAATACTGCCGAACTTTACGGTACAACCGATTTTTATAATCTTATAATAAATAAAGGAGTAGATAGAACCTTTGAGCTGAAGGTTTATACCGAGGATACTGACCATTTCCAAATTTATGGACCAAATAACGTGGGACGCAGAACAGGAGGTTCCTTCACTGCCGAGAACCCGGAGGTGCGAAAATCCCTTTGGATACGTAACGGAACCCTGCGCTTAACGGGCGAAATTGTATTGCCCAGCTTATCCGAAGGCAATCAGGCTGGTGGAAACGGTGATTATCCTATACCGGGGAAAGGAAGGCTTTGGATTGATGGTGAAAACGTGAGGGTTTATAGTACCGCACAGAACGGATCGGCCGAATTGTTGCCTGGAACTTCGGGTGTAAATAACGGATCAAGCAATCAGGCGCTTTCTGTATATGGTGAGTTCAGAATATCCGATGGTTACTTTAATACCCGAAACTCTGCTGGTTTTATTTTCTGGCCACAGGCATCTGCAGTTATTAATATTGAGGGTGGCCTTAGTGATGTGGCACAGTTCCGAAGCTCACATACCGGCGGTGGAGGAAAAACCTCGTTTATAATGAGTGGTGGCCACCTGATGATACGAGGGAACAGACAGTTTACGTACGATTTTGAAGGCACTTTAGGATCTCAACAAATAAACCCCGACGGAGGTGGAGAGATAACCGGAGCATACCCCACATTCGGAATTGTCGATCCTGATGGTGTTTTTCAAATGACGGGCGGTAATATATACGTTGCTGATGAATCAGGGAACAATGATTTTGAGAGTAATGCAATTTGTATTCAGTCCGATGAAACCAACCATAATGTTACAGGAGGTACTTTTTACGTGTTAATGAACAATAACAATAATTACGATATTATTTCAAACGGGCCGCTATATAATCTTGAAGTAGATAAGCTTTCCGGAACAGGAACAGCAAGCCTTCACATGGGAAGCGACCTATGGCTCAAAGGTGGTTTATATATTAGAGATTATTCCAGACTTATTTCCCGTCGCCAGCATGGTAATTTTAGGTATGCTGTTCGCGATTTAACGGTTGATAGAGCATTCCTTGTTGAAACACAGGGCGATTATTTACCCTACAGCAACACAACCACGTTAAGAGTAACTTATTCAACTAACACAGTATTAAGGCATGCCAACCAGCAGTTTTTTAACCTAATATTAAAAAATAACCCCGATTTTACCTCTGATAGTAGATTGTTAAGTGGTAATACCAATGCAGTAACCATACATAATAACCTAACAATAGAATCGGGTACAGTCTTTACTCATTCCGACAAGGATATTTTGGTTAAGGGCAATGTTTTTAACTCCGGAACCATTCAAACAACAGGATCTGGTAATGTAATTTTAACCGACCGGGGTATTGTGACAAGTATTACGCTTGATAACCCCGGAAGTCATACGTCTATCCCTTCAATATCCTTTTCTGGTGGTGGAGGTGCAGGGGCCGAGGCGATACCCATTTTTAATGGGGTCCCCGCAGCAGGTAACGCCCTTCCGCTTATCGGAATAGCGGTTACAAATAGTGGTACAGGTTACACCTCAGCACCAACCGTAACAGTAAGTAGTGGTGGAGCAACAGTTACGGCTGTAATTAATACCCAGCACGAACTTGGAGGCGATGGAAACGGAGTGTTTGGTAATCTGGAGGTTGATGAGGCACATCCAAGCGAAGCAGGAGGTCGTGAAGACATTACCTTTTTAGCAGCAAACCAAAGGGTAAGCAACACACTTACATTAACAGATGGTGTTTTTGATCTCAGAAACTTTAATTTAACACACGAAGGTGCTTTATCATCAGAAACAATTTCAGATTACACTCCAACCCAAATGTTAAGAACCAATGGCAACCATTCCGATGGAGGATACTCAAGAAAAGTTTCAGGAAACAATACCTACCTGTTCCCTTTGGGTATATACACAACCACAGGCGATGGAAGCAGATATACACCCGCTACACAGGAGTTTTCTTCCTTTGTAGATGAGGGTTACAGCAGAATTAATAATGTTGATTACGAGTTGCCAACACTTGCTGAATCAGGGAATAGCGCATTACAGTATTATTGGAGATTAAGATCAAATGGTTTTACAAATGTTCCTAATGTTATAAACAGGTTTTATTTCTATAACATGCCTGAAGCCTATAGCGATGGAGCAGGAAATCCCAGTTCATGGGAACCAGGAAAGATAGTAAACCTTGTTAGGAAGTATGATTTGGGAGATTTAGATTGGGATAACCCCACAGATCGATTACTAATGACCTTTACTCATCAGGACGATAATACTACAGGCGCAACGCCTCCACCTCTCGAAGAGGGCGAGTTCACCACAGGGCACAGTAATCTTTTTGCAGGATCAGTAAAAATTTTCTTTTCTCGGCTAAGAGGCACATCCGGCGGTCAACGCTTGTGGGGTGAAACGGGATCATGGACAACCCTTGCTCAGCTTTATTCAGTACACGGACCAAATGTTCTGGACAATCCCGAGCTTTGGCATAGGAGCGATAATCCTGCTTCAAATGATGGTACGCCTACATCAGGAGACATAGTCATAATAGGTTGGGTTCCTTGGGATGATCCCCAAACAGCCTACAGGGGTGATCCGCACAATATCAGACAAAATGGAGGCACAATTAGTTGTGCGGAACTCAAATTTAATCCAATGTTAACGGAGGAAGGCGACCCGGCACCAAGAAAATATTGGGATAGTTATTTCTTTAGACCAACGCTTTCATTATCTGACGGAGCTATAATAAATACTCCAATTATCTCAGGTGAAGGTACAATAAGAAATAGAAATAACGATCCAGATTTTTCTGGAATAGATTTAGGTGATTTCGTTGCGCAGGATTCATCTTACATGCTTTACGAGATTTTTGGAAATGTAACTTTAAATAACATTCCCACTGAGCTCCCTAACCTAATGATTGTTCCCGATGGTTGGGGAGGTAACGCAAGAACGGCAACCATACCAATAGATGTTGTTGTAAACAACAATTTGGAGATTCATGGTGCAGGACTTTTGCAGTTAAACAACGGTGCTCAAGGGGATATATATATTAAAGGAGACTTACGTTTACTTAGAGCTACTCGAGAATCAACTACTTATACTAACACACACTTTTTCTTTCAAAACAACGGTACTCCCAGAGATGTAACGGTAGAAGGAAACATATATACTGAAGGAACAGCTGGTATTTATATTGATAGCCCAAATACCACAATAGTTCAACATTCCCTTAATTTACACGGAAGTTATACGCAGGATGCTACGGCAAGTGTACTTGGAGGGGATCAACCTATATTAAGATTAGGAACAGCACAGGATCAGGACAGGGTTGCATTAAACCTTCTGGGAACTTCTAATGCTCTTTTCTCAGGTAGCAATTTAACCACTTCAATGGAGTTGTACTCTCTACTTGTAAATAAAGGTGCAACTTCAACACCTACCGTTACTATAAACAACAACTTCACACTCAACGGCCCAACCGATGGTACTCGCGACGAAAAGGCACTCTTGCTCCAAAATGGCTCGCTGGTTCTAAATCATCCTGATATCGATATTAACCTTAGTACCGGTGGCGATGATTTTAGAATAAAATCTTCAACCAGACTGCATGTGCAGCAGGGTATTGCCAGGGTTAATGCCCCAGGCAGCAATGGTATTTTTCTCGATGGAAGGCTCGATGTTGGCGATGGCGCATCAAGAGCATACGTAATTCTGGAGGGAGGAAGCGATAACTATATACATTACTCATCATCAGGAAATGCCGAGATTCGCGTTTTAGGAAACGGGGAGCTGGAGGTTGGTTCTCAGGTTCGTTCCAGTACTGAGAATAATCTGGGTGTTCTAAAATTCTTGCAATCGGGGGGCAATAGTCCTTTAACTAAGGTTGGGGTACTTGGTGCGCCTGAGGGTTTACGCGGTTTGTTTGAGGTTTATAATCCCGGGAGCAGTTTTCAGCTGTATAGTGGTACGCTAATGGTATCCAGGCCTCACGATGGAGCAGCTACTCGCGCAGCGCTATACCTCGATGCAGCAACGGTGGGAGTTAATCGTTGGGGTAATGTTCAAATTGGTGACCCGGCAAATCCTGTTGGGGGCAACATAACGGTTAACTCTACTGGCAGTATTCCCAGTTTTATTGTTGATGGTAATGCAACGGCCAAACTGGATGTGAACCACCTGTACGTTAGGGGTCATGTCACTATTGAGTCAGGCGCTGCAATAGATGGTAGTAGCTTGAACCTCTCGCTTGAGAATGATTTTATAAATAGCGGTCAGGAAAGTCTGAATCTGGATTCGCTAGCATTTGTTGGGGATTCTCAAACTGTTGAGGGAGATCTTAGCGCTGATAATATCCTAATAGAACCAACAACCGATGTTACTGTACAAGGAGCAACAACCCTTACAGCCTTGAAGGATTTGATACTTCAAAACGGAACGCTTTCTCATGGCAATCAGGATATTAATGTTGAAGGAGATGTGTATAATATCGCAACGCACAATTCAACTGGTACAGGAAACTTAGTTTTAAATGGCACGGATCTTCAGATGCTTGGAGGAACCGGTCAGTACGGTCGAATTGAAATAGACAAGTCATCCAACCAGGCCCGGCTAAGCAATAGTATCTCTTTAAATCAAGATATCACGCTCACAGATGGCATTCTAAATATTGAGGGATTTAACCTCTCCTTATCCCAAAACACGAATATTCAGGGTACAGGGTTTGGTACTGATAAGATGATAATAACCGACGGAGGCTTTGGCGACCTAGGTATTTCCAAATCTATTGGTACGGGTGCACAAAGTTTCACATTCCCCATGGGGGTTATTAGCGGGGAGGCAACCAAGTACACACCAATTGATTTTGATATTACAGCCAACGCTTCAGTGGGCTCAATTTCTGTTCATCCTGTAGATCAGGAACACATGACCGTGGAGTGTGGCGATGTTCTTCAATATTACTGGATCATGAATAGCACAGGCATTAGCGGTATGGATGCCACAATCGATTTTCATTTCGATCCTGCCGATGTTGTTGGTGATCCTGCCGATTACTATCGTGCCCGTCTTGTGGGGGACGAATGGTCTAAATCAGCACAGGATGCCGGAGCAGGAGAAGATGAGATAGTTCAGGAGGATAGAATTGAGTTTTCCTTCTCAGGAGTTGATGACATAGGCGGTGATTACACAGCAGGAGCCGATGTATGTATTCCTGATAATGTTCCAATATATTATACCGTGCAATCAGGTAACTGGAGCAACGCAGATATCTGGGCAAAAGAGGGCGGAGGTTCAGTTCCCTCAGGTGGTCCTCAGGGACATATTGTTCGTATCTCTTCAGGGCATACTATAACTATGGACAGGTTCAGAATCCGTTCGTACCGTACGGTTATTACAGGCAGGCTCGAAGTAGGAACCGAAACCGGCCACCATCTTGGGTTTGTTTCCGGAACCGGTACCCTTGCAATGCAAAGCGAAAAGTTGTACCCCGGCAATTATTCCGAATTTCTGGCCTGCGGCACAGGCGGTACCATGGAGTTTGGCGGAGCCGGAACTTATAATCTGCCCCCAATTTACCAGTACAACAACCTTACCGTAACAGGCAGTGGCACCAAAACCATGCCCAATGAGGATATGACCATCTGTGGGGATCTGCGGATTAAGGGTAATGTGACGTTGAAGCAGCCAAGTGTTTCAACAGGTTATCGTTATACAGATATTGAAGGGGATGTTTTTCTTGTGGATAATGCAACTTGGGATCATGCTTTAAGAGTTTGGGTGAAGCTTAAGGGAGATTTAATTAAAGCCAGTACCGCTGACAATAATTTTGCATACACATACCAAACCATTGAAATAATTGGAACAGAAAACCAAATTATTGAAGGAGATTATACCGGTCCAAATAGGTTTAATAATTTCTATTTTAGAAACCCTAATATTGTCGAGTATAATGGACCATCAGATATCGGAACATTTATGTACCTGTTTAATGGTAGAGTAGTCACTACAAAAACCAATATTGTTACAATTACTCGTGCGACTTCCGCTGGTAATGGTTTTATTAATTATTCTAATGGCTTATTTGAAGGACCAGTAAAAATAAATTTAAACAGCAGTTCTCCGAATAAATTTTTGCCAGTTGGTAAAAACAACATCAAAAAATTTATTTATCCACTAGATTTACCCTCAACGGTGGGCTACTGGACCGGTGAGTACTTCAACACCAGCCCCACTGGTGAAGGAATGAGCC
>JBKHAH010000153.1:0-3064 GCA_046542995.1 Bacteroidales bacterium
ATGCCGCCCAGCGAAATGGATTGATAACGAAAGCAATACAGTATTCTGATTTAGGATTTAAGATTTTGGTTTATCGAAAATGATCTAAGCTATTTCTTTAATCTACCCCAGTTAACGCTAAACCCCAGACCAAGCGTAATAAACAGGCTATTGAAAGCATCTGCCGGGGCATTGCTTAAAGTAGTATACGTTGACTCCCATTCATAAGCGCCTTCCAGAGAAAACCGGTACCCTAATTTAAATGTGAGAAACGCGCTTTCGCTGTTCCATAAGTGCTGCATATCAATGCCTGCGCCCAGCATAAGCCCACCCGAAAAGTGCTCTAAATGAGCCGCATTCCCATTTTCGCTGATCAAGCTATTTACATCTGTAGGCTCTGTTTGTTGGGTGAGGTACAAATTTGCTTGGGTAGATGATAAAGAGCCATACGGGTAGAGGGCCATAAATTTATTTCTGAATACGTAATACTTTATATCTACATTAACTACTAGATTTGCTTTGGACAGCTCAGCTGTTTCCGTCATATTTACACGGCGTTGCCTATTCACTGCAACGTCCGAAGCTATTGCAAGCCTGTTCCACCTGTATTGCAAACCGACTCCCCAATTGACAGAAAGGTTAGGAATTGAGGGATAATTGTTTTGGTTGAGCATGTTGTTAAAATTGCTACTTTCACTTATGCTAATGGATGGCGTAATGAGATACATCGCAAAACCTCTGGAGTAATAGCCAGCCGGTTCAAACGTTTCCCAATCCAGCGTATCAGCAGGGGTTTGGGCACGACAAACGCTGGTAATAACCAAGCATAGCATCAGGGTGAACCTGACAGAAAAAGTTAAGCTGTAGTTCATCTTGTCTATTTTTGACGATTGAAATCCTTAGTGATGGTTTTTGCCCTCACATTAGTGTAAAAGACTTGCAATATGCACGGGGGCATATCGCAAGCATCTTTCGTAATGTTAACGTACACTCGTTTACTTCACAAGTCTACAAAAACCTTATACGATGTTGGTTAAAATTTTATCTTATATCCGTAGCTAAGTTCTTCCCAACCTTTCCAGGATTTATCCCAATCCTTTGAGGCGTTTTTTAAACCAGCACCTACTCCGGTTAGAATAGGAGCCTTTAATTCATAATATCCATTCTTTGCTCCAATTTTACTCGCTTTTAAAACCACTTTTTTACCTGCTACCCACCCTGCTTTAGCAACTTTACCTAAAGCAGCACCTTTAACAATAGCTTTGCCTACTGCTACAGCAGCAACGGGCACCGCAATGATCACGGCTGTGACAACGGCCCCTACAGCAACACGGGCGAGAGCTCTAAGTGCCTTTTTCCAAAAGCGACCATTACTAGCACCTACATCGTGCGCCTGCAAGTAGTTAGCTACAGGAACCGTTAACTTTTCCATGACGTGAAATGAATTGGCAAGGGCTTCTTTTTCTTCTGCTGATAATGCTCCATCTCCCAATGAAAGCCCTGCTTCTTCGCTGCAAGCTGATTGAATCATACCAAAACCTTCTTCTTCAGTAATTTCACCCTGCTCATAAGACGAAAGAATAGACTCAATTTCTTCTTGAAAATGAACAAGATGAGATTGTACATGAGGTGACAAATCCTTTAACTCATATTCTTGAGTATTTTCAAGACCTAGTTCTTCGTCATGTGCTTCATCTTCAAATAACGTTTCGTCAATAGGTATATACTCAAAAGAATCGTTATTCATCTCTGCTGCAAGCTCTTCTATTAATGCATCAACTTGTATTGCTGCCTCGCTGCTCCTAGCTCTGACAGAAGCAGTTGCTTGAGTAATAGTATATTTGTCAAAAATAGATTTTGCCGAATTGACAAACTTTTCATTTACTTCAAGTTGTGTAACTTTTGATGAGCTTAAGGGGACAACTGGAGCTTCCAAAACTTCTCGGTCTTCGCATGAAGAAACAATAAAGAAAAGGCAGATAGATAATGTAAAGGTTTTTATATTTTTCATCAGATAAAAGTTTATATGTGAGATAAAACATAATATTTGACGCGCCTAAACAAACATAACCTCAACCTTTACATTACTCAAACTGAATGAGTAATTTGTCCTTATTTGTCCTTATTTGTCCTTATTTACTCTTTTTCTTTTATGCAAAACTCATGACAAACGTACAATATTAATTGCGATTAATCCATTTTATTCTTATCATTATGCTGTAACAAACACAAATAAGCACACACTTGACACCATGCTTAAAACGCGAAAAGAAATAGCGGCCGAGATGGGGGTTAGCACTAAGACCATCTATCGCTGCTTAAAGAAACAGGGCCTGCGCATTTCAAGGAATGTTTACCTCAGCCATGAAGAACAGCAACTTATCATACAGGCACTAGAGCGTTATAGATAATACTGAATAGCATAGCGTGCCAAGAACGCGCAGCCCTTCTCACCATCCTTCACGCAAGCTATCCCTTGTTTTCAGCCTGGCCCGGGCCTTTCCCTGCCGCCTGGTTTTGCTTTTTAATCATTTCGTCTCAAATTGATGTTATTTCAATTCCGATTGCGCAAAAAAGGAATCATATCATAACTTTGCGGAATTATTGTAAAAGAAAGGACAACCGTGAATGAAAAGCGCGTGAAGTACCCAGAATATAAGCACCCCGATTACGCCAAAATCGCCCAGGAAGTACTGGCCTGGTGGCAGGAAAATAAAGTCTTTGAAAAATCAGTAAGCACCCGCGAGGGAAAGGAGACCTTTACCTTTTACGAAGGCCCCCCCTCAGCCAATGGTACGCCCGGCATCCACCATGTGATGGCCCGTACCATCAAGGATATTTTCTGCCGCTACAAGACCATGCAGGGCTTCCAGGTAAAGCGCAAGGGTGGCTGGGATACCCACGGCCTGCCGGTAGAACTGCAGGTGGAGAAAGAACTGGGCATCACCAAGGAAGACATCGGAAAGAAAATCTCCGTAGAAGACTATAACCAGAAGTGCCGCGAGGCGGTGATGAAATATAAGAGCCAGTGGGACGACCTGACCCGCAAAATGGGCTACTGGGTAGACCTGGACGATCCCTACGT
>JBKHAH010000071.1:0-16725 GCA_046542995.1 Bacteroidales bacterium
TATAGTGTTTGAGGTTTACGAAGCGGGTACTCGTGTTTATATTGATGAGAGTAATCAGAAGATAAGACGCGGTGGCTTTGCCGTTGGTGGGCTAAGTGATCAAACCAAACAAGATGAAGTTAACTTCCTTTCCATAATGCCGGATGAAGTACAGTTTAATATTTTACAATCTGATGAGCAAAAGATAAGACGTGGTGGTTTTGCTGTTGGAGGGTTAAGTGATCAAAATAAAGAAGGAAGAGGATTGGTTGCAACACATAATTTCTTTACTCTTCTGCCTGACAGCGTAAGGTTTAGCCTTGAGGATAACCCTGACGAAAAGATAAGGCGTGGCGGCTTTGCCGTTGGCGGTTTAAGTGATCAAACCAAGAGTGAAGACGACGATTATATTTACATCGATGGGGATCACACCAGCATTCTTAACACCCTAAGTGCCCTTGGTAACGTTACCATTCAGGGTGATATGGTTTACGGCGGGAATATCGGAACTGCTCCAATAGAAGATCCCGAAGGGAATACTTACCAAACCGTAAGCATTGGCAATCAGGTTTGGATGAAGGAGAATTTAAAGAAAACTGAAGGGTTAGAAGAAGGAACAGATTATATTGCATACGATGAGGATGTAGCAAATGTTGAGGATTACGGTTATCTTTACACTCAGGCTGCAATAAGTAATGAGGAACTTTGCCCTGCTGGTTGGCGTGTTCCGGTTTCAACTGACTGGGAGCAGTTATTCGTTTTTGTTGGCGGAGCCTTTTGGTATGAAAACACAGAAAACGTATTGCCAAATTTAATGAAAGTATCTGATTTGTGGACGGAAGCAGGTGTTACACCAACAAATTTCTCTGGTTTCTCAGCATTACCAGGAGGTGAAGCATCCAATGATGTTGGTGGGTTGTGGAATTTTATGGGACTAACCGAGCGTGCAACTTTTTGGAGTTTAATGAATATTGATGGAAATCCGGAGGTTGTTAACTTGAATGGTGGAGAAGCATTAATTGATATTTTTCAACCGGATTTAATTTATCCCATTGCACACTCAATTCGTTGTATTAAGGAAGCAGATTTAATTGATTAGTTATGGTTTTATTATAGCGAATAGTAAATAAAAAAGAGCCGCTGTCAAACAACGGCTCTTTTATTTTGGCAATTTAATTTGTTATTACGCATTATATTCCGCAACAATCTCAAACCCCTTCTCAATAGCTTTCTCATTCATTGGAATTAAATGGTGATGCCTTTCAGGCAACGATTTTTCAAGCCCCTTATGAACATTCTCCATTTTTACAATGGGCTTAATTTTCAGGTATGCGCCTAAAACCACCATATTAAAGGTCTTTGCGCTCTGCATCTTTGCTGCCTCTTCGGTCGCTTTTACCTGGTAAACTTTAATATCAGTTCTTTCGGGGTGGCGGGTAATGCCATTTGGGTCGTAAATTAGTATGCCACCGGGTTTTACTGATTCTTCAAACTTGTCGAGCGATTGCTGATTAAGTATTATTGCCGTATCAAACTCCTGCAGTATGGGTGAACTAATACGGTTATCGCTTACAATTACCGTTACATTGGCCGTGCCACCGCGCATCTCTGGACCATAAGAAGGCATCCAGGAAACCTCCTGATCCTGCATAATGCCAGAGTAGGCCAGAATTTTGCCCATGGACAGTACGCCTTGGCCACCAAAACCTGCTATTATAATTTCTTCTGTCATAATTTCTGGTTGTTAAAATTTACTTTAATTAACCTTTAATATCGCCAAGTTGGTAGAATGGGAACATGTTCTCTACCATCCACTCGTTCGATTTAACTGGGTTAAGCTTCCATCCGGAGCTGCAGGTGCTTACCACCTCAATAAACTGTGTACCCTTTTTCTCGCCAACGTTCTTAAATGCTTTAAGAATCGCTTTTCTACACTTCCTAACAGCAGCAGGCGTGTGCACCGCTTGGCGAGTTACAAAGTCAACTCCTGGCAGAACTGAAATCATCTCTGTAATCTTTAGGGGGTGTCCAGCCAGTTTTAAATCCCTCCCGTAAGGAGAGGTTGATGTAGGCATACCCTCCAAAGTTGTTGGAGCCATTTGCCCACCGGTCATACCGTAAATACCATTGTTAATAAATATCACAACAATATTTTCACCTCGGTTACAGGCGTGTATAATTTCAGCTGTTCCAATGGAGGCCAGGTCTCCATCACCCTGATAGGTGAAAACGTATTTCTCGGGCATTAGTCTAGCAATTGCTGTGGCAAGAGCAGGGGCCCTGCCGTGTGCTGCTTGCTGCCAGTCGATGCTTAGGTAGTTGTACGCCAGAACTGAACAACCAACAGGTGATACTCCAATCGTCTCTTCCTGTATATCTAATTCTTCAATAACCTCGGCCACTAGCTTATGTGTTACCCCGTGGCTACAGCCTGGGCAGTAGTGCAAAACCTTGTCTGTTAAAACCTTTGACTTTGAGTAAGCTAGGTTTTCGGGTTTAATTATATCTTTTACTTCCATGATTACTTCGCTTTTATGATTTTTTCTTCAAGTGCGCTAACCACCTCGTTGGGTGTAGGGATCATACCTCCTAAACGGCCATAGTGCTCAACTGGCACTTTACCATTTACTGCCAGAAGAACATCCTCAACCATCTGCCCAGCGCTCATCTCAACAGCCAGAAATCCTTTTACATGGCTAAGCATATCCTGAATAACACGTGTTGGGTATGGGAAAAGGGTAATTGGCCTTAACAGACCTAGCTTTATACCTTTGTCACGGGCTATGGTAACTGCTTTCTGGCAGATACGGCTTGATGATCCGTAAGCAACTAGCACGTATTCAGCATCCTCGCAGTTGAATGTCTCGTAGCGAACCTCTTTCTGTGCTATTGTTTTGTATTTGTCTATTAGCTTCTGGTTGAACTGCTCTTGCCTTGCGCTATCAAGTTCGAGTGAGGTTATGATGTGGTAATCCCTATCGGATTTTTTACCCGTTGTAGCCCACGAGCCGCTAATCTTTTTTATCTCCTCCTCAGTCCAGCGTGGTTTGTAATCGCTAAGTTTCACCTTCTCCATCATCTGGCCAATAATTCCATCAGTTAGAATCATTACAGGGTTAAGATACTTGAATGCTAGCTCAAAACCTAAATCAACAAAGTCGTTCATTTCCTGAACGGATGCAGGAGCCAGTACAATTGAATGGTAGTCGCCATGTCCGCCACCTTTTACTGCTTGAAAGTAATCACTTTGTGCAGGCTGGATGGTTCCCAGTCCGGGGCCTCCTCTAACAACATTAACCACTAAGCAGGGAAGCTCAGCACCTGCAATGTATGTTAGCCCTTCCATTTTAAGGCTGATTCCTGGGCTTGATGAGGATGTCATAACTTTTTTTCCGCATCCGGCACCACCGTAAACCATGTTAATTGCAGCTACTTCGCTCTCTGCCTGAAGAACAACCATTCCGGTTTCTTCCCAGGGCTTACGGAGCATGAGCGTCTCCATAATTTCTGACTGGGGAGTAATAGGATAGCCAAAGTAGCCGTCGCAACCGCAACGGATAGCAGCTTCGGCAATCACTTCGTTCCCCTTCATTAGTCTGTATTCTGCCATTTTATTCGAATGTTTTTTTTTGTGAATAACTTTTCATTAAAGGTGCAAACCTAAGCGGTTACCTTCACCTTATAAACGTCAATAACACTATCGGGACAAACTAGTCCGCAATTTGCACAGCCTATGCAGGCTTCGGGGTTGGCCATGTATGCATAGTTATAACCTTTCCCGTTAACCTCACGTGCCAGTGCAAGTACGCTGGTGGGACATGCTACTACGCAAAGGTTGCAACCCTTGCATCTTTCTATGTCCACCTTAATTGCTCCTTTTATTTTTGCCATGTTTTTGTAGGTATTTATGAATTAATATAGTTTTGATTAAGATTAATGCCATTGGTTTAGTCAGTAGGATGATCCTCTCTAAACTTCTTAAGCCTGTATTCTAAATCGGGAAACTGATCGGGGTGTGTTTGCGATACGCAGGCTCTTAGGCCTTCTATCCTGTCACTACCAGTTATTGCTAAAGAAATTGCGCTTATTCCGTAGTAAATAAGTTTTTCAATAAGCTCCTCACCGGTAAAACCAGGGTATGAAATGGTGAAGTAGAAACCATCGGCAAGTGGTTTGTCCTCATCCATATCGTAAACAATTTTAAAGCCATTATCGGTAAATAGTTTTTTCATTACTTGAGCTCGTTTCCCGTAGGTTTTAACCTCCTCAACAAAGTTGAATTCTCCATCGTTGGCAGCCTTTAGCATTCCTGCAAGCCCGTATTGAGCCGAATGAGATGTGCCTGATGAAAGTGAGTAAACGCTGCCGTATATCATGGCGTAGCCAAACTCATCGGAGGAGAAGTAGCGTTTCAAATCGGGGTATCTACGTACAAATAAATCGTTGCTGATAACCATGCTACCTATTCGCTGCCCTGCATAGCTGAATGCCTTGGAGCTGGATATGAGCATTAGCCAATTTTTGGTGTAGTTTGCTACAGATGCCTGATATGGCGGCTGGCCTGGTTTTGAGAGGTCCTTCCTAAAGTCCATTGCAAAGTAGGCAAGATCCTCAACAACAATGGTGTCGAACTTAGTGGCTAGCTCGCCAATAATTTCTAACTCCTTATCGGTAAAGCAAATCCATGATGGGTTGTTTGGGTTGGAGTAAAGTATTGTGCTGATGTTACCCTTTTTTAGATAGTTCTCAAGTTTCTCCTTTAGTTTGTCTCCTCTGAAGTTGTAAACATCAAATGTTTCGTACTTCATCCCAAGTACTTTAAGCTGTTGCTTTTGAACTGGGAAACCCGGGTCGATAAATAGTACGGTGTCCTTTTGAGTGTTGCAACGGTTGGTAATTAGAAATGCTGCCATTCCGCCTTGCATTGACCCTACAGTTGGAATGCAGCATTTTTCATCAACGTCAATGTTGATGAAATTTTTAACAAAGCGGGAGATTTCTTTTTTTAAAGAGGGCACTCCATCAATCATGGGGTACTTTTGTGCTACTCCATCCTGCAGGGCTTTCACTTCTGCTTCAACGCCAACTTTTGCTGGCTTAAGACCAGGAACACCCATCTCCATTCTTATGTATTTTTGACCGGTAGCACTTTCAATCTCATTAACAAGTTTAACAATCTCTCTGATGGTGGCCTTGCCAACGTTTTCTAGTCCAGAGGCTTTTATCTTCTCCTTAACTATTTCGTAAGGAATTGGAGTATCTTTCATAAAAAATGATTTTATGGAGTTGAAGTATTAATTCTAACCAATAATTTTCACAAGTTAGTTGTATTATTTTGAGATTACAAGTTTATAAAAAGATTTGGATAAATCAAAAGCATTCTGTGTGTTTTTAATAACAGATTGTAACTAAAACAGTAAATTTAGAACGAGTTTAAAGTGAATGGGTTGATATTTGTAACAAATTAAACTGTTTTTTCTCCTGCTAGCGGATTTGATATAATAAAAAAACCACCCCTGAGGATGGTTTCAATTGTGTGATATTTAGTTTTTTAGGCAAATTGCTGCTTTAATCGTTCTACCCACTCCTTAACCCTTCTATCGGTTAGTTCTGGTTGGTAGTCCTCATCAATTGGAAGGCCAATAAACTCATTATCAATAACAGCTTCTGAATCAGAAAATTCATATTCACAGGTAGGTACACGTCCTACAATATGAGCTCCTTTGTTTAGCATCTCTTTTCCAATAACACCAATTGCATCAACAAACATTGTAGGGTATGTTACATGGTCGCCAAGGCCAAACAGGGCGAATGTTTTACCTTCGTAATTTATTTTTTCAATCTCAGAACGGAATATATCCCAGTCGGGTTTTGAACTGTCGGCATTCCAGGTTTCTTTACCTATAGTTGAGCAACCGAATACAATGTTTTCATACTTATCTATGTCCGATGCCTTGCAGTCTTTAATCGGGATTATGTCCGCAATCTCTTCACCAAACGCCTGCTGAACCTTCCTGGCTACGCTCTCCGTTTTGCCGCCAGTTGGTCCAAAAAATATTCCAACTTTCTTTTTCATAGTTGTAAGTTGTTTTTATTTAGTATTTTATAATTCTTACCTTCTTTGCCAACCTAACAAAAATACTAAAATATTACGTGTTTATCAACTTTTGGAAGGTCATACTTCAACAATAACGCTTTTTTCAGACAGTTCGTTACTATTAATCAGCGCTCTAACTCATATTAAAATTATGTTAAAAGCGTAAAGTGCATTTTTATGCAAAGCAAGAATAAGTCTAATTAAGAATTACTCCTATTGCGTGCTATGTATTGTTTGAAATTATTATTAATGCTAGTTTTGGGCTGGTTTTATAAAAAATTATTAATTCAAATTAAATTACTATGAGCGTGAAGGGAACTGAAACTGAAAAGAATCTTTTAAAATCATTTGCAGGCGAATCGCAGGCAAAGAATCGTTATACCTATTTTGCAAAGGTTGCTAAGAAAGAGGGATATGAGCAGATATCAGAACTGTTTATGCAAACCGCTCTGCAAGAGGAGCAGCATGCAAAGGTGTTTTTCAAATTTTTAGAGGGGGGCATGGTTGAGATTACCGCTGCATACCCAGCAGGTGTAATAGGGACAACTCCTGAGAACCTGAAAGCTGCCGCAACAGGCGAGCATGAGGAGTGGGCTGATTTATACCCACATTTTGCCGAGGTTGCCGAAAAGGAGGGTTTTAAAAAGATTGCAACAGCTTTTAAGATGATTGCCAAAGTAGAGAAAGAGCACGAGGAGCGTTACTTAAAACTGCTTAAGAATATTGAGGATAATAAGGTGTTTGAGAAGGATGAGGAGGTTGTTTGGATGTGCCGCAAGTGTGGTTATCATCATAAAGGGAAAAAGGCGCTAAAAACTTGTCCAGCATGCCAGCATCCTATGGAGTATTTTGAGGTGTTTGCAGAGAATTACTAGTGATAGATTATTTCAATAAAAAAGCGGGTTTTTTAAGCCCGCTTTTTTATTGAATGCTGTGTTTTACTTTTTGGTTTTAATTGAACAGCCAATAGCTTTTGTTTCGGTAACCTTTGGTTTTTTTCCAGCTAGCAATGCGTCAATGGCATCTGCAAGGTAATTCTTTTTAACCTTATCTGCATCCTTGTAGTTATCGTCAATGGTGCCAATGTATTCAACAATCAGGTCTTTTTCCTTCTTGTTTAAAAGGTAAACATGCGGTGTGCGTGTTGCGCCGTATTTTGGATAAATTTTCTGTCCCTCATCAAAGAGGTAAACAAAAGGGAAGTTCTTCTCATTTGATCTTTCAATCATCTTTTCGTAGCTGTCCTGTGGTTGTACATCGGGATCGTTCGGGTTAATTGCAATTACAGGGAATCCTTTGGGGGCATACTTATTGTGCAACTCAATCATCCTATCTTCATAGGCAATTACATAAGGGCAGTGATTGCAGGAGAAGATAACAATGAACCCTTTCGCATCGGAGTAGTCGGCCATGGATACCATTTTCCCATCAACATTCTTTAGCTTGAAATCTGTGGCTTTGTCACCAATTTCATAACCCTGACCGAACGCTGCGCCTAATGTCAGAATTGTAAGTGAAAGTACTAAAATAATTCTCTTCATAGTTAAGTTGATTTTAGTTAGAAGTCAGATGTTTAGTTTAAAAAATCTTGTAAGGTCTCATCAAGTTCCTCAAAAGTAAACTCCTTCTCAAAGAATGAGCGTTTACTCTTATTGTATATAATGGTAGCTGGTATGGCTCCGCTCCACTCAGGACTAACCTCATTTATCCAGCTGTTGGCATCAGGGTCGTCAAGCATCACAACCTTCGATTTAATGTTATTTTCTTCAAGATAAGGAATTAGTCTTGTATCATAATGGTTAGAGAAATCAAGGTTAATTAGTATTACTTTAACTTTTTGGTTTGAGTATTCTTCACCAATTCGCTCAAAGTAAGGAATCTCTTTAACGCATGGCGAGCACCATGTAGCCCAGAAGTTTACCACGTACGTGGTATCATTACTTTTCTCAAGCAGTGGCCGGACACCTTCAAAATCCAGGATAGGTACATTGAGTGTTTGTTGTTTCTTGTCAGAGGTGTCTCCTCCTGTGCATGATGCAAATAAAACAAAGGTTGACAGTAATATGATTGTTGCTATTTTGGGTACTTTCATTTCTGAAGTTTATTATCAATTAAATATTTTGTTTTGAATTGCATGGCAACCAAATCATTAACAAATATACCTGCCTTTTGTTTAGGAGTCAATTTTATAAATATCTGTTTGTGTTTGAATTTTGTTATTCTAAAGGTCTAGCGAGAGTTGGCCATTCTTGTTGTTTGAGTTGTTGGCTATTCTTGAATAATCGTAATAATCAAGAAGGTTAGGATTTGTGTAGGTCGAAGTTGATACGGGTAGGAAGTTACGTATGGTATGCGTTTTTAGTTCATTAGAGTTTACTGGTTCCAGAAAGCTGCTGTCTGACTCAAAGGCGAAAGTGTCTTTAATCCAATCCTTCGCTTTGCTGAGGGGTAATATTACCGGCATCCTTCTCTTCGTATTATGAATTTCCGCCATAAGCTCGTTGGCTTGCGTGGTAACAATTGTGTATGAATTGTGTACAGAACCTTTGGTGTCTATCCATGCATCCCAAAGACCAGCAAAGGCAAAAAGTTCATCATCTTTAAGCGATATGTAGTACGGAATTTTCTGCTTGCCCACATGCTGCCACTCGAAAAAGCCAGAAGCCAGCACCAGGCAGCGCTGTTTTTTTGCAGGGGTGCTGTAAATCTTGCTTTCCATCAATCGTTCACCTTTTGCATTCAGGGTATTGTAGCTTTGCAGGAAGCGGGATGCGTCATTTTCTGACTGTACCGTGCTTGGTACAAGTCCCCATTGGAACAGCTGAATATCGTTTGGTTTGGTATTGGTAATGATGGGCATTGAGGGGTGCTCAAAACCATTCACTACTGTTCTTTCAGGAATCTTATTTAGCTGGGTTTTGCTTATCACGCCCTTGCCGATGAGAGAGTTAGGGTTCTTCTTGTTTATGGAATAGTAGAAACACATTTAACAATACTTTTTACGATTATATTGATTTGTGTAAAAATAGAAAGGTGCTTAGCCCTTCACCTCAATTATATCGTCCCAGCTAGTGGTGTAGCATGGCGATAGTTTCTCCTGCCTTAGCTTCCATTCTCTGCTGCTTCCCTGAATAGCCAATTTTATGGTTTTTTTCCCGTAGCGTGCATTTAGGTAATCGGTTACCTGCGATACTGATTTTAGTTTCTCGGTGTCGTGCTGTTCAAAAATATTTTGCTGTATAGCATCCTGGGTACTTATCTCGCTAACTATTACGCCTGCTTTTTTGTAGAGGAGGTTGGGGATAAATATTTTTTTCAATCCTTCCAGCGCTGCTTTTGCCAGAACCATGTCGGAGTTCGATGCAATGGGAAGGGTTACCGTTATGCTTCGTGAAACGTACCGTTGATTCTCAGAGAATGGGTCGGTATGGATAAAAACGGTAACGAATTGTGCAACAGATTTTTGTTTTCGGAGTTTGGCGGCGCAGCTGGCTGCATGGCTCGATACTGATTCCTTAATTAGATTTATGTCGGACAACTTTTTGCCAAAGGCACGGGTGGTAGCTATGTTCTTTTTAGGCTGCATCACCATTTCCAAGGGGATGCACGATTTTCCCAGAAGTTCCTCTTTTAGCCTGTGCCCAGCAACGGTCATGTGCTTGCGAATCCAGTCGGTTGATAGGTTGGTAAAATCCAGAGCGGTATTCACCCCATGCTTCTTTAGCCATTTGGCATAACGGCGACCAATGCCCCAAACATCTTCAACCGGAGTGTTGGCAAGCGCCCATAGGCGCTGTTTCTCGGTTTCAATTACAAAAACCCCGGTATTCTTCTTGGCTATTCTGTTAGCAATTTTTGCCAGGCTTTTGGTTGAGCCAATGCCAATACCAATGGGTATGCCAATATCTTTTAGCAGGTTGTCTCTTATCTGCTCACCATATGTGGTGAGATTTTTATTGATTCCTTTCAGGTTAAGAAAAGCTTCGTCAATTGAGTAGATTTCAATTAACGGGGAGTAGCGGCGGAGGCTCACCATTACCCTTTGCGAGATATCACCATAAAGCGCAAAGTTTGAGGAGAAAACCTTTACCTTATGCCTAACAATCAGCTCCTTGCGCTTAAACACGGGTTCGCCCATTTTTAAACCCAGCGCTTTGGCTTCGTTTGACCGCGCTATAATGCACCCATCGTTGTTAGAGAGCACAACCACAGGAATGCCTTCGAGCAAAGGGTTGAAAATTCGCTCGCACGACACGTAAAAATTATTACAGTCAACCAGTGCAAACATCTACCTTAATTTATGAATACAGAATGTAACCACGCCCCAAAGCCTAAAATCCGACTCCTTATCAACCCTAATGGGTGCAAAATCGTTATTTTCGGGCATTAGGTAGTAGTCTCCGTTAACCTTACGAATTTTTTTAACGGTGAACTCCCCGTCAATAAAGCAAACCAGCACCGAGTTCTGTCGGGGCTCAAGTGATTTGTCAATAATAAGTATATCGCCATCATGAATGCCCACATCCACCATAGAATCCCCCCGAACGCGAGCAAAGAATGTGGAGCTGGGATTTTGTATAAGCAGCTGGTTCAGGTCAAGCTTAGTGTTCAGGTAATCATCGGCAGGAGAGGGGAAGCCTGCGTTTATAAAAGCATCCACCAGAGGCAGCTTTAGCTCCTCTGAAACATCTGGAACAAAGAACTCTAAATCCTTGCTGTTGCTTTTTTGCTGTTGCATTCTTACTGTTGTTTTCACACCTCAAAGATACGAATAAAAAGGTGGATTTGTTTTTTGAAGAAGGGGAGAAGCAGCTTATGTTAGTAAGTATATTTTATGGTTGGGGTCAGTTTAGAAAAGAGGCTCTCAAGTAGACTGTTGCCACAAGGATTATTACCTTTGAATTATAAAAAAGTGGGTTATGAATTCTGAAAAGGAGATAATAATTAAAGCCTTGTGCCAAATACTCTACAGGTTTATAGCAGGTGGTTATATTAGTTCTTTGCTATACTCATATCTCATACGTTCAGGGTTAACCTTCAGCTGCTGATATGCTAGCTGATTTTAGCAATTAAAATAAGTCGAGAGCAGGTAAAATGAGTACAAGAACAATTGTACCTGAAAAATATTTATGCTACTTTGCAGAAAAATCAGCTGCAGATGCAGCGTTTAATTTTGTAGTTCGTCATTATAACAGAAGCATGAGGGCTAAAGGTAAGTATCCCAACATTCATCAGGCGTTAATTGACCTTTGCAAACGGGGCGATAGCAAAGCTCAGTTCGAGATTTATAAGCTTTACTACAAAGCGATGTATAATACGAGCCTTAGAATTGTTGGAGATGCTACAGAAGCTGAGGATATAATGCAGGAATCGTTCTTTAAAGCATTCGATAGAATTAGCACATACCGCAACGAGGTGAGTTTTGGAGCCTGGCTAAAAAGAATTGTGGTAAATGCATCGCTCGATTTTGTTAAGAAGAGGAAATTGGAACTAACTCCTATTGATGAGGTTTATGATGTGAAAGATGAAGCTGATGAGGAGGACTTTCTACCCGAATCGGTTGAGCAAGTGAAATTAGCCATTGAGCAGCTCCCTGATGGTTTCAAGATAATTGTGAATCTTAACCTGGTTGAAGGGTATTCACATGATGAAGTGGCTGAGATGCTGGGAATAACAGCATCAACGTCCAGATCGCAGCTGGCAAGAGCAAAACAACGGCTGTTGGCTATACTAAAAAAACAGCCTAAAGCGCTATAACTATGAATAAGATTGACGCTTACATACAGGAAAACAGGTCTCAGTTTAACGCTGAAGAGCCGCCTAAGGGTCATCTTAAGCGGTTTAAAGCAAAGCTTGATGCTCAGCAACCAGCTGCCAGAGTGAATCTTTGGCTAGTAGCCAGCGCAGCAGCTGTGGCGGGAGTAATTTTAACCGCCAGCTTAAGCTTAATGCTAAATTTTGGAGGCCTAACCTCACCTAGAGAGAGCGATTTGGTATCTGTAAGTTTATCGCCCGAAATAATGCAGGTTGATGAGTTTTACCAGAATCAGGTTAACCAAAAACAACAAGTCATAACCAGAATGATGACAGGGGATATGTCGCATTTTGAGCAGGAAATATCGCAAACACTTAATGAGTTTAACGACGGATACAGTAGTTTATTACAAGATATTGCCCATAGTCCTCGCCCCGACAGGGCAGCATTTGTACTAACCCGGTATTATCAAACACAGCTGGATGTTCTGGACGGAATTATTTTAAGGATGCAGAATGTTCGCACGTATAAAACACAATTCTAAAAATTAGAAAACATGAAACGACATAACATTTTTATAGTAGCCTTAGCAGCTTTCTTTGGGGTTATTTCTGTAACTTCTTTAAATGCAGGAGAGATTGAACTTAACAAGAAGTACGATAAGGAGTTTAATGCTGATAAAAGTACCAGCTTGTTAATTGATAACCGTTTTGGTCAGGTCAGCATTGAGAATTGGGATAAAAACAGCATCTCAATAGAGGTTGAGGTTACCGTTGAGAATTCAAGTAAGGAGCGAGCAGAGCGCATGCTTTCAGCAATTGACATAACGCTTGAGCAGGTTGACAATGAGGTTAGGGGTATAACTAAAGTTGACGAGAGGTTGATGAAATCGGCCAGCAGCTTGTTTAATATAGGTTCATCCTCTAAGGAAATCAATATTGATTATACTGTAAAGATGCCTAAGCACCTGGATGTTAACTTGAAGAATAAGTACGGTGACATGTTTATTGATGAGCTGACGGGACATACAGAAATTAATTTAAAATACGGGAACCTTAAGGCTAACAGGATTATCTACGGCAGTAACGACCCGCTTAGCATGCTAACGCTGGGTTATGGTAATGCATCAATTGACGAGGTTGATTGGATGCGATTTGACATTAAGTACGCCAACGTAGATGTTGTTAAAGGGAAAGCCTTGGTTGTACTTAGTAAATATTCCAAAATCTCTGTAAATCAGGGCAGTTCTCTAGTGATTGACTCAAAATATGATACATACACTATTGGAACTATTGCCAATATTGTGGGTGAGAGCGGCTATACAACCTATCGTATTAACAAGTTGGGGAAAAAGCTTGATATTAAAAGCCGTTATGGCGATGTGCGAGTAGAGGAGGTAGGAAATAGCTTTGAGTCCATTGCCTTTGAGGGTAGCTACGCCAGCATCTATGCGCCTATCAGCTCATCGGTGTCATATAAAATTGATGGGAAGGCATCGTATGGTGGAATAAACTACCATTCGCCAGCAAGGGTTAATAGGGTTGAGCGTACCAATAGCCTATCGGTAAATGGAACCGTGGGAGAGAACGAAAATCCTAAAGCATCGGTTAAGGTTAGCGTGAAGTATGGTAGCGCGCGGTTAAAATAGAATATTGTACATTACTCTTTTCAAGCCCGTTTGACTGCAAAAGCCAAGCGGGCTTTTTTTTTGTATGCTTATTCCAACAGAAATTCCAATGATTCAGTTTAAACCCAACACGGGTATATGGCATCCAAAGAGTAATTAATTTCAGTGCAAAGAACCTTTCTTAGCATTTTTTACTCATCAAACTATAGTTAATCATGAGAAAAACTATTCTGATTATTACCATTCTAATGTTTTTTTATGGGTTTGTCAGCGCCCAAAATATGCCTGTTAAGGAGGCAAACTACGAGTTGGCTTCCAGATTTTCAACAAACAGGCTTAAAAACATGGTGTTTAGTACCTCTGTTGATGCCCATTGGTTAAAAAATAGCGAACGTTTTTGGTATTCGTACGAAACCAGTCAGGAGAAAACTTTTTACATAGTTAATCCTGCTAAGCGTACACAAAAGCCAATTTTTGATAATGTAAAAATGGCGGCAGACGTATCGAGACTTACCGGCGACCCCTTTGATGCTCAGAATATCCCCATTAAGGAGCTGAAATTTTTAGATGATGAGAATCTAATTCAGTTCGAAATACAAAGTATTCTTATTGACGAGGAGGAGGACGATATTGATGAGGATGATATGACAGAGGAGCAGGGGCGTGAGAAGAAGGAGAAAAAGGGTAAACCCGATAAGAAAACATGGTATTTTGAGTATAACATAAATACTGGTCAGCTTAAAATGCTTGAGGACTTCGAAAAGCCAGAGGACAAGCCACGCTGGGCAAATATTTCCCCCGATGGCGAGAGGGTGGTTTTTGGACGGAACCACAACCTGTACTGGATGGATAAGGAGAACTACGAGAAGGCACTGGAAGATGAAGAGGATTCAACTATTGTTGAGCACCAATTAACCTGGGATGGAGAGGAGCATTATAGTTACGCTTCTGGTGACAGAGACGAGGATAATGTTGAGAAGGAGGAGAACAAGGATAAAAGAAAGCCTGCTTATATTCTCTGGTCGCCCGATTCCGAAAGGTTTGCATTAACCAGAAGCGATGCAAGAGAGGTGAAGGATTTGTGGGTTATTAAAACGCTATCAACCCCACGCCCAACTCTTGAAACCTATAAGTACCACATGCCTGGCGAGAAGGAGGCGCCTGTACAAGAACTGCTAGTTGTAAACTTTACTGATTCCATTCCAGTTAAGATAGATGCGGATGAGTTTCCCGACCAATCCATATCGCTGCTGTCAAAACCAAGGTTACAGAAGGAACGTGATGAGGATTATGTTGCCCGTCAGTGGTTATCCAACTCTCCAGATAAATTCTATTTTACCCGAACCTCCCGCGATTTGAAACGCATTGATATTTGTCAGGCAGATCCATTTGCAGGTGAGGTTAAGGTACTCATTGAGGAACGATTGAATATTTATGCTGAAACTCGCTCGCTGGGCTTGGTAAACAATGGCGAGGAGTTAATCCATTGGTCAGAACGTGATGGTTGGGCTCATTTTTATTTGTACGATTCGGACGGAAACCTTAAGAACCAGATAACCTCTGGACCTTTCCATAGCCATAGAATTGTGGGGATTGATGATGATAATAGGGTGCTCTACTTTACGGCTCATGGCATGCAGCCCAATGAGGATCCTTACTATGAGCACCTTTATCGTATAAATTTTGATGGTTCAGACCTAAAATTGCTAAACCCTGGTAATTATAACCATTCAGTTTCCATGAGCGATTCGCATAGTTTTTTTGTGAATAATTATTCCCGTGTTAATACGGTTCCAAAATCGGAACTTCGCGATGGTAAGGGGAATAAGATAATGGATTTGCAGAAAGCTGATTTAAGCCTTCTGTTTGCTGCTGGTTATCAGTTTCCTGAGCCCTTTAAGGTGAAGGCTGCCGATGGCAGGACCGATCTTTACGGCGTTATGTACAAACCGTTCGATTTCGATTCAACAAAGCTTTACCCACTTATACAGTATGTTTACCCTGGTCCCCAAACGGAGGCAGTTAGCAAGTCTTTCTCAACGCGTATGGATCGTACCGACAGGTTAGCCCAAATGGGATTCATTGTGGTTACGGTTGGTAACCGTGGTGGCCATCCAAATCGTTCAAAGTGGTACCATAGCTACGGTTACGGCAACCTTCGTAATTATGGTTTAGCCGATAAGAAAACCGCCGCTGAGCAGCTAGCTTACAGGCACAATTTTATTGATATAGATAAGGTTGGTATTCATGGGCATTCTGGCGGAGGGTTCATGTCAACCGCAGCCATGCTGGTTTACCCCGATTTCTTTAAGGTGGCTGTTTCCAATGCTGGGAATCATGAGAATAATATTTATAACCGCTGGTGGAGCGAGAAGCACCACGGCGTTAAAGAGGTTACTGACACTACAGGCACAACCTTTGAATACGATATTGATAAGAACTCCCAGTTGGCTAAGAATTTAAAAGGTAAACTTTTACTTACTACCGGCGAGATTGATAATAATGTTCACCCGGGTGGTACAATTCGCATGGCAAACGCCTTGATAAAAGCCAATAAACGATTCGATTTCTTTATATACCCTGGTCAGCGTCACGGTTATGGCAATATGATGGAGTACCATTTTTGGCTAACAGCCGATTACTTTGCCAAGCATCTAATAGGCGATTACTCCAATAATGTTGATATTATTGAGATGAATAGAGATGTTGAACTGAAATGATAAGTTAGAATAAAAACATCTTTTAGTAAACATATTGAGTTTACAAGTGTTAGCGTTTTTTAACTGAATTTGTTTTGGCTATTGTAACAAATTCACTTATTTTATAATAATTGTTTAACTAAAAAAAAATTGAATAATGGCTAATTTTAAAGAACAAGCGAAAGATGTTTTTGATTTTATAGGAACATTATCAAAAGAAAACCCCAAAATTGCTGAAGGTTTTGCAACAATGCATAAAGCAACTGGAGAAGATAAGGCTCTTCCTGCAAAGCAGAAGGAACTAATTGCTTTGGGTATAGCTATATCTATCCGTTGCGAAGGGTGTATTGCATGCCATGTTAAAGCAGCGTTGGATGCTGGCGCAACACAAGAGGAGATTGTTGAAACCATTGGAGTTTCAGTTGTAATGAGTGGAGGTCCGGGACTTGTTTATGGCGACAAAGCTTATAAAGCAATGAAAGAAATGATGTAGTAAATATTAATTTCTTTTATAAAAGAGGGTGTCCATAAACTGGCACCCTCTTTTTTAGTTACAAAATCTTATCGT
>JBKHAH010000072.1:0-16590 GCA_046542995.1 Bacteroidales bacterium
TAGCTAACTTGCTAAAGTTACAAACGAAATTGTTGAGAAAATAGTTTCTTTAGACAAAATACTTGTGTTGATTTTTAGTTACGAAAATATTAAAAAGGATTTTTTGAGCCGGAAACGCATTCCACTAAAGAATCATTATTAAGCCATTTTTTTGCAAGCTCCATTATGCGTTGGGGGGTAATATTCTTCACGGCCTCAATAATTCGCTGATAAAAGGAGTAATCCATGCTATTAAAATTATGGAGGCTAATTATATTATCGGCTATGGCAAAGGGGCCATTGAAACTTCTGAGCATATCGCCAATAATGTACCTGCGGACATGCTCAAGCTCTTCCTCTGTAACGGGTTCTTCTCGTAATCTTTGTAGTTCTTTCCTTATCTCTTTTAAAGTATTATTGGTGTGTTTTGCACCAACCTCTGTGAAAATTATGAAGAAACCGGCATGGCGGAGAGAGCCAACGTAAGAATTAATGCCGTATGTATAGCCTTTATCCTCCCTGATATTTTTCATTAACCTTGATCCAAAATATCCGCCTAGAATGGTGTTAACTATCATCATTTCTGGATAATCGGGGTGATTTCTGGGGAAAAGCTGACGACCCACATGAATTGCCGACTGTACCGCATTTGGCTTTTCAGCAAAATATTGACCAGGATTTGATTTCCCCTTATCTGTTTCAGGATGAAGGTTATTACTTGTATTACCCCAAACATCTTCTCCGAAATGATTTTTAACCAAATCAATTTCTTTATCGGAAACTTTGCCGGAAAGGAATACTGTTGAATTATTTGATCCCAGCTGCGATGAATGGAACTCCTTAATATCGTTGTTACTAACTAAATCATAATCATTAGGTAGGGCAAACATTCCGTACGGATGCTTCTCGCCAAAAATTTGTTTAAAGAACTCCATTCTGGCAAGTGTGGAGGTCTTGTCCATCTCAATCCTTAAAGTTTGTTTTCCTTTCATTGCCCAAATCTTCAACTCGTTATCAGGGAACGAGGGGTATTTCACAACCTCCTCTAGCATTTGTAGTGTTTGAGGTAGGAATTTGGTGAGTGAGGATGCTGTTACCCTAGCAAAATCTTTATTAGCACCAGTGTTTACAAAAGAGCCCCAGAAATCAAAATGCTCCGATATTTGCTTTGATGTAAAGTTGTTAGTACCCTCTGTCATGAGCGATAAGCTACCCATAGCCTGTAATTTTTTTTGCTGATACTTTGAGCCAGCATCGCAAATTATATCCAGTCGGCAAACATCTACATCACCACTATTTATTATTAGGAGTTTTGAGCCGTTGTTCATAATTAGCTCTTTGGCTCTGGGAATGTCAAAATTTTCTGCTAAAAGTATGGGGGGCGCTATGGTTCTGTTAACTTGCATCTTGTATGGTATTTTACTGGTTAATTAAAAGAATTACTGGTTCTTAGCCCGATAAATAAGCGTAGAGCAGTTCTCAGGAACAAAGATATTATTTGCAACCCGCTTAATATCTGCGGGTGAAACTGCCCTGTAATGCGCAACCGTCTCATTTAAAATGTTGGCGTCGCCCAATAGCTCATTGTAACAAAGATTTGTAGCTTTTTCCAGCGCGCTGGTTAAGCCAAAAGTAAATGTCGATTCAAAACGGTTCTTAACCTTATCCAGCTCTTTAATATCTACTTCATTTAATTTAAGATGCTCCAGCTCATTGTTTATCGCTCTTTCTGCATCAGTAAAGGAAGTCTCTTCATTAAGCCTGCCTGTAACAATTAGCAGCCCCTCGTCAATATCACCGGTAATAAAGGAGTCAATATTACTAAACAGCCCTTTATTTTTAACAAGATTCTGGTAAAGCCTGGTTGATTTTCCATTGGATAGAATATCTGTAATAAGATCAGTGGCAGCAAAATCGGGGCTCAACCTATTGCACATGTGAAAGGCCATGTAAATAGAGTTGAAGGGAACGTCCTTTTTTACTTCTAGCCTACGATACTCTTTCTGTGCAGGTTCTATTGGTAACTCACCTCTGTTTACATTCCTTCTTGGAACGTCTCCAAACCATTTATTCGCCAAATCTTTAATGCTATTAACATCCACATCGCCAGCAACGCAGAGTATGGCATTGTTTGGGGCGTAGTGGTTGTAAAAGAAATCTTTAACATTATCAAGCGTTGCATCGGTTACATGCTGTGTATCCTTCCCAATGGTAGGCCATTGGTATGGATGAACCTTGTATGCCAAAGGGCGAAGGAGTAGCCAAACATCGCCGTATGGCTGATTTAGGTATCGCTGATTGAATTCTTCCACAACAACGCTTTTCTGTGTATCTAGGTTTCGTTGGGAGAAGTCCAGGCTGAGCATCCTATCACTCTCTAACCAGAAAGCCGTTTCAATATTATCCTTTGGAAGCGTAAGGTAGTAGTTTGTAATATCGTTGCTTGTAAAAGCATTATTCTCACCGCATGCTTGCTCAAGAGGTTTATCAAACTGGGGAATATTAGCCGATCCTCCAAACATTAAATGCTCAAAAAGATGGGCAAATCCTGTTCGGTCAGGGCTCTCGTGCTTCGCTCCAACATTGTAAAGGAGATTAAATGCAACTATCGGTGTTGATTTATCTTGATGAATTAGAACCTTTAAGCCATTACCAAGCGTAAATCTCTCAAAATCAATCATTATTCTATATATTTCGATTAAAATTTATAAAAGGCAAAGATAGCTGATTAACATACAATGGCAATTTTGTTAAATTTACACTGCGGTTAAATATTTTAACCCTGATTATAAATGTTGCATTTTGAGTACAGATAACAAACCGGTAAAGATTTTAATTGCCCTTCCCGATGGTCGAATACATAAGCTGAAACTTTTTGGGATGCATAGCATATCGTTTAGAGAAGCACCTCTGACCCTACCAGTATTAGCCTCCCTGGTACCAGAAGAGCTGAATGTGCATATTACTACAGTTGACGAGAGCGTGCAGTCAATACCATTTGATAAAAATTTTGACTTGGTTGCCATAAGCTGCTTAACGGGTACCTCTAAACGAGCCTATGAAATTGCTCGGTATTTTAGGAGTAAAGGGTCAACCATTGTGCTTGGGGGTATACATGCTACCTTATTGCCAAGTGAGGCAATGGAACATGCTGACGCGGTTGTGTCTGGTTATGGTGAGGATGTTTGGCCTCAACTACTGCGCGACTATGTTAATGGTAGTTTAAGAATACATTACCATGGAGACGAGGTTAATTTAAAGAATTACCCATTTCCAAACCCAAAATGGTTAAATAGATTATCATACATGAATCCAAATGTGACTTTTGCCACTCGCGGTTGCAAAAGCACCTGCGATTTCTGTTCTGTCCCCGCAGCAGGCTTAAGCTGGAATACAAGACCAGTAGGGGAAGTAATTGAGCATATAAAATCTTTCAGGGGCAGCAGGTTTACTTTTAACGATGTTAGCTTGCTTGAGGATCGGGAGTATGCAAAGGAACTGTTCACGGCCCTTATCCCTCTTAAAAAGAAATGGGGAGGTTTGTGTACAAGCCTTATAGCTGAGGACGATGAGATGCTTGACCTGATGGCACGGAGTGGTTGCATATTTCTACTCATTGGGTTGGAGTCAGTAAACCCCAATACGCTAAAAACCATGCATAAGGGGTTTAATAAGCCAAATAATTACAAGTATTTAGTTGATAAGCTTCATGCTAAAAGCATAATAGTTATGGGGTGCTTTATTTTTGGCTCCGATGATGATGATTTAAGCGTTTTTGAGAGAACTGTTGATATGGTTAATCAGGCAAAAATTGATATTCCCCGATACGCAATTTATACCCCATACCCAGGAACTGAAGCCTACAACCGTCTCCTTAAAGAGGGACGTTTACTTCATAAACATTGGGAACATTACGATACGCAGCATGTGGTGTTTCAGCCCAAAAACATGACACCTCAGCAGCTGGATGAGGGGTTTAGGTGGGCCTACCAAAAAACATTCAAAATTAATTCAATATATAGCAGAACGGTATCGTTACGAAATAGATTTCCCTTTACCTTTATGGGAAACTTAGCATACCGGATTTACCTGAAGCGTTTGGAGAATGAGAGGGAGAGGATATACTTTGAGTAACCACATAGCCTGCCGATTCTGACATTATTCCCAGAAAAGGAGGTTGAATAATACATTATAATGAAGGTAACTTTTATACAGCCAGCTGTTGGGAAAAAGCGCAACAAATCATATGCAAAAACATGGTGCATGGAACCCTTGGCTATTGCTGTGTTGTCCGGAATAACGCCCAGTAGGTTCCAAAAAGCATTTTACGATGATAGGCTTGAGAAGATTCCGTTCGACGAACCAACCGATATTGTTGCTATTACCACCGAGACATATACGGCAAAGCGGGCTTATGAAATAGCCAGGGAGTTTCGCGTGAGAAATGTTCCCGTGGTAATGGGCGGTTTCCATGCAACCCTAGCCACCGAAGAGGTTAAGCAACATGCTGATGTTGTGGTAATGGGAGAGGCCGAGACCACCTGGCCACAGGTACTAAATGATTTTGAGAAGGGAACTCTAAAAGCCATTTATTGCAATGAGAAACCTCCTGAAACCAAAGGACTTTTGCCTGATAGGACCATATTTAAGGACAAGCGTTATCTTAAAATCGGATTAGTGGAATCCTCCCGTGGATGTTATCATAGCTGCGAATTCTGCTCAATATATGGTTTCTATAAAAAAACCTATCGCCAACGCCCTGTTAATGACATTGTTGATGATATTAAGCAGTCTGGGCGTAAATTCTTCTTTATTGTTGATGATAATGTAGCGCTTGATAGGGAAAGAACGCTTGAACTATGCAATGCCCTAAAACCGCTTAATATTGGTTGGTTTGGACAGGTTAGTATGCATATAAGTAAAGATGATGAGCTGCTACAGGCTATGAAGGATTCAGGTTGCATTGGCATTCTTGTTGGTTTTGAATCGTTAAATAAAAAGAACCTTCAGCTAATGGGCAAGAGTGTGAACCTACAGTTTAATGACTATAATGATGTGATTAAGCAATTTAGGCGGTTTGGTTTAATTCTATACGCAACCTTTGTGTTCGGATATCCGCATGATACAGAGGAAGATTTTGAACGTGTTTTAAGATTTGCAAAGGATAATAAAGTTTACATGAATTCTTTTAATCATCTTGTACCTTTCCCTGGAACACCTATGTACGATAGGTTTAAAAAGGAAGGAAAACTCATTGATAATACATGGTGGTTAGCAGAAGGTTATAAGTTTGGCGATGTGGCTTTTCATCCCGGAGAGCTATCAGCAAAACAGTTATCATTTTTATGCTATATCTATCGCAGGAACTTTTTTAAAGTTAGGTCAATCCTGTGGCGTAGCCTCGATTTAAAGGCAAACTGTGGTTCTGTTAAAAAGTCTATAGTTTACTTTGCTACAAATTTTAGCTCACGTATTGATGTTGAGAAAAGACAGGGGCTACCTGTTGGAGAGAATGTTTAGGTTATGGATTTTCGATTTGCATTAATAAGCGATGACGAGCAAATTCGTCAGTTAATTAGAGAGATACCACTAGAAGGTGAGATAAAGTTACGCTACCAGTATGAGCCCTCATATTTTGCTGTATCAGCTATTCAAGGCAGCCCAAACCAAACAATAGTTGGCGTAGTTAACGGACGGGTTATGGCGGTTGCCAGCTGGAACTTGCAGAAGGTGTTTGTAAAAGGGAAAAGTTGTAATGCAGGGTATTTAAGCAATGTGCGCGTTCATCCTTCAGTTCGTAGTGGTTTTAGCTTGATAAAAGGATTGAAGTTTCTTGAGGAATTTGTAAAAAAGCAGGAAACAGATTTTCACTTCGCAACCCTTATCGATAGCAATAGTCTCACAAGAAGTCTCTTTGCTTCAGGAAGAAGCTCGTTACCCAAGTTTTATAATCAGGGTAGAGTTTTTACCTATTCAATACCATTACAAAAACGTAAACGTAATCCACGAAGAGATAAAGGACTGAATGTAGTGAAAGCTAGCCACGAGCATAAAAATGAAATAATTGCATTTTTAAAAGGTGAGGGCGCGAAAACTGATTTTTTTCCTTTTATCGATGATGATTGCTATAGTATAGAAATTTTTAGGCAATTATCATTCTATATTGCCCTTGATAATAGTAACTCAATTATTGGAGTATGCTCTGTTGGAGATTTTACATCATTTAAGCAGCATGTATTAGAGGGATTTACACTCCGTTTTAGACTGGTTGTTTTTTTGCTCAGTTTATTACTTAAAATTATGGGAGCACATAGTATTCCAAAAAAAGGTCAGAAGGTATTGATGCTTTACGCTGGTTTTACAGTGGTTAAAAACCATGATGCTCATGTCTTTAAATCGTTATTATCAAGAGTTTTTTATGAGTATTCAGGAACAGGATTTCACTACATAACGCTTGCGCTGCATGAGAATAATCCGTTTATTGATGCTATGAAAAAATTCACAAAAATTTGTTACACAAGTCGTTTGTACTTTTTTAACTTTGGGAAAAACCAATACCCTTTGAGTAGTTATATGTTTGGAAGCCAAAGTCCTTACATTGATTTGTTCAGGTTATAGTTGTGCTTATGGAAATTGTTACAAGCATAGTGCCCCAAAAAAGTTTTAACAATCAAGATAGGCAAAGGTTGCTTGAACTCTATCAGCAGTATTTTGACAATGTTAAGCCTCAAATCTTTTTTAAAGATTTAAAGGAGAAGGATTGGATTATACTCATACAAAACCATGCTGGTAAAACTCTAGGATTCTCAACCATTAAGTTGATATGGCTCCCTGTGAATGGATGCGAGCAGCTATTTCTATATAGCGGCGATACCATAGTTAAGGAGGAGGCACGGGGCTACTCTGCGCTTTCCTGTGCTTTTGTCAAATTTATGTTTTACTTAATTAATAAGTATTCAAAAACGTTAAAATACTGGTTTTTAATAACCAAAGGTTATAGAACCTATCGGTTTTTGCCATTATATTTCAAAGAGTTTTTTCCTGCCTACTACAATACCAATATACCGAAGCATTACAAGAATACTTTAAATACCATTGGGTTTTATAAGTTCGGAAACTGTTACAATCCTGATAATCATATAATAAAATTAAAGAATGACAAAGATTATCTAAAGCTACCAATGGCAAACGTTCCCGAATCTAAAATGAATGATTTGCATGTGAAGTACTTTTTAGAAAAGAACCCTGGCTACTACCTAGGCGATGAGTTGGCTTGCATAGCTGAAATTTGCGAAAGTAACTTTAAACCTGCTGTTTATAAAGTGAAGGATATTGCAAAGGTTGATTTATCCCAAGTTTAAAATGAGAATATTACCCATTATAGCTGCTAATAGCCTAATTTTCCTTTCAACCATTAAAGAAACCGCGCAGTTCTTTTTTTTGCTTAGGTTTTTTAGGAAAGTACAAATTAGAAAGTTTACTAAACTTATAAACAAGAATATACAGTCGGATTATTTAAGCTGTAAGAAACAAAAGCTTCTAAACTTTCCGTACGATTTACCTTTAACAACTTGGGAAGATTACACCCCTTACATTAGGAAAATTGTAACCCGAAGTAACGGTCTGCTGACCTCAGAGAGGGTACTTTTGTTTGAACCTACCAGCGGCACAACCTCAGCAACCAAGTATGTACCCTATACCAAATCTCTAAAAAATGAGTTTGCTAATGCCATTAAACCCTGGCTATTTGGTTTATACATTACGTGGCCAAAGCTTTTTGTATCTACTCAGTATTGGTCAATAAGCCCAGCCACAAACCAAGCCGAACATTCTGATTTAGGAATACCCATTGGTTTTGAACAGGATAGCGAGTATTTAGGAGGGGGGCTTAGCGCTATTCAAAATTATATTATGGTAGTTCCTGATAGGATTAAGAATGTATCCGATAGTCAGAACTGGGCATATATTACGGCCTTTTATCTTTTAAGCGATAAAAAGTTAGGCTTAATTTCTGTTTGGCACCCATCATTTTTAACAATTCTGATTAAATCGATTCAAGAAAACTACTTACAATTAGTTTCTGATATTAAAAAGGGGAGCATATCCATTGAAACTTATCAATTTAAAAGATTTTCAGCTGGAAGCATTAAGCCTAACAGACGAAGAGCAGAGCAGCTGGAATCGTTAGATATTAACACTCAAGGTGTATTCGAGAAAATCTGGCCTCGCTTACAAGTTATTAGTTGCTGGGCCGATACACCAGAAGAACCATGTTTAAACCAGCTGAAGAAAATATTTCCAACCACTTACATTCAAGCTAAAGGACTGATTGCTACGGAGGGAATTATTTCCTTTCCATTTGGAAAGCGATGGGGTATTCCAGCGTACCGCTCACATTATTTGGAGTTTATTGATTTAAGAACCAAAAAGTTAAAAGCCTTGCATCAGCTTAATGTTGGTCAGAAGTACGAGGTTGTTATTACCACTAGCGGGGGGCTTTATCGTTACAAGTTAAACGATATTGTGCAAGTTACAGGTATGGGTAAGTTCAGGCTACCTTTTTTTAGGTTTATGCACAAAAGTAACTATGTATCGGATATTAGGGGCGAGAAGGTTAGTTTACATCAGGTTGATGGTATCTTCCATTTAATTTTTGATAAGTATGATGCAATTAATTTTTTAATGCTAGCCCCGGTAATTGAGGAGAATCTGGCCTTCTACTCTTGCATTATAAATGTTGATAATCCTGCTCAGTTCCCTTTCCGGAATCTAGTTTCTGATATTGAGTTGGGGCTTAGGGAGAATTACCACTATAACTATGCGCGGGAGCTTAACCAGCTGCAAAAGTTGAGGGTTTTTCTAACTCAATCAAATCCAACTCAGGATATAATATCTCATCTTGAATTGCTAGGAACCAAAAAGGGCGATGTTAAAATTATGTCAATGAGCAAGATACCCTATTGGCCAAATATCCTTAAAGGTAAGTACCTGTGATTTTTTGTGAATAGTTGTTTCAAGTTTAATTTTGCTGTAACTTAGTTTTAGTAGTATTTACATTAAAATTTAAAGATATGGAAAAGTTGTACTCAATTCTTAAAACCTTGCTAGACCCCATGGTTGTTTTACTTATTATGGTTCTGCGTTTAGTTATTAATGTAATTCACTGCTGTTCCTCAGTTTATTTTAAGTGGACAGCAGTAGTAAATGATTGTTAGAATGTTCCAACCATAAGTTATAGCATTAAATTATTGCTATAGGTTTATAAATTATCTGATACTTCCCTCAGAATTTTCCGATCAACACTAGCCAATTTTAATATCTTTGCCATTATTTATCTTTAATTTTGTATTGTTGATGAGGAATTTTGCATTTCGTTCGGTAGTCATACCAGTTATAACTCTTGCTTTTTTAGTTTTGCTATTATCAGGAGGTTGTGCAGGAGTCAAAAAACTTTCAGAGGAAGAAACTCAGGTAAAACATAAGAATATTTTAAAGCAGCTTGATAAAATTAGCCTAGAAGATAATATCATTTTTCAAAAGGATTCCTTGCTTGGCAGGTTTTTATCTAATATTCCAGAAATTCCAGAGTTTGCTCTGGTTTATGCTCCAAATCTTGATTTATCTCACACACTTAAAAAAGTCAGTCACAGAACCTATCACTATTACGATTCCTCTCACCTAAACGGAAGAATAGTTGATGATTTTTATAGTAAGGAGAAGGGAGTTCTCATGTTTAGGGGTAGCTTTAAAAGGGATATGCCCGTTTCGGGCAATGTTCAAGGGATTCCTAAAAAAATTATAATCGATTGGGTTTATAATACTGATTTTAATGCAAAAAAGACGAGCCTTGGAATTTGGGGCGGTGGGTTAGGATGGACTGGTCAGCCACTACTCGTGAATTGGCCAGATACGCTGCGACAATCCTTTAAGGCATTATCCGATGATTTTAAATCAAAAAATTCTGTCCCCGAAGTAATTCTGGGCTCATTATCGGGCACCGTATTTTTTCTCGATTTTGAAACAGGTAAAGAGACCAGAGCCCCAATACATACAAACAACCCCATTAAGGGTACTCCATCTGTTGATCCAAGGTTCAATGGTATGCTTTACATTGGTAATGGTGTGCCGCATACCAGCGAATTTGGCATTCATATGATTAACCTTCACAAGCATAAAGAGCAATACTTCTACTCTGGTCATACGGAGTCGGTTGCATACCGCAGATGGGGAGCTTTTGATAGCAGCCCTGTTGTTGTTGGTGATTACCTCTACTGGCCAGGAGAGAATGGCGTGTTCTATAAATACTCTGTTAATAATGGAGAAATCAAGCTAATGTCTAAGTTGGTTTATCGGGTATCTGGCAAGCCGAATTATGGAATTGAGTCGAGCCTTGCAGTTTATAAAAACTATGGATATTTTGGTGATAATAATGGGAACATCCTGTGTGTAAACCTGCTAACCATGAAACCCGTTTGGCATTACGATAATATAGATGATACGGATGCATCAATTGTAATTGAGGTGGAGGATGGCGTGCCATATCTGTACACTAGCTGCCAGATTGATAAGCAGCCTGATGAGGGCTACTCGTATTTTACCAAGCTAAATGGATTGGATGGAACAAAAGTGTGGACAAACAAGGTGAGGGCTTATGCCGTTGTACAGGGTAAATCGCGGAGCGATGGGGGGATGTTCTCTACACCGTTAATAGGCAAGCATAATGCCAATGATATTATCATCACAAACATTACCCACACAAAGAAACGCCGTAATGGGGAACTTATTGCTTTTTACAAAAGCACGGGTAAAATTGCCTATCGTACTCATTTAAGTGCTTATAGTTGGTCTTCTCCCGTAGCTTTCTATAACGAGGTGGGCGATTTGTATATTTTTACTGGCGATGTTATTGGTAACGCTTATCTTATTGATGGCAGTAACGGTGATATTATTTATAAGCGAAATGTTGGGCATAACTTTGAGGCTTCACCTGTTGCTTGGGGCAATAGTGTTGTAATTGGCTCAAGAGGACGACAAATATATAGGTTAACTATAGAATAGGATAACTTGGGTTAATTTTTCCAAATGGCATTCTAGCTAATTTGTGCGTAGCTGGTTTTTTCCAGCGTAAGTTTCTCAAGCTGTTTTAGTAGAATTAGATTCTTTGGGAGTTCCAGCTTCCTGTCCTCATCAACAATGTCGGTTGCTACCTGGCGGGCATACTGTAGTATTTGGCCATCTTTACCTATGTTTGCAATTTTAAAATCAAATGGCAGGCCACTTTGCTGCGTGCCCTCCATATCGCCGGGGCCACGAAGTTGCATGTCAACCTCCGCAATTTCAAATCCATCATTAGTAGCTACCATGGTTTGTAGTCGCTTTCGCGATTCGTTGGTTAACTTAACACCTGACATAAGCACGCAGAAACTCTCATCGGCACCCCTTCCAACCCGTCCTCGTAGCTGGTGGAGCTGCGATAGCCCAAAGCGCTCAGCGCTCTCAATAACCATTACCGTTGCGTTGGGTACGTTTACCCCAACTTCAATAACCGTTGTAGCTACCATTATTTGTGCTTGCCCCTTGGCAAAAAGCTGCATGGAGGCATCCTTTTCATCGGCCTTCATTTGCCCATGAACCACCACCGTAACATATTCTGGTGGGGGGAATGCTCTCGATATACTCTCGTACCCATCCTTTAAATCCTTATAATCCATCTTCTCCGATTCTTTTATAAGAGGGTAAACAATGTAGACTTGTCTTCCTTGCTTAACCTGATCACGGATGAGACCAAAAGCTCGGTTCCTTTTTGTATCGGTATAATGAATGGTTTTTATGGGTTTTCTGCCGGGTGGCAGCTCGTCAATTACGCTCACATCCAAATCGCCATAAACAGTCATGGCAAGCGTACGGGGTATTGGGGTAGCGGTCATTACCAGTACGTGCGGTGGGGTTATGTTTTTTGCCCACAGTTTTGCTCGTTGAGCCACACCAAACCGCTGCTGCTCATCAATAACCACTAACCCTAAATTCTTAAACTTAACAACATCCTCAATTAGAGCGTGAGTGCCAATTAGAATGTTTGTATTACCCTCCAAAAGGTCTGCATGAATTTTTGGGCGTTCACCCTTTTTTGTGCTTCCAGTTAGTAGATTTATGCTAAGGGGCAACCCTTTAAGCAGCTCGGTAATTGTTTCGTAGTGTTGGGTTGCAAGTATTTCAGTAGGAGCCATTATACATGCCTGAAAACCATTGTCAATAGCAATAAGCATTGACATAATGGCCACCAGCGTTTTGCCGCTACCCACATCCCCCTGTAGCAGCCTGTTCATCTGCTTGCCAGAGCCCAAATCTCTGCGTATCTCGCGCATTACTCTTTTTTGCGCATCGGTGAGCGTAAAGGGGAGTTTTTCCTTATAAAACTGATTAAAGGTGTCTCCAACAATGCTAAATATATTCCCCTTCACTTTAAGTTCCCTCACATATTTCAGGTGAAGCTGGCTAAGCTGCACGTAAAAAAGTTCCTCAAATTTTAGACGCATCTGGGCTTTCTGAAGTAATGTTGCCGATTCAGGAAAATGAATGTTTCGGAGTGCTTCAGGCAGAGTTGTTAGTTTTAATCGCTCAATCAGGTAGGGTGGGAGGGTTTCGTTAATTTTCCCATCAAGCATCTCTGCCAGCGATTGCTGAAGTTTAAGGATTGTTCTGGAGGTTATATAGCTATTTTTTAATTTCTCAGTTGTACTGTAAACAGCTTGTAGCTGAGCATTTAAGTTTTTTTGCTCAGGATTATACTCTTCAACCTCAGGGTGAGCAATATTGTATCGCCCGCTGAACTTGCTTGGTTTACCAAAAATTACGTAGTTTACATTGGGCTTTAAACTTTTCGAAATCCATCGTAAACCTTTAAACCATACAAGCTCAATAGTTCCCGTTCCATCAGTAAAGATTGCGGTAAGCCTTTTTTTTCGTCCCATTCCGGCTTCTTGAAACCTTACTATCTTACCAATTATTTGAATGTAAGGTAAATCGCTGTTTATTTCAGATATCTTATAAAACTTTGAGCGGTCAACATATTTATATGGGAAAGTGTAAAGCAAATCGCCAAAGGTGCTAATATTTAGCTCCTTTTTAAGCAGTTCTGCTTTTTTTGGGCCAACTCCGGGCAGGTACATTATATCGGTTATAAGGCTAACTCCCATATTACAAAATTAAGTATTCATTCTTTTTTTCCTACTATGGTAAGTCTATTTAAAAATAATTAAAAAAAATATCTTTCACGCAATAAATAAGTGGAATTAACCGATACATTTGTATATTAAAATTTTAGCTTGTGTTTGATATATCTAACTCAGTAAGAATTGCTCAGGACTACATGTCTTTCCTCGTATCTGCTAAATCTACTGCAGGTCATGGGATACACTCCCCATTTGTATATGGATTTGTTAACGAAGTCTTGAATTCCAAGGACAAATGGCAAGAAACGATTAACGAGATAGAATGGTTTAGGAACTGGCAAGTTAACTCAGGTGTTAGCCTGGGGTGTAGTTTTTATGGTGCTGGTAGCAGAGTGCATACTAAGCCAACCTCTTTATGTAGGATAATTAAGGACTCGTCGGTATCTCCAAAAATTGGTGGCCTTCTTTTTCGTTTAGCAAAATGGGTTAATGCCCAGAATATATTAGAGTTGGGGACTTCGGTAGGTATGAGTACCTTGTATTTGGCAAGTGCATGCCCTAACGGTTTGGTAACAACTCTGGAGGGTGATAGCCAAAGGCTTGAAATTGCAAAAAGCTCTTTTGATTATCTTGGTTATAGTAACATTAGCGTGGTAGAAGGCGATTTTGATACAAGAATTGGTGGAGTGCTAGATGCTTCCCCAAAATTTGACCTTGTTTTTTTTGATGGCAATCATAAGGCTGAACCCACTTTAAGGTATTTCAGGCAATGTCTGGAAAAAAAGCACAACGACTCGGTTTTTGTTTTTGATGATATTCGCTGGAGTAATGAGATGTTCAGAGCATGGCAGGTAATTTCTCACCACAAGAGCGTAAGCATTAGCATCGATTTGTTTAACGTTGGGGTAGTAATTTTCAGAAAAGGCATAGCCAAGCAAAATTTTATGATAAACTTTTAGTAGGTTTGTTGGTCAAATTGAAAACTTGTTAAAACAACACTATAGATGAGCAAAAAAACTCTAATTGATATTACAGATATAAAAAAATATTATAAGGTTGGTTCTGTGATAGTTAAAGCGTTGGATGGTGTTTCTCTTCATATTACAAAGAATGAGTACGTTGCCATTATGGGACCCTCAGGTTCAGGAAAATCAACCCTAATGAATATACTTGGGTGTCTGGATACTCCAACCGATGGAACCTACGTTTTAAATGGTACCGATGTGAGTAAATTAGAGGATGATAGCCTTGCCGAGATTAGAAATAAGGAGATCGGTTTTGTTTTTCAAACATTTAACCTGCTACCCCGCTATAGCGCTCTTGAGAATGTGATGCTACCGTTAATTTATGCCGGTGTTAACAAAGCAAATAGAATTGTTCAGGCAGAGAGCGCGCTTGGCAAGGTTAGCCTTACAGATAGAATGCTTCACAGACCCAATGAACTATCTGGAGGGCAAAGGCAAAGGGTAGCGGTGGCGCGCGCTTTAGTTAACAACCCGTCAATTATACTTGCCGATGAGCCCACAGGGAACCTCGACTCAAAAACCTCAGTTGATATAATGAATCTTTTTGAGGATATATACAATGAGGGTAACACAATTATTGTAGTTACGCACGAGGAGGAGATTGCTCGACATGCAAGGCGAATTATTCGTTTGCGCGATGGCTTAATTGAGACTGACGAGGTAAACCCAAATCCTATTAAGATTCAAAAGGTTGTTGCTAATGAGAACGATAATTAGGCATTAGTTTAAATTGTCTTTACTGTGAGAATTCTTGTTAAAGCAATCTATTTTATTGCGCTATTTACCTTGATAAAGGTAGTTCAAAGTTGTATTCTTTTCGGCGGGTGCGAATGTAGCGATGAGGTTCATTACTATTCAATCAGCTTATTTGAGGTTTCTAATATTGATAATTCTGGATTGTATCCCGTTGCAACAAACGAGAATGAGATGTATGCTTCGGCTGTAGCTTTTAGCATTACAATGGCCGATACTAGCTACTCCGATTATTATACATGTAGCTGCTCTACAAAAACCGGAATAGGCTTTAATGCAGCCTACGCATGGTCGTGTGACTGTTCAATGAACTTTTTGCCTATCGAAACTATTAAAAGCTTTAGAGCATATACTCTTTTTGATATTAACGATACCATACCTGCGGGTACTGATGTTGCAGAGTACTTTATAGCGCAAGAACCTTATAGCTATGGAAGTAATTTATACATTGAGCTTGACGAAATACTAAGACAATCTAATGTGGACACTAAAAATGAACCAAATATTCGTTTCAATATTTTTTTAAGCATACCAGTAGAGGGGCCTGAGGCTGAGTTTGCCCTAGAAATATTGTTTGATAATTCAGAAGTACTAACTGTAAATACCGAGCGAATAAGCATAATTCAACCTCAAAATTAGTATGGCCGCACCAAATCGTTTTATTATAGTTATGGTAGCTGTTTTAATCCCATCAATTGTATTATCCCAGCAAGTTAATAAAAAGCAGCTTGGGTTTAGTATGGGTTTGCAGGGTAGGTATTGTGCAACAATCCCTAACAATTCACATTTAGATTTTTTAAACTATTTAGATACTGATAAATTTACTGGCAACTATCTGTATTTAAATTTTAACGGAAACTTTAAGCTAAGTAATCTCTACTATATTAATATGGTAGTGGGCATGTTCTCCGATCTGGCCCCTGTTAAGTATAATTTTACTTTTTCTTATCTACCATGGAATAACTATGGGTTAGGTGTTAGTTTTTTAGGGTATCCTGAGTATATTAACGAGATAACACAATTCCATTGGGATAATCACGAGGGAATGTATGGTACCACCGATTCTAACTATTGGCAAAGGAGAAATTATAATATGGGCTTTGCTTTAGGCCCTGAGTTTAAATATCAGCATAAATCATTATCGCTTGACTTTAGGGTGCACGCTGGTTTACGATGGGTGAAACGCTTTGATACTGGCATTGCTCAAAAAGAGTTGTATGGCAATTACCGAAGAGTTTTTAATTATGAGATTGATAATAATTTTAACCTATACATACTACCTGAACTTGAATTTTGCGTTAATATGTTTTCAATCTCAGAATCGCTAGTTGGTTTAAAGTTTCGTGCAGCAGGGGAGTTTACAAAACGTACATTAAACTACCAACAAACAACATACCATTGGACTGCACAAAATAGTAGGGTAGATTATGTTACCCTACCTAAGCACCCATACAGAACTTTAGAGTTCGATTTTGGATTATTTGTAAGATGGTAATACTATCGGGTTCTTTTTCCCATTGATACTTTTGTTTCAAAAATTGAACAATTATGAATTTTTTGCATTATTACTAAAACGCATAATTTTTTATATGAAGATTTATACTAAAACCGGAGATAAAGGAGAAACAGCCTTAATTGGAGGTAAGAGGGTGCCTAAATTC
>JBKHAH010000073.1:0-16545 GCA_046542995.1 Bacteroidales bacterium
TGACTACCCGCCAAGCAAATAGTTACCCCGTGAGTAAGCGTATATTTTTAATATAAACAAGGAGCAGTTTTATTAATAGCGGAGTTTTCTAGTTATGCCCATATAATTTATACTTTTGTATGGGTAAATAAAAACAATTGCAATGAGCAGCAAAACTGTAAACTGTGCAGGTTGTAAAACCTATCCTTGCTATCAGGGTAAGGAGTGCGCAAAGGGGCAGAACTTTGATGGGTACAATGTGCGAACAAGGCAGGAGTATGAGATGCCAGAAAACAGGAAGATGCTGGAAGTATCAACCCGCATTGAGGGTGAGCATTACATGGAATGGACAAGGCTTGAGGAGATTATTGGCTTTGCCCGGCAAATGGGCTACAAGCAGATTGGCATTGCTCACTGCGTTGGGTTAAACGCCGAGGCAAAAAGAATGAGGGAGGTTCTTGATAGTAAGTTTACCGTTCACACCATATGCTGTAAGTTCACAGGAATAAACAAGCAGGATTTTAAGCTAACACAAATTAAGTGCGATAGGTACGAGGCTATCTGCAATCCCATTGGGCAAGCCATGGTGCTTAACGATTTAAAAACAGACCTAAACATAATTGTTGGCTTATGTATTGGTCACGACATCCTGTTTACCAAGTACTCCCATGCACCCGTAACCACTTTTATTGTAAAGGATAGGGTTGCTGGGCACAATACAGCCGCTACGCTTTATACCAGCTATTACCAGAAGAAGCTAACTAAGTAGCATCAACACTCACGGGGTGACTACCCGCTAAGCAGATAGTCACCCCGTGAGTAATCGTATGCATCCGTTCCTTCCCGTCCGGACGCGACTTAAAGTCGCACTCGGACTACTGTAAATTAGCCCCATAGACCCTCCACGCTAAGGTACCTCTCGCCCGTATCATAGGCAAATGTTAGCACTGTATTACCCTTGGGAATTTTGTTTGCCAAAGCAGATATTGCTGCAAGCGAAGCACCCGTTGATATACCGGCTAGTATTCCCTCCCTCTTTGCAAGTTTGCTGGTCATTTCATACGCCTCTTGCCCAGTTACAGAAACCACCTTATCAAGCAGGTTTTTATTAAGCGTGCTGGGAATAAATCCTGCGCCGATACCCTGTATGGTGTGCGGCCCAGGTTCGTCTCCACTAAGTACTGCAGAGTCGGCTGGTTCAACACCAATAACCATTGTTGAGGGGTTAACCTCCTTTAGCCGTTTGCCCACGCCGCTAATATGGCCACCAGTGCCAATACCCGTAATAAGATAATTGAAGCCTTTAGGGAAATCCAGAAGTATCTCCTGCGCTGTTGTTTTGGCATGTATTTCTGGGTTTGCCATATTCTCAAATTGCATGGGTATAAACGCTCCCGGCGTATTTCTGGCCACCTCTTCGGCTTTTGCTATGGCGCCTTTCATACCCTTATCCTTGGGAGTAAGAACAATTCCTGCTCCGTAGGCTATAAGTAGCATACGACGCTCCACCGACATGCTCTCGGGCATTACAAGTACCACACTGTAGCCCTTTACAGCCCCGGCCATTGCCAGCCCAATGCCCGTATTACCCGATGTGGGCTCAACAATGGTTCCATTTGGTTTAAGCAACCCTTTCTCCTCGGCATCCTCTATCATTGCCAGGGCAATCCTGTCCTTTATGCTTCCACCGGGGTTGGAGCGTTCTAATTTTATCCAAACCTCATGGTTGGGGAATAGCTTGTTTAAATGTAGGTGTGGCGTATTGCCAACTAGTTCTGTTGCTGAATTTGCTTTCATTTTGATTGATTGATTGAATGCCTGCCTCGGGATGCGAAGCATAACGAGGATTGACTGATTGATTGGTTAACTGATTGAATCAAGCACCAAACCCCATACTCTAACCTCTCTCTTCCCTCTTCCCATCTTTGGTCACTGAGCCAGCCGAAGTGACGTCTTCTCCCAAATTCAACGAGTATCTTTTCTGTTTCACCCTAACCTTGTCCTCATGTTGAACAAGCGAATACGGAGGTACGCTTTTGGTTAGCCATACATTTCCTCCAATTATGCTATTGTGCCCAATAGTTGTTCTCCCGCTAAGAATTGTGGCTCCTGCATAAATAACCACATCGTCCTCAATGGTTGGGTGGCGTTTGGTTTTTGCCGATTCTTTGCATACGCTAAGCGCACCAATGGTAACACCTTGATAAAGTTTAACCCGATTGCCAATTTTAGATGTCTCGCCTATAACTATGCCTGTTCCGTGGTCAATAAAAAACTCGTTGCCAATTGTGGCGCCGGGGTGAATGTCAATTCCCGTGAGGGAATGTGCCTGTTCGGTCATCATTCGAGGTACGAGTGGTATATTAAGCTGATGTAGCTTATTGGCTAATCGGTAAACCATTATGGCGTAAAATCCGGGGTAGGTTACAATAACCTCCTTGGTGCTTGTGGCAGCGGGGTCGTTTGTTGCAATAGAGGTTGCATCTGCATTTAGTTGTAGTTTAATATCTGGAATCGCTTCTACAAACTGTTTTGCTAAATCTTTTCTGTTTGATTGCAACTTATCACTTATGGGATGTATTAGTTTTATTAGCTGTTTCCTCAACCTCCTTTCGGATACGATAACCTCCTTGCCACCATCAATGTAAGGGAAAAGCGAGTAGCCGAGATTTTTCAGGAATGATTTGACCAGCTGTTTAGATGGAATCTGAGTTTTATCTTTGCTCATGGCTATAATTTTTAGAAATGGTTGAAATAAAAAAGCCCCTTCATTGGAAGAGGCTCAAAATATCTAATAGGTAATATCTGATTTAGCTTGATTTTAACAAGAGCATGCCCCTTCCGTATGGTTTATTAACCAACAGCAACAAAGGGCATAATATCTTTTTGACAGGTTAAACATAGCTCTTATAATTATAAATGTAATACTTTATATGTAACAACATTCATTACAGTTTGTTTCTTTTAGCAAGCTATCTTTTTATGGTATTAATTGCGTGCTCTATTCGTTGCATGGTAGCATCCTTGCCTACTATTTCAATTATATCGGCAATTCCCGGTCCTTTCGACTCGCCAACCAGACAAAGCCTGAGGGCATTCATTACCTTACCCATGCCAAGTTCCTTCTCGTTTATAAAGTTCTTTATGGCGGATTCAATTTTTGCTGCTTCAAATGGCTCAACATCTAATAAAATATCATTAATCTCCTTCATGATATCAGAAGTATCATCCTTCCAGAACTTCTTAACGGTTTTGTTGTCGTACTCCTTGGGTGCTTCAAAAAAGAATGATGCTTGCTCCCACAGTTCATGAACAAAATGCACACGCTCCTTAACCAGCCCAACAATTTTTTCAATTTTCGTTTGGTCCGTTGAAATTCCTTTTTTATCAAGAGTTAGCATGAACTGTTGGGCAATTTCAGCATCGCTTTTCTTCATTAGGAAGTGATGGTTAAACCACTTGGCCTTCTCTGGGTCGAAACGTGCGCCCGATTTGCTAACTCGCTCAAGCGAAAATTGCTCAATTAGTTCATCCATGCTAAATAGCTCCTGCTCAGTTCCAGGGTTCCAACCCAGCAGGGCAAGCAGATTAACAAACGCTTCGGGAAGGTAGCCATCCTCACGGTATCCTTTTGATACCTCGCCACCGGGCGATTTCCATTCAAGCGGGAATACCGGGAACCCCAACTTATCGCCATCGCGCTTGCTAAGTTTTCCATTACCGCTTGGTTTTAGTAGTAATGGTAGATGAGCAAATTGCGGCTTATTATTTTCCCAGCCTAACGCCCTGTAAAGCATTACGTGAAGAGGAAGTGAGGGTAGCCATTCCTCGCCACGTATTACGTGCGAAATCTCCATTAGGTAGTCATCCGCCACGTTAGCCAGATGGTATGTTGGAAGCATGTCGGCGCTCTTGAAAAGCACTTTATCGTCAAGTGTTGATGTGTTTACGGTTACCTCTCCACGAATTAAATCGTGCATAACAATGTCCTCGTCTTCGGGCATCTTAAAACGGATTACCCACTGCTCGCCAGCATCAATTCGGTTTTTAACCTCATGGGCAGGGAGTGCCAGCGAGGTTTTCATTCTGTTTCGAATTTTGTAACCGTACGTAAAGGTCTCGCCATTTGCCTCTGCATCCTTCCTTAATGTATCCAGTTCTTCTGCGGTATCAAAAGCATAGTAAGCATTTCCCGATTCAACCAGCTGGTCGGCATACTGCCTGTAAAGCTCCTTACGCTCACTTTGGCGATATGGGCCGTAGGGACCACCTTGCTTCACTCCCTCATCAACCTCAATGCCACTCCACTTTAGCGACTCATTGATATAATCTTCTGCACCCTCAACAAACCGTTGCGAATCGGTATCTTCAATACGGAGGATAAATTTTCCGCCATGCTTCCGGGCAAAAAAATAGTTAAACAGCGCAGTGCGCACACCGCCAATATGCAAAGGCCCGGTTGGGCTGGGGGCAAATCGTACCCTAATGTTTTGTTCCGTCATGTTATTCTTGTATAAATTATAGTACAAAGATAGTAAATGAAAGTGAAAGGAACAGAAGGAGCCTTTCCTATAGGATTTGTGCCTGTTTTAGAGTTGTTTTGCAAAATGTAAAACTTTGGGAATGGTTAAGCAACTAAAAATTATCGGTATAAAAGAACTGACTAATATAGAACGAATATGGAAAAGCAGAGGAAGGTGAAAGCGTTATGAATTGGCACTCAATGGATTTTAAAGAGGTACTGGATATACTCCAGACTGAACAGGTTAAAGGTTTATAAAGTGCGGAGGCATAGGATCACCTTAATAAATATGGTACCAACGAAATCCCCAAAGACAAAAAGCAAACTATTGATGCCGAGGAGCTAGTGCCTGATGATGTAGTTTTGTTAAAATCGGGCGATATGGTGCCAGCAGATTTACGACTGATTAAAACCAAAGATTTTAGTAGAGGAGTCGTCCTTAACCGGCGAATCACAGCCGTTGAGAAAAAAACCAGAGCTTGTTGAGGGGATAATAATCAACGATTAAATATACATGGCTTATTTAGAAACGGCCATTGTTTAAGGCAAGGCGATGCGGTTTGTTACTGGTGCGGGCATCCAAACTGGAATAGGAAAAATTAACCAGATGGGATCCAACGTTGAGATTATCAACACGCCACTTTTACAGCAGATTGAAAAGTTTGGCAAATGGCTTTCGGTTGTAGTATTAGGCATTACAGGTGGCTTCGTCGCTTTTGGTTACTTTTTCCGCAATTACGAGCTAACCGGCCTGTTTCTAGCTGCAATTGGTCTTATTGTAGCATCAATACCCGAAGGGTTACCTGTTATAATGACCATTTCGCTCAACATATGAGTGCAGGGTAGATCAAACATTGGCTCTAAGTGAATTGGCAATGAATATTGATATAGCTTCTTACCTATCTCTCCCTTTTAGATGTTCGCGACTCAAGATGATTCATTAAAAAACCTACTGCTACTTTCATACCCCATCTCCATGCTGATTGCTTAAGGGATTGAATGAAATTGCCCCTTAAATTATCGATGCTCTTAGAAAGCATATCTTCATGAAGCAGTATCGAGTACCTTAGTTTCTCTTTGGCAATTTTAATATCGCTAAAAGTTCGGAGACTTTTATAATCTACTGGTGACTTCATCTGTTTTAATTTTCTTCGTCGGTAAAAAGAATACTTGAGAAAACCTTTATCAGGTTCCTTGAAAATATTGCTTTCCTAAAAACAATTAGCAAAACAATAATGAAAGCGAAGAATCCTGCTGAGATTAGGAAACCCTGATCGAGGCTACCGGTTCTGTTGCCATACCAAAAACTAAATGAAAACATCAGAAAGATGCATGCAGCAAAAGCGGATATTATGACGGACACAGAAGTAAGCAGGTGTACACCTGCATTAGTATACTTCTGAAGTAATTCTAGTTTTAAAAGATCTATTTTTGATTTTAGATAACCTTTTAAAACATCAGAAACTACAGAGAAATTCTCTGACAATTCGGTTTTAGCCATATTATTGGTTGTTAATGTATAAGTTTGATTTTGTTTCGTGTTAAAATTAACTATATGATTGTCTGTTACTATGCCTTCAACAATGATAATTATTTTATCTCAAAGCGAGGAGTAATCCCACGGCCTTCGGGATGCTCGGTTGCTTCAAAACTCAAAAACGAGAGTTTGGTTTGGTGGAGTACTTCGTTTTTTTACGATGACGGTTGAACGTTTTAGTATTGATGCGGATATACATATTTACTTAAATGCCATTGCTAGCCTCGTTTCTTATAACGAAGCAATACTTTAATAAATTATGATTCATTGCTTTTTAGATAAAACAAAACGAGGCTCCCAATGACTGATCTATTGTTAAAGATTTAACTTACCAGAAGCTACCTCTTGGCTTTTTTAGCATTCTCTCTGGCAACTTCAGCTTCAACCTCTTCCTTCTCTTTAGCAACCTTCTCTTTTATTTCCGACTCAATGTCCTCAAACTTATCCTTAATATCATCAACAAAGTCATTGATATGTTGCTTCATCATATCGACTTGCTCGTTGAGATTATCGGTTACCTGAGAAGAAATTTTCTGGGTTTTCTTACTGATTTTTTTTCTGGTTTTGCTTCCTTTATCTGGGGCAAAAAGTACTCCTAATGCTGCTCCAGCAGCAGCTCCAGCAATAAATCCAATTAGTGCATTTGATGATTTACTCATAGTTTCTATGTTTTAATAGTTAAACAATTAATATATATAATGAAAAAACCTTGCCAAAATTAAGTTAAGGTTTTTTAGGCGCATCTTGTGGAGAAAACTACTCTAGAAGTTAAAAACTTGTAGATTAATCTATACATTTTTTAAAAACATAAATGGATAGTTACAGGCTCTTTAGTGTTAATGAAACTTGTATTTACTCCCATAGTTAGCAGGATTGGCTTTTTTTTTGATTTATAAACACTGTTGTCCGGGGAAAAAATATGTCGTCCCTACGGGACGAAAACTTTTACCTTAAACAGTACTTTACCGATATTTTGTCCCTACGGGACAGTTCCGTTAAACAAAATATCGGTAAAGAAAAAAAGAACCCCCTTTAAATCAAAGACCCTTAGGGAAGTAACAAAATCAATGCATTAACTAATTATTGTGAATTTTCTCCGGACACTACTGATTTATAAACTAAAATTTTTGATGCTTGCTGTTTTCTACACAACACAATTTACTTAATCGGTAATAAAAGAAAAGTCCGTTAAAAAATTGTATCATGCTTAAAAAACAGCACGTGCATGGGCTCTCCTTAACAAAACGTAAGTTACTGTTATTGTGTTTGGTCATTATGAGTTGCTTGCTCTGAGCCTCTCAAAGTGTAATCGAAAAAAGTTTAAAGAAAGATAATAGGTTTACGCTGTAAAATTAAATCCACAGTAAGGTTGTTATAGAATGTGGATTTTTATACACGATAAACCTCTCATCGGCTCTAAAACCATTGTTTTTTCATTATGGCAAGGTTTTTTCATTTTAATATTAAAGTAAGAACACTTAAAAATTACCATTAATCAATAAAAATAAAAAAATATGAGCAATTATCATGAACCAGCTGAAGAACTCAGCAAAGAAACCAGAGACTTCTCAAGAGCCCTAACCAGCCTAAAAGAGGAGATAGAAGCTGTTGATTGGTATCAGCAGCGAGTTGATGTAACCAGCGATGAGCAGCTAAAAGCAATTTTAGAGCACAACCGTGACGAGGAAATTGAACACGCTTGCATGGCTCTAGAATGGTTAAGGCGTAACATGCCTGGTTGGGAGGATGAATTGCGTGAGAACCTTTTTAAGGAGGGTAATATAGCACATCATGAACACGGTGATGATGAAGATGAGAAGGGAGAAACAGGCGAATTAAATATTGGAACTTTAAAATAGAAGAATATGGATATTTTAAGAAAATCATTAGCACCCATCTCAGACAAAGCATGGGAAGAAATAAATGAAGAGGCCAAAGAGGCATTAACAACAGCCCTATCGGCCCGAAAATTTATTGATGTAGATGGCCCCAAAGGGTTTGATTTTGCCGCAGTAACAACAGGCCGGTTAGATATACCTAAGAATCAAGGGAAAGACAGCGTACATTACGGTACTCATAAAGTAATGCCGCTTGTAGAGGCACGCATACCCTTTGAGCTGGATATTTGGGAACTCGATAATGTTGCAAGAGGAAATGAGGATATTGATCTGGGGAATTTGGTTGATGCTGCTAAAAAAATTGCACGATTTGAGGATGAGGCTATTTATAAAGGCTTTAAACCAGCGAACATTGAAGGGTTACTTAATATCTCAGAGCATGAGGCTTTACAACTAACAGGCAACTATGAAAAACTTGTTGACCTACTCTCGCAGGCTATTCTCTCATTTAGAAATGAAGCGATAGAGGATTCCTACACTCTGGTAGTAGGCCATGAACTTTACAAGTATATTTATAGTTACAATATGCATTACCCGCTCAGGAAACATATTGAAACTATTATCAATGGTAATATTATATTATCTGATTATATTGAGAATGCCATTTTGGTGGCGAACCGTGGTGGAGATTTTAGGTTGACCCTGGGACAGGATTTCTCAATTGGCTATGAGTCGCATAACCAGCAAAAGGTTCAACTCTACTTAACCGAGTCCTTTACATTTCAGGTACTAGATCCAGCGGCTGTTATTGTATTTAAGTAGATTGGGCTACATAACCTAATGTAATACCGCTGAGACTTTAACACAAACTTTTGTTTTGTGGTAATCTCAACTCCAATTCCGAAGCGTTTGTGTTTGAGTCGGCCCCATAACTTTTATGAATATGAATGTTCCTTTAAAAAATTCAGATTATGGACAACCTCTCAATTGATAAATTTAAAGAGCTAGCCCGAATAAGCAAGCCGAATTGTGTAAGTATATTCATTCCAACCCATAGAGCAGGTAAGGAGGTTAACGAATTGATGGATCAGAAGAACCTTAAGAATTTAACTAAAAAGGTTCGGGATAATCTTTATGAATATGAGGTTGATAAAAAAACAACAGACGACCTTCTTAAACCAATTGAAGACCTAATTGAGGACTATGGGTTCTGGAAGCATCAGTCTGACGGTTTGGCAATCTTTAGAAACCATGATGAATTCATTTATTTTACGATACCAGTGTATTTTGATGAATTCACTTACATAAACGACCACTTTTATCTTAAACCCCTTTTACCTTACATTAATGATGATGATAAATTTTATCTGCTTGCCTTAAGTTTGAGTGGCGCCAAATTATATGAAGGTTTTCCACATAGGATTGACGAGTTAGCAATTGAAGATATATTTCCCGGTAATCCGGAGGATGTGGTTGGATACGACTTTAAAGAAAAAAATCTGCAGTTCAGAACTGGACAGGCAGAAAAAAATCATGCCTTGTTTCATGGGCATGGCGGAGGGAAGGAAGAGGAGAAATCCGAAATCCTGAAATATTTCAGGGCTATTAACGAAGGGGTAATGAAAATTCTTCAAGGAAAGAATGTGCCACTAATTTTGGCAACAGTTGATTATCTGGTTCCCTTGTACAGTGAGGTTAACGACTATAAGCATATGGAACAAGAATTCATCTCAGGAAACCCAGAGTATGAAGATCCAATTTTACTACATGAAAAGGCAAGGGAAATTCTGGAAGAGTACTTTAACCGCAAACGTACTGAAAAGGCTTCGGCTTTTGAGCAAGCCTTATCAGATGCAAAAGCCTCCTACAAGGAAGAGGAAATTGTTCCTGCAGCAATCAACCAACAGGTTGACACCCTTTTTATTCGCAACCGTGAAGAGCTTTGGGGGGTATTTGACAAAAACACCAACAAGATCATTACCCGAGATAATGGAAAGGGGCAAAATTCATGCCTGCTAAATATGGCTGCAGTTCACACTATCCTGAATAACGGATCAGCATATCTAATGGATGAGGATAAAATGCCGGAGCCAAAATCAAAATTAAATGCAATATTCAGATTCTAATCACTTAAACGTTTATGTAAATCAAAAAATGCAGAAGGATTCAAATTTTTAAAGCAAAATAAATTCATACGCTATGAAAAACTATAAATATATTATCATTGGAGGAGGGACTACTGCTGGTTACGCAGCAAAAGCATTTGTTGAGCAAAATATCAAAAAAGGTGAATTGTGTATCATTTCAGCAGAGTCAATCCTTCCAATGAACCGTCCTCCTTTTTCCAAAGAGTATCTTAGAGACAAAAATGAGGATGATGAGGTCCTGATTAACGAAAACGATTTCTATGCCCAAAATGGCATTGACGTTATGCTTGAAACAAAGGCCGATAAATTGAAATGCGGGCTCAAGCAGATTGTGCTTAGTAACAGAGAAATACTTGAATACGAAAAGCTGCTGATTGCAACTGGCTCAAAATTAAAAAGGCTTGAAATTAAGGGGAGTAACCTTAGGAACATATTCTATCTCAAAGAAAAAAGACAATCGGATAGCATCCGCGAGCACGCTGGCAAAGCCGAACGTGTAGTAGTTGTTGGAGGTGGGTATATTGGTACCGAAACAGCTGCTGTATTAAATCAAATTGGCTTAAAGGTTACCATGATAGTTCCAGAGGATAAAATTCTTGCCCGCTTTGCCACTGATGATATTGCTGTCTTCTTTCAAAATGAATTTAGAAAAAAAGGCGTAAAGATCATCCTGAACGAAAGCGTGAAGGCATTTCATGGAAAGGAGAAGGTTGAGGAAGTTGAACTTACCTCTGGCGAGAAGTTAAAGACTGATATGGTTGTTGCAGGAATAGGTGTTGAACCCAATGTGGATATTTTTGAGGATACTCCCCTTTACTCCATCGAAGGCATTGTAGTGAACGAATACTGCGAAACCAACATTGAAGATGTTTATGCTGCGGGAGATGTTGTAAAATTTCCCGATCTTATTTTCAATAAAAAGAGAGTTGTTGAGCACTGGGAACATGCCTTTGAGCAAGGGCAGCATGCTGCTAAAGTGATGACAGGAAAACGTGAGCCATACGTTTTCCTTCCTTTCTTTTTTTCTGATGTATTCGACTATTCCTACGAATATTTTGGCGACAATGAGGAGGCCAACGATGTTCGCTATCGTGGTAGCCTGAAAAGTGGCGACTTTAGCACCTGGTGGTTTAACAACAATAGGCTTGTTGCCGCATTCATTATGAGCACACGCCCAGAGGAGGAAGGGAAGTTAGCCCGGGAATGGATTAGCAACAAAATTCATGTTGACAAGGAAAAAATTCAGGATGAAAATGTAAGCATGAAGGATCTGGTTTTAAATACGTGATTGTATAAAAATGAATTTTGATCTCTGTGAATCCTTGTTTTAAAACTTATTTAAGCATAAATAGCAAGTACGACTGGTAATTATTGATTTCATGGTAATAATTTTATTCTCAATTATTAACCTTTAAATTATTAAGTTATGGCAATTCTAGAAATTCTTGTAATTACAGTGGCAGCCATTTTGATTGGTAGTCTTTTCTATTATGTTTTTAAAACAACCGGCCCATGGGGTAGTTTCTGGATTTTTATCCTGATTCTGATACTTGCAGGATTAGCAGCAGCAACATGGGTTAGGCCTTTTGGACCAGTTTATTGGAATGTTTCATGGGCTCCGGTCTTGTTTGTAATTGTTCTCTTCTCATTATTCCTGGCAGCATTAACACCCCCCAGGCATGAACGCGATGTTTTGGTAAGAGAAAAAATTCCTGAATCTCAAAGAGAAAGTGCAGCTGCAATGTTTACCTTAACTTTCTTTTTCTGGGCTTTCGTGGTCTTTTTGCTTGTTGCGGTCATTTGGGGATTTCTTACATTGTAAACCATTAAATTAGCATTATGTTTAAGGTATTGGATATCACTAAAAACAATTTGACAGCCTTTAAAGTTCAAGGTAAAATTACAAAGTCAGATTATGATAAGCTGAATGCTTTATTCGAAAAAAACAAACGTGAATATGTTACACAGAAACTTTACATCGAGATTGATACAATCGAAAGCATTACAGCTAAAGCCTTATGGGAAGATTTTAAAACTTATTTTGCCCATGTTAAAAATTTCGATAAAATTGCCATCATTGGTGAAAGCAAATTGGTAAAAATACTAACAAAATTAAGCAAACCTTTTGTTTCGGGCGATGTGAAGTTTTTTAACACTAGCGAAGCATCGAAAGCCAAAGAATGGATAATGAAGTAATCTGTAGAAATTTATGCATTAATTATTTATTGAGAGGTATCAGAATTATTAAATTTTTTTTGAAAAGAGGGTGTCTAAAAAGCCTAATTTGACATGATAAGTTTGAAAATTAGATATAACTACTTTTAGACTCCTCTTTTGAAAATCAGCAAATTAACAGCATATCCCTTGAATCTTGTAGGTATCAATAAATGTAGAATAGCAACTTGGCTCTGCTATTTAAGCAAAAAAAAAATACTTTTGTGGTCTTCTGGTAATCACCGTTAATTATAGATGCCCAGCATTAAATTTTTACAAGTTATATTCATATAGAATTTGATTTGTTCCGCTTCCATAGTAATTTACTAGGGCCTTCCTACCATTTTCGAGAATAGTATCTCCCTCACTTACATTTTTAAATTCCATTTTCTCAAACATTTTCCATGAAGCAATATTCCCTGTCTCAACAGTTGCATGTATTTTTTTGCAATTATTCTGCTTTGCAAATTCAATTATTCTTTCTGTAAGTTTTTGTGCCAGCTTATTTCCTCGGTACTCCTTCATAACCCCTATTTGCCACAAGAAGAAAATATCTTTATCTGTTTGAGAAATAAAGCCCCATACAAATGCAATAACCTTATTATTATCTTTAGCAATAAAAAAGGAGTTTCCGAAATAGGTGATCATTATTTTATAAAAATGCATTGGGTGTTGAACTAATCCTTCCAGCTTACCGACTAATTCATGGATCTTAATAAAGTCATTTTGTTTTGGAGTTGTGATATCCATTTGGTATTCAGATTTTTGTTCGTAATATTGAATGCAAATACATTTTTCTCAAATACAAATTAGGTGAAATACTATTTATAGGCTTCTAATCTGCAAGCGTATCAAATTTCTCAGGTTCACCTGAAAGTTCCTGAGATCCAATATCTTTTCTATAAAAAATCTCATTTCCATGTATGCAGGAAATTCCTTGTTCACATTTTTCATAAGCCTCTTTAAGAGATTCTCCAACTCCCGTAATTGCAAAAAGTCTGGGACTTGGTTCATAAAGGTGCTCTCCAACTTTAAAGCACGACTGGAAGAGATGTGCGCCGATTTCATTAATTCTTTTTTCATCAATTGTAACTTTAAAATTACCAGAAGGAGTTGGAAATCCTTTAGGCACCACATATTTGCATACTGTAGCTTTATTTTCAAATACAATATCCATTTCATGGAGTCTTTCCTCAGCTATCGCTAAGCAAATTTCGAGAATGTCTATTTTAAGAATAGGGGTTAGGTTCAGGATTTCGGAATCTCCTGGTCTTACATTTATTTCTATCAATTTAATGCCATCGCTTGTAAGCATAAACTGTCCAGAAAGAATCCCTTTGAATTTCTCATTATACTGTTCTTTCAATACATCAAGTATTTCTTTAATCATTTTAACGCTTTTCATGTAGTCATTCATTGAAAGAAAAGGAAGTAAATGATTGGAATACGAGCAAGAGCCCATCCCTGGGGTGTTTAGCCCGGAATCACCTTCGTTTAGTAGCTTGTAATCTTTAACAGCAGGCATAGGGATAAGTGTTTTCCCATCGGAAAACATTTGTATAGTATATTCTTCCCCTACTATTTTCTCTTCAATAATAACTCTGGGTATTCCGCCAATGGCCTTGTCAAAAATCTCTTTAATATAATCAACTGCTTCCAGCTTGTCTTGCAGTTGAATTCCCGTAACTTTCACACCATCCCCCGATGTAACCCCTGATGGCTTCACGGCAAATTGTTTAGGATAATTTCCAATAAAACTAATTGCAGATTCTTTATCGGGGAAAATCCAAAAATCTGGATACCCCTTAATGTTGTGATCCTTCATTAGGGTTCGTGCAAAACCTTTATCTGTTTCAAGTTTTGTGCATAATTCAGAGGGGCCAACTGTTGGAATTCCTTTTTTAGTAAAATAATCAGCAGCACCTAGTTCACAAGGCATCTCCGGAACAATGACTATTAATTCGATTTTACGTTTTTCAACTATCTCCTCTATTACTGAAATACTTGACATATCAGCAATTTGAGTCTGTTTTGACACTTTCGCAATACCTGTATTATTCTTATCTATTAAGGAGTAAAGTTCTATATTGGGGCTCTCTGCCAAAGCTTTTGCTAAGGCATGCGTCTTCCCCCATCTACCTATTAATAATACTTTCATGAGTGTTAAGTTTTAAGAGTTGAGTTTTTTGCTTTCTAAAAACAAAAAGAAGATTACCTCACATATTTTTGGGCGTTATACATAATAGACATAATCCCATATACAATTGCATAAATACCTATTAAGAAAACAATTATTCGAGTTCCTTCAAAGGGATTAAAGATTAGTAGCAAGCCAACAAGAATTGACAAGATGGAATAGGAAATTAGCAGAGGTTTTATAAGACCTTTGTATTCAAATCTGAAATATGAGAATAGAAAAACAATTCCTATAATTAGTGCCCATATTCCGATTATTACAACAAAAACGGCTGCTACATTTTCTGGTTGAAATAGAATAATTAGCCCTATTAGAATTCCCAAAACTCCTTCTGTCATCATCAAAGGCCAGTTCAGAAGATCTTTTCTTGACACAATTGAACTTATTGTTAAAAGTGTTCCTCCCAACAACATAGCAATAGCAAAGTAGATTGCGAGAGCCACTACTGTAATTTCTGGAATAAACACTGCTATAAGTCCTAATATTATTGCAAGCATTCCGTTTCCGTATGCTATTCGCCAGCGTTTAAATTTATTTTCTGACATAATTTAATTTTTAAGATTATAAATATGAACATTTGCTCATCTGTTGGCCAGCGTAAAGGATTGTTAAAATACAATAGATACATCAAGGATATATTTTAAGTATTCCTCCAGCCTTTTTAATAGATTTATCAAAGCTATCAAAACTGCTATAAATGTTCTTTTCAATCTCTTTTAGCTTTGTTTTGTCTGAAATATCAGTTTTTTCCATTTCACTGTACTGATATTGTATTTTCTTTTTTATCTCTTTAATCTCATTGAGAATATGCTCTACGTCTTTCTTTTTCGAATCACTAATATCTTAAGTTACTGATTTTTTAACGCATTTAATACTTCCTCATACTTTGATATTCTTCGTTATATAAAAAACCTCTATTCTACAGTAACTTCATTAATTATATCATTAATACCACTTGTATGCATTGCCACATTACCGATTTCCTTTTTTATTGATTTAGCTGGAACTGAGCCCCTGATTCGTGCAACACCATCGCTTACATCTACCTGCAACTTTTCCAGATCACTCAAAAGATTGCGTTTTAATGCATTTTTTAGATCTTTCTCTATATCCAAATCTAATTTTGTTTTTTTTAGCTTCACTGATAATTTATTATCAACCCATAATACACCAACAGATGTTACAGCGATATCTTCAGCAAGTGTTTTCTCCCAATAAGAATATACACTCCCTAAGAGAATAACAACCTTATCCAGTACCTCTACAGTAATAGCTGAAGAATTCAGACGGGTATCCCACAATAACCTGCTTTGAACATTCTCCTTAATTGCAGTATCTGAAATATTTCCTGTATTATCAGGATTTGTAACCTTCAGAGAATTAGTAATCTTGATTACTCCATTAATATTGCTGGCATCTTCTTCAGCTACCTTTTTAACTGCATAAGAGGGAACGGTTCCTTCAAGCTTTACAACACCCTCCTGAACCTTTACTGCAATCTCATTGGCATTTATACGATCATCCCATATAAGCTGATCAATAACATCTTGTTTTATAACTTCATCTATACCTGGAATCATAAAATCTTTTGTTTTAGATTTTAATTTAAAATAGCTCGTTTACTTATTTTCAAACTTTATTCCAAAACAGAGCCACAATACTTTGTCAATAAAGCTTACTATGTTGATTACGTACCAATTACAGCCATGCAGCAATCGTCTTTTACAGAAAATTATAAAGAGTAAAGAAAAACATATGTGTATAGAAATACACACATGTGAAGAAATTACGACATGTTAGGATTCTTATCCTTTGTTTAAGATTTATCTTGGTTCTTGGGCAATGCTTATACTATTTAGCCATATGTTTATTCTTACAGCATGTAAAGATAAAATCAAGCCAGGCTGTCATTTGTTCTTTTTTAAAATTTGTTGGCAATCAAATTCCAGAAAGAAAAGGCGGAAATCTTATAATGAAAAAGTTAAAAAGGTTGCAGATTGTTTATTCTAATTGAAACATAAACAATCTGCAATCCAAAGGATAAGAATAAGATTTGAAATCAGTAGTGTCCGGAGAAAATTCACAATAATTTGTTAATGTGTTGATTTTGT